>DIFU01000063.1:0-10379 GCA_002419285.1 Prolixibacteraceae bacterium UBA5740 | reverse complement strand
AAATATAGATAAATAGATATGATGCATAATGTTGGTAAAACAGACCGTATAATCCGTGGAATTGCCGCAGTCATCCTGGCAATTCTTTATATAACAAAAACACTCGAGGGAACTTGGGGTGACATCGCCCTTGCACTTGCTATCCTATTAGGAATCACGTCCCTCCGTCGTTGCTGTCCCCTCTATGCCCTGCTGGGTTTTGGAACCTGTGGAATTGAAACTCAGGCCACGGAGACAAAAATCAAAACTGAAAAGTTAGACTTAGATGGATCAGTTAAGCCTTAATTTCTTGATCAGGCTGTACGAGAATCCATAGGCTGTTAACATGAATACAGGAATAATAAACACTACCGGAATTATATTCTGGCCTAAAATACCCATATAGATTATTTTGGCGGTCAGTGATGTCATCAGGATAGAGAGAAAGACCAGGTAAACGATCCCAAGCAGAATTCCAGCTTCATTTCTTTGATAAAGCAGAAACCCCGAAACAATGGACAAAGGTAACAGCAGCGCAAGATCGAAACCCTGGACAATCATGGTAGTATAGTGATCTAAACCTTCAGGATAAATGGTACCGTCGATGAGGGGAGGAACAACACGCCCCAGCCAGAGTAAACCGATAGCCAAGCCGTTGAATATGAGAAATGAACCCGCCGCTTTCACGGGAGCCTGCTGTTTGAGCTGACCAGGCAAGTCAATCTGCCCAAGTGATAACATACCTAACGTCAGACTTGCGGCAGTGGATCCGAGTAGTATAACATATACGAGGAAAAGATAACTGTAGGTTCCCATTGCCAGATAAAACAGGTATGTGACAAAAAGATAGGAGGTGACTCCTGTATGAACCAATTTCCCTCTAACAGAACCCTTCAGGGAGTATACCAATGAAATAAGAAGAACTGGTAGTGCCAGAAACAGGGTAATAAAGTCCTGTGCAATTCCCTGGGGTGCCAATTCAGCTGACATATAGCTGTACACACCCTTCCCATAAATCTGCACTGATTCTCCATGGATTGATTTGTACTCAAATGGGCCTGGTCCTTCGTTTGAAAAGATTCCTGTGCCAGCAGCAATAGACGCCATAACCAAAATCACGGATGTCAATAGGATGAGGATAGTTTTGTTTTTCATGAATTTTTTGATTGAAAAAATCTTCAAGTACGTTCACCTATAAAACATAAGGCAAATGTAAAATTTTTGTTTAATAAATAACTCAGGACGATAAGATGAATGTCTTAATTGACTTTATATTTGTATGATATGTTCTATATCCAATTAATAATCTGCTTCCTATGAGAAAAATATTTGTTTCAGTCCTTGCTACCATCCTTTGGATGGCCATTTTTGTTGCAGTTCCGTTCCAGAGCGCGAATGCCCAATCAAAATTAAAGATCGTGGAAATCAAGGATGGGGTTAAAACCGAAACTGAAGTCGTGTTGCCCGATACCGTTCATGATACGCAGATTCTAAAAGGTGATATTTCCCGATTGATTACTTCGTTGAAAGATGGGTCCTCACTTTCAGATGAATTATTCCTGACTGAGAACCCTGACTCGATAAAACGTATGATCATCGTTCGGAGTGATGGTGATGACATGAACGGTCAAGTGAAAGAAATGGTCAGGGTATTTGAATACAGAAATGACTCAAATGAATTCAGGACTGTAACACGCCGTCCTCGTTATCAAAGAGGTGTGCCCGTTTTGCCACCTCCTGGTGAAAGACCGCTTGTTCGCCGTTTAAGAAGTGACCGGAGTAATGTTATCCGGTTGGATGATCCTGCAATACTGACCTTCAAGAAGAAAAATCTGCGCAATGGCCGTGAAAAAATTACCATCATCCGTGAAAAGAACCATGATGTATCTTCGGTTGATAACCTGCAGTTTGTGAATCCTGACGGGGATGTTATTCGTATTAATCGACAAGAAAGAATTGGTGAACTTGAAATAAAGGATCGTGAATCGCGCCAGAAAAAGGAAATGATTGAGCTGGACCTTCGCAAATAAGAAAGAATATTTCAGTATTCAAAGTCAGATCTGCTCCCAACCTTCCCGGTAATTGTGTCTTACCCATTCCTCGACCATCCTGATTGCCGGCAGTTCAGAGAACTCCCTGTTAAATTTCGGGTGGCCGTTGATGATTTCAAAGTTGTCTTTTGACATTACCCGTAGCATATCGGAATGGCTGATATTGGTGAACCTCATGGTTTTTCCATCCCACTGCAATTTTCGGTTGAGGCTTTGCAACCTTACAGCCAGCACTCCGGCCAGGACGGTTTCGGTAAGTGGGCCGGCATATCCAAAGTGCGAGGATGCCTCAAGCCTGGTTTCCTTACTTTCCTTGCAGGCTCTGATCCAATCCTGCTCATGGCCTCCCTGCATGGCATTGCTGATTCTCCGGAGGGTTTTTTTTGGTGGGGTGAACTCTTCCATCTGACGGGTTGGCAGTAGCTGCGGGTTTCTGGCATAAGTGCCACACATGATTTTACCCTTGGTCCCATGGAAAATACATCCACCGTCAGCATCCCCCATCATCTCACCAGGCAGAAGTTCGTTAGGTCGCGGCGGCATCATCCCTCCATCATACCAATGAACGGTGACCTCAGGCATAGCTACCTTTGGCAGGTTGTCGCGGCGGGGAAACTCGAAAATTACAAATTCAGCATTGGGTGCTGACTCCAGCGATACCGGGGTAGAGGATCCCTGGACTGTAACCGGAGATTCAAGTTTCAATGCCATAAATACCGGGTCGAGTATATGACAAGCCATATCACCCAGTGCTCCGGTGCCAAAATCCCACCATCCACGCCAGTTCCATGGGGTGTAAATCTCATGGTATGGCCTGTAGGAAGCCGTACCGACAAAAAGGTTCCAATCCAGATTTTTGGGTTCTCTCATGTTTTTCGTTGGACGCTGAAGACCTTGTGGCCATATCGGCCGGTTTGTCCATGTGTCAACATGGGTAACCTCTCCAATGGTACCTGCCCAGATCCATTCGCAAATCTGCCGGATTCCTTCGTCTGAATTGCCCTGGTTCCCCATCTGGGTGGCAACTCCATAGGTTTTTGCAGTTTCCGCCATTACTCTTGCTTCGTAGATGCTGTGAGATAATGGTTTCTGGACATAGACATGATACCCGTTACGCATAGCCATGACAGCAGGAAGTGCATGTGAATGATCGGGTGTTGCAATCATTACGGCATCAATATCTTTCTGCTGGTCAAACATCTCCCGGTAATCCTTATATTGCTTTGCTCTCGACCATGCCTTAAATGAACTTTTGCCGGCATAATCCCAGTCCACATCACAAAGTGCGACAATATTCTCTGATTCCATATTCTTGAGGTTGTTATACCCCATACCACCGACCCCAATTCCTGCGATATTCAGTTTTGAGCTGGGAGGCCTGTGCCCCAGTCCTGCGATGACATGACTGGGCAATATGGTGAATCCGGCAAAAGCGGTAGCTGTCGACGAAATGAATTGTCGTCTGTTCACGCTATGCTGTGTTTTGTCTTTGTCCATGGCTTTCATTTTACCGATAGGTATACAGGGGCTGAAAGTATGAAAAAAAACATCTTTTTGCAACCAGATCCGGGGATTGGCTCGTTAATGCCCAATATTGTCAAGATCTGAAGTAATATCGATAAAAAAAGGCTGTATGAAAGCATTTTGCTTATACATACAGCCTTTTGATGAAGAGTTATTATTGATAGACCGCTTTCTCTGACCGTTGCTTAATGTGCTGGAAATTCCAGCTATTCTTTGCTATGGTCGATCAAGGTTCTGTCAGTAAATCTATGCAGGCATTTCGGGCAGTGACCAAGGCTTCCTGTAGGTGTGCTTGATCAGTTCTGCTGCAAATTCCTGTGCGGCAACGGGTTCAGTCCAGTCTTTCTTGAATGTTGGATGTCCGTCATTGATTTCGAAGCCATCCTTAACGACAGTTCTGATTTTTTCGTCAGCACCAATATTGGTGAATTTCATGTTCACTCCATCCCATTCCAGTTCTTTGTTAAGACTCTGGAGACGGACAGCGAGCACACCCATCACTACCATTTCGTTGAATGGACCGGCTTCGCTGAAATCGGAAGCTGTTTTTACGCGGCTGTCAGGACTTTCCTTACATGCGCGGATCCAATCCTGTTCGTGTCCACCGTTCGTGGCCTTGTCAATTCTTCTGCGGAATTTGGGAGCTTCGGGTACTCTTCCTGATAACAGCCATGGATTCACGCCATAGCAACCACAGATCAACTTGTCTTTGGTTCCGTGGAAAATGACACCACCACCCTGATCATTCATATTCCTTCCTGCAGGCCATCCTTCTGGTTTCATGGGCTGGAGACCTCCATCGTACCATGTGACTTCAACTGGAGGAAGAACTGCGTTTTTCTTCATTCCTTTCCATGCAGTCTTGGGAGCCCTGCCAGGGAAGGTCAGTTTTACCATCTGTGCATTGGGTGCGCAGTCGTTCAGCAGCAGAGTGGAGCTACCCTGGGCTTTAGTTGGATAGCCTAATTCAAGACCAACAAAAACAGGATGTAAGATGTGGCAAGCCATGTCACCAAGGGCACCTGTGCCAAAATCCCACCAGCCTCGCCAGTTCCAGGGAGTGTATAATTCGTGGTACGGACGCATTGGGGCCGGTCCGATGAAGAGATCCCAGTCAAGGGAGTCAGGTACCCACATGCCAGGTTCTGGTCGGTTCAGACCTTGTGGCCAGATTGGCCGGTCTGTGAAAGCTTCCACTTTGGTTACTTCACCGATTTCACCATTGGCCAACCATTCACAAACGAGGTTAACACCTTCGCCTGATGAACCCTGGTTACCCATTTGAGTGGCAACCTTGTATTTATCAGCCAGCTTGGTGAGCAACCTTGATTCATATACTGTATGTGTCAAAGGTTTTTGTACATACACGTGCTTACCCATTTCCATGGCATATGCAGCAGTAATGGCATGGGTGTGGTCGGCAGTGGCTACAATAACTGCATCGATGGATTTACCCATCTCGTCGTACATCTTGCGCCAGTCCTTATAGGTTTTGGCATTTGGATAGGCGTCAAAAACCCTTTTGCTGTATTTCCAGTCGACATCGCAAAGACCAACAATGTTTTCTGTGGCAGAGTTTCTGAGGTTACTTGCACCCATACCACCTACACCAATGCAGGCAATATTCAGCTTATCGCTTGGGGCTTTGTGACCCAGACCGGCAATGACATTGCTGGGAAGAATGGTAATTCCAGCGGCTGCGGCTGCAGTTGTACCCAGAAATGCCCTGCGGGATACACTGCTTTTTTCTGATTTTTTGTTCATAGTAATAAGATTGAGTTAATATACTACATCTATGTATGCATAAATTTTCTTTAAGAGCCATAAATATAAGGATAAAAAACCTTGAATGGATGAGGGTTATGTTTCTTCAAAATGAATTTTTTATATGTGGTCAATCATAGGGAAATAGTAGCATTTGCCTATCTGTTTGAAATTTGGTTAATTACACTCAGGAAACACGGATTTTCATTGGATTATCAAATTTTCAATTTTCATCTTCGCCATTATGAGAATATGTTTGAAGCTCCTAAGGCCATAGTCGGGAGTTCTTTCGTAGGGGAGCCGGGTCAGGCGACTTTGTGAATTCCCTCAAGAGAATAAAAGAGGCTGTCTTTTTTTGAAAACAGCCTCTTTTATTCTCTTTAATGGGTGCCAGGTTATTTTATAACTCCCTTATCCATATTGCACAGGTTCTGTATTTGAGTATATCTTGAATAGATCTTGTATATATCTTCTGTATTCATTAATACACAATATACGGAGAATAACTATTGAAGAACCGCAGAAAGTCAATACCTGTACAGGCTTTGATCAGGGTTTGGAAAATACCTTCGTCAATTTTTATGTGGTTCAATGCGCGATAATATTATCAGAAGTCCATGTCCATGCGGCCTCCGCCCTGGTCACCACCTTCACCGTTCATTTCACCCTGACCGCGATCCTGTTTGTAGTTGTTGATCTTGTAGCTGAGTGTAAGCTGCAATACCTGCGACTCACGCTTCATGCGGAATTTGTTGGAAAAGTTAGGACCGTAAGACATGTTTTCGAATTGGGATGTTCCGAAAATGTCTCTTAGACTCAGCGTAGCTGAAAGTTTCTTGTCGAAAAACTCCTGGCGGTATGAAATATTGGAGAAGAACATGCCTTTTGATTCGCCCTGGGCCTGTACCGATGGTCCCCTGTAGAATGCCATCAGCTGCACTCTGCTTTCAGGTGCCAGCCTGAAACTTCCATTCATTCGGAGGGAATAGTTGTTGCTTTCCCTGTCGATGTTTTCGCCATTTAATTCTCCCTTGATGCGGTAGTTGAAGTAACTGACGCTACTGTTTAGCTGAAACCATTTGGCAATATTGAAGTTCCCCATTACCTCGGCACCCAAAGAGTGATCACGGTTTATATTATCTGAGGTAAGATATATTATACCATTATCCCTAAGCTCCTGAACCATGCTGATCAGGTTGTTGGTAGTGCGATAAAAGGTTTCTGCCGAAATGAAAGATTTTCCAAACCTTTGCATGATTCCAAGTTCTATTGAACTGGTATATTCTGGTTTTAAAGCAGGATTACCTTGCCTGATGGTATATTGGTTCATGTAATTTGGAAAAGGATCCAGATCCCGTCCTGAAGGCCGGTTAATTCTACGGCTGTAACTTGTCATGATTTGTGTCGTTTCAGAAGCATCCAGTGACAAATGGGCCGTTGGAAAGAGATCAAATCGGTTGAGCGTAACTGGCTCTTCTGCCTTTTCGTGCTCAATTTCTCGAAAGGTATATTCTCCACGCAGCCCGGCCATATATTGTATTACGCCCATTTTACCCCCTAGTGTAACATACCCGGCATGAATGTCACGTCTGAAATCCATGGAGCTGGTAAATAAAGGATTGCTTATCCAATTCGATGTTTCAGGATCATAGTTTGAGAACGTAAACTCTTCCTGCTCTCTGTCAAGCGTCGATTGCATTCCAGCCTCAAATTTTCCACCTGATGACAGAGGGCGGACGTAGTCTAATTTGAATCGGAATTCATTTTCTTCCTCTGTTTCAGATGACTGGATTCGGTCAATGAATCCAAGATTACCCTGGTAACTGGAATTGGTCAGGTATTCATCCTGGTTTTCCTGATCATCACCGGTCCGAGCCGAATAATAGAGTAGAAAATCTAATTTGTGAAGTCCTGATTCATCAAATTTTTGTTGGAAACTTAAATTTGAACTGAACTGGTTACCTTCTCTTCCTGATAGATTGTCATTGATTATAAATCTCTCGGTTGTTCCCGGCATCGAATATTCATGAAGTTGCGAACGACCTCCATTGTCATTGCCATATTGTCCACCTGTCAATGAGAGTGTCAGTGTGGCTCTGTCGGTTAGAAAAAAATCAGCACCTCCCCTGAGATTGAACCCTCTGCGTTCCGAATCTCGTTTGCCTTCAGTAATGATGAAATTTGTGGTGTCATGCTGAAAAATCTGTCGTTCTGAAAAAATCTCCCCGAAGGAGTTATAATTGTTCCAGTCTGTCCCAAAAAACAGGTTTGTTTTCCGTGTCCTGTAATTCAGGTTCAGGTCGGTCCGGTATTTATTACCGGTTCCGACCATTGCATTCACTATTCCGTTGAATCCTGAAAGAACATTCTTTTTCATCACCACATTGATGATCCCTGCCATCCCGTCTGGTTCATATTTGGCTGATGGATTTGTAATTATTTCAATATTGTCAATGGCTGAAGCAGGAAGTTGCCTCAGTGCATCACTGCCTGAGAGGACGCTTGGTTTTCCATCGATCAATACAGTAAAGCTGGATGAACCCCTCAGGGATACATTACCGTCAATATCAACTTCAACCGAAGGTGTATTTTCCAGCACATCGATTGCGGTTCCGCCGGCAGCGTTGATATCCTGATCAACATTGATGACCTTTTTGTCGATTTTGTATTCAATTCTTTGACGATCGGCGACTACATTTACATCTCCGATTGTCAATGACGATGCACTTAATGTTATTTCCCCAATATCCACAACCTGATTGGCTGGTGCTATCCGGATGCCTGAATGAGAACTTTTTTCATACCCAATAAATATGGCTTCAGCATAATACTCACCAAAACCCAATCCTTCGATTTCGAAGTGCCCTTTATCGTTGGTAATTCCTCCGGTTACCAATGAGGAATCCCTTTTGCTGTATATCGCTATATTGGCATACTCCATGGGGGACTGCGAATCGGCATCCAAAATGACCCCCTTTATTCTGCCCGACCTGACTTCACTTTCATTGGCAACAGGTGCGGGCTGTGCCCAGGCTAAACTATATAACAAACCAAAAATGGACAGAAATAATATCTTCTTCATTTGTCTAACTATTTTCAAGATTAATTCAACACATAATAAGACATAAATATCCTAAAATAGTTTAATCTCAAAAATGTTATTTCCTTGTTAACGGATGTCTGCTTCGGGTAAGTGTCAATCCATCAATGGTATATGTACCTGATAGCTCAACCGGCATGTCAATAATCAGGGATGCTTTATTCTGGCAAAGCCTCAATTACTGGTTGATTAGATTGATTCCCCAATGGAATGCCTGAAATATTGGAGGCGGTCCTAAAGAAGTAGATGATTTTTATGCCTGCTTAATATGGTTTCCCTTTTCCGTCAGTCATCGGTACAAACCTTACAGGCATCACGTTTTTTTTTATGATTTTTCCATGATGCTTTTCGAGAAGATATAGATATTGTACGCTGTTTTGCTGTCCAACCGGAATTATCATCCTGCCACCCTCAGCCAGTTGTTCTTTCAGGAGGGGTGGTATAGAGGTAGGTGAACATGTAACGAGAATAGCGTCGTAAGGAGCATTCTCTGGCCAACCTGCATAACCATCCCCGGTCTTCAGATGGATGTTTTTATAGCCGAGGTTTTCAAGGGTGATTCTGGCTCTCTGTGCAAGAATCTCGTTTACTTCAATTGAATAAACCTCCACATCCAATTCAGCAAGAATTGCCGCCTGGTAACCCGAGCCAGTGCCGATTTCAAGTACTTTTTCATCGGGGCCGACCCCAAGAACCTCGGTCATGAAGGCAACAATATATGGTTGCGAAATGGTTTGTCCTTCTCCAATCGGGATGGGTTGGTCGGCATAGGAATATCTTCTGTACCCAACAGGCACAAATGCTTCGCGTGGTACGGTTTTGAAAGCATTCAGTATTTTTGTATCAGAGATTCCTCTGTTTTGAATTTGTAAACGAACCATCTCCTCACGTTGATGAAGTAAGGATTCCTGCGGATTTCCGGTTTCCGATGTATTGAATATTGCTGCCATTAACATGAAGATAACAAACGACATAACTTTCACTTATTCATTCCTATGGTTGATACGTTTGTTAAGTGGTTAAAGTTAGACATTTATGTTAGGTTTACCCTTCAATTCGAATCATTTCGTGCATGATCTGTATTGCTGTGTAGATTAATTCTTAAATATTTCTATTCCAGCGGATAACAGGTGTTATGGATGTATTACATTTGCATCTGATTTCACAACCAAATACAGGTTTTATACAATGAAAAAATTAGTGATTCTGATTGCATTGACAGGATTGTTTGCCTGCCAGCAACAAAAAAATGAAATAAGCCGTCTGGGTATGGTAAGGGATAGCCTGGCAGCCGTCACATCCGAAAAGGATCAGGCTATAATGGATTTTCTGTCTTCCTTCAATGAAATCCAGGAGAACCTTGATTCAATTAAAGCCCTGGAAAAGATGATAACTGTTGCCAGTCAGCAACCAGGAGAACTTCAAGGTGACCGTAAGCAGAAGATACTGGAAGATATTGCTTTGCTGAACCAGTTAATCCAAAAAAATAAGGAACTAAATTCTTCCTTGCAACGAAGACTGAATTCTGCTAATTCAAAGGTTGGTGAATTACAGGGAATGGTTACTGAATTTGAAAGGATGGTTTCAAATCTGAACAATCAGGTTGAGCAAAAGAACATCGAAATTTCGCAACTTACACAGAGCGTGGAAAGGTTAAACCTCGATGTAAGTTTGCTTTCTACGCAGGTTCAGGAAGTTACCCGCACTGTGGAGGAGAAGTCGAGGATCATTGACGACCAAACGGTTGCCATGAACAAGGTTTTTTATGCGATGGGCACCGTTAGAGAGCTTACTGACAATGATGTACTTGAAAAATCAGGTGGTGTTTTGGGGGTTGGCCGGACTTTAAAAATTCGAAGGGACTTTAACCGTGAATATTTTACCGCTACTGATATGAGAGGTTTTACCTACCTGCCGCTGATGGCAAAAAAGGCAAAAATCATTTCGGTTCATCCTTCCGA
>DIFU01000111.1 GCA_002419285.1 Prolixibacteraceae bacterium UBA5740 | reverse complement strand
GCTTCCCCTTCACGGTCTTCATCAGAGGCAAGCCAGATCTCAGTGGCCGATTTTGCCAGCTTCTTAAGTTCGGCAACCACTTTCTTCTTGTCATCTGAGATGATATACTGGGGTTGGAAGTTATTTTCGATATCAATTCCAAAGTCTTTTTTTGCCAGGTCACGAATATGTCCCATGCTCGAAGCAACCTTGAAATTATTTCCGAGGAACTTTTCAATGGTTTTCGCTTTGGCGGGTGATTCGACAATGACCAGATTTTCCTGCATACACCTGTATCTTTTAAAAAAATTTGTGCAAAGTAAAGAAAATGGATGGCTAAGTTCAAAATTTCATGTTAAGATTTTCGCATTCTATTTTATTGAAAATGATGTAATTGTTTATATTTTAGCACTTAAACGGTTGATTCCTGATTTGTCAAATGGTCGTAATGGGATATTCCTGATATATTTGTCGTTAAAATTAACCGGTCAAAATTATGACTATAGAAAAGCCTGATTTTTCGAAATACATAAAAATTTTCTGGACAATCGTGATTTCCTCCGGCATCGCCATAGTCCTGATGTTCTTTGGTATTGCCAATGGTTGGATGGGATTTATGCCCACTTTTGAAGATCTTGAAAACCCGGAAAGTATACTTGCTTCTCAGGTAATCAGTGCCGATGGTAAGTTGATGGGCACATTTTTCAATGAGAATGAGAACAGAACCTATGTCCGTTACGAAGAGATCCCCCAGCATCTGGTTGATGCCTTGATTTCGACAGAGGATGTCAGATTCTATCGCCATTCGGGGATTGATCTTAGGGGCCTTCTCAGGGTTGTGAAAGGTGTTCTGACCGGAGACACCAGCTCGGGTGGTGGAAGTACAATCTCGCAGCAGCTTGCCAAGATGTTATTCCCCCGGGAGAAAAATGCTGGTGCCGTGAAGTTTGTCTTTCGAAAATTCAGGGAGTGGGTAATTGCCATCAAACTTGAAAGAAGCTATACCAAGGAGGAAATTCTTACAATGTACCTGAATAAGTACGATTTCCTGAATCTGGCAGTCGGAATTAAGACAGCTTCAAATGTTTACTTCAATTGCGAACCCGACTCTCTGAAATTGCATCAGGCTGCCATGCTGGTCGGCATGGCAAAGAACAGTTCACTTTATAATCCTGTGCGGCGTGAGGAACTGACATTAAAGCGAAGGAATGTGGTTCTTTCACAAATGCATAAATACGGATATCTCACCAGGGCAGAGTTTGATTCTGTTAAGGTTCTTCCTCTTGACCTGGACTACCACAGGGTTGACTTTAAGCGGGGACTTGCTCCTTATTTCAGGGAATACCTTCGCACCACGATGAGGGCATCCAAGCCCGACCGTTCGAAATACGCTTCATGGCAGGAGCAGATTTTCAGGGAAGATTCAGCTGAGTGGGTAGATAATCCTTTGTATGGCTGGGTGCACAAGAATAAAAAGCCCGACGGGTCATCCTATGATATTTATCGCGACGGCCTGAAGATACATACAACGATCGATTCACGTATGCAGCGGTATGCCGAGGAGGCGCTGACCAAACATTTGCGCGAGAACCTTCAGCCTTTGTTTGACCAAAGAATCAAATCATTGCGTAATCCCCCGTTCTCCAATAACATGTCGGCCGCCGAAGCAGATGAATTGGTCGACCGCTCAATCCGGCAAACTGAAAGGTACAGGCTGTTGCGAGAATCTGGTAAGAATTTTAATGAGATCAGGGAGGAATTCAAAAAGCCCGTTGAGATGAGCATATTCTCGTGGACGGGTGAAATTGATACGATTATGTCACCCATTGATTCCATAAAGTGGTATCTGAGATTTTTCAGATCTTCCTTTATGGCTTTGGAGAATGGGACCGGCCAGGTTAAAGCTTATGTGGGTGGTCCGAGTTATGAATATTTCATGTACGACATGGTGAAAAGCGGGAAACGTCAGGTTGGCTCAACGGTAAAACCTTTCCTGTATACACTGGCCATGCAAAATGGGTATACACCCTGCACAAAGGTTCCCTATGTGCGACAACAATTTATTTTATTTGATGGCTCAGTCTGGGAGCCCAGGGATGCCAGTGATGATGCTGAAAATTATGGAAGAATGGTCACCCTGAAGTGGGGACTTGCCAATTCCAAAAACATGATTTCCGCTTGGGTGATGAAGCAGTTTAACCCTCAGGCAGTGACTGAGATAATGCATAAGTTGGGTGTTTATTCTCCTATTGATGCTGTTCCGTCCATGTTCCTTGGAACCTCCGATATCACCCTGTATGAAATGGTTGGGGCATTTTCCACTTACGCGAACAAAGGGGTCTTTATCAAACCCTATTTTGTAACCCATATAGAGGACCGACATGGCAATATTGTTGCCAGTTTTGTCCCTCAGCGCCATGAAGCCATTGATGAGAATACTGCGTACCTGATGATCAATCTCTTGCAAGGGGTTGTTGATAACGGTACCGGGGGACGTCTTCGAAGCCGCGAAGGGTAAGGTAGGTTTACCATGCCCATTGCTGGTAAAACCGGAACTACGCAGAATCATTCCGATGGCTGGTTTATCGGGGTAACTCCGCAACTTTCT
>DIFU01000025.1 GCA_002419285.1 Prolixibacteraceae bacterium UBA5740 | reverse complement strand
ATCTCGTCATAAATGGCTTCGAGCGACCTCTTTCCTTCATCCTCTATTAAGGAGGAGTCGGACACAATCTCAAAACACTCTTGAAATTTCTCCAGCATTCGGGCATCCTCAACCAGTCTGGCAAGAATATGGGGATCCAATCCATTTTCAGTGATCCGGCTTTGTAAAGACGGTGTAAGATTAGCAGCAAATTCCCTGATGAAATTGAACATACTGACATGATCCCCGTTTTTGGCATCACTAAAATAATCGGTGTATCCCAGTTTGTCAAAAACTTCTTTCATGAAGGCCGGATCCTCTTTGAAGTCGACCCTGACGGAAGCCCTGACCAAAGCTAAATCGGTTAGGGCTGAGATAATCAGTTCTCTCCAGTCCTTGATTTTCTCAGAGTGTAAATGCCCTTCCTCACTGAAATGCTTGTCCATCACTTCCTGAATGCGTCTTTTCAGCTGGTTGGCATATTCAACCGACCACGAAGACCTTAGGTGTGAAAGTTCAAATATATTCTCTGCGAAGGCCTGGGCTATTGACCGGCAGGCCATAAGTGTCGCCGCACTTGCCAAACAAAGATTTTTCTGTTGCATCTTGGTTTATTTTTTGGATGGTTGAGAAAGTAGTTCCAGGCTGATAAGATATTTAGCATTAAATCCACACCAGATGATATCCATGCGAATTCCATACTTTTCCTTTGAGATGATCATTTATTTCGATATGAAATTACGAACATTTGGAATGTCAATGTATGTTAAAGAACTACTTTTTACATGTTATGCAATCATGTTGTATGACAAGATTCCGCATAAAAAACCAGCCTAAACAATTGATATAAAAACCCTTGGCTGGTGGCCAAAAAAAATCCTTCATGCTTCAGCCACCGGGACACCCGACGTCAAAAAGCATGAAGGACAAACGATCAGTCGAATCAGTATCGCGGTTTTACTGATGACGACGTTTCAGTTCTGTTGCCAGGTCCTCTATCCGATATCCCTTGTGAGTTAACAATACCATGAGGTGATAAAGAAGATCGGCCCCTTCATACAGGAAATTCTGGTCATCGTCAGCCATTGCCCCAATGATGGTTTCAACGGCTTCCTCTCCCACTTTCTGGGCGATTTTCCTGGTTCCTTCACTGAATAGCCGGGTTGTATAGGAACCTTCCGGCATTTCAGCTTTTCGCTGTTCAATCAGGTCCTGGAGATATTCAAGAAAACCCAGTTCATTCTCTGTATTGGACTCATCCCAGCAGGTGTCGGCTCCAGTATGGCAAGTAGGGCCATCGGGATTCACCTTGACCAGTAGCGTGTCATTGTCACAATCGGCTGAAATGCTGACCACATTCAGGTAATTGCCACTCTCTTCACCCTTGGTCCACAACCGGTTCTTGGTCCGGCTGTAAAATGTGACCCTGCCCGATTCTTCGGTAAGCCTAACTGCTTCCTCATTCATGAATCCCAGCATCAGCACTACCTGCGTGGTGTTATCCTGTATAATGGCCGGCACCAGTCCGTTCAGTTTTTCAAAATCCAGTTCCATATCTAATTTCTTGTTTTAAATGTTATATGCCGTGACTATCCCTATTGAACGGCCTTTTTTGTGTTTATAACATGCTGTAGCTTTCATATTCTGACCACGATATTGCGTTCCCTCAGAAAATGTTTTAAATCAGGAATCGCAATTTCCCTGAAGTGAAAGATGCTGGCTGCCAGTCCTGCATCTGCCTTCCCTTTGGTGAATACCTCCTCAAAATGCGCCATGGTTCCGGCACCGCCAGATGCTATGATGGGGATCCTGAGGCTCTCCGACAATCTCGCAAGTTCATCACAGGCAAATCCATTCTTGGTGCCGTCATGGTTCATCGAGGTAAAAAGGATTTCTCCTGCCCCCCGGTTCTCTCCCTCTTTTGCCCATGAAAACAACTCATACTCTGTAGGTATCCTTCCTCCATTAACGGTTACCACCCAGTTTCCTGTGTCGTCTCCCCTGGCATCAATGGCCAATACCACGAACTGGCTTCCAAAATGAAGTGCCAGTTCGTCGATCAATGCGGGATTCCTGACTGCCGACGAATTGATGCTGATCTTATCGGCACCGGCATCCAGCAGGGCACCGGCATCACTGAGCTCACTGATGCCGCCTCCCACGGTAAACGGAATATTTATTTCACGGGCTATTCTACGGACAAGATCCTTGAAGGTTTTTCTACCCTCGTGGGTGGCAGTTATGTCCAGAAACACCAATTCGTCAGCTCCCTGCTCAGCATAAAGGGCTCCCAGTTCAACCGGGTCTCCCACATTTTGGATGTTCACGAAGTTGACGCCCTTGACTGTCTGGCCGTCCTTAATATCGAGGCATGGAATAATTCTCTTGGCAAGCATGTGATTCTCTTTTCTTATCCTCAGTTTTTTAGATCTGCAAAGATAATGTTTGCATCCATGTATCTCCTAAAATCAGAACAAACCCGGCCTGTTGGACAAAAAGTTAAAATTCATTCCTTCGATTTCGTAAAGGTCAGGATGATTGGCTTTTGTATTTTCCAAGCTCTTTAAGAGTGACTTTCCCTTCATAAATGGCCTTTCCGGTGATGACTGCCGGTACACCATGATCGGCCAGTTTCAGGATATCGTCCATGCAGGAAATGCCGCCACTGGCAATCAGGTACAAGTCGGGGAATTTCTTTAAAATCTCCGTGTAAAGATCATAGGATGGACCTGCAAGCATTCCGTCCATCTTGATATCCGTCGAGATTACCTTTCGTACTCCCTTTTCCATATACCCTTTTATAAAAGGGAATATATCCAGCGACGACTCCTCCTGCCATCCGCTGACCGCAATCTTGCCCTCCCGGACATCGGCCCCGAGTATGATCCTTTCCGCACCATAGGTCTGAAGCCAGTTAACGAAGGTTTCGGGATCTGTCACCGCAATACTTCCGCCGGTAACCATGGCGGCACCGCATTCAAAAGCAATCCTGAGGTCGTTGTCACTTTTTAACCCGCCCCCGAAATCAATGGTCAGGCTTGTCTTTGACGCAATGGTTTCCAGAACTTTGTAATTGACAATTTGCTTTTGGCGGGCTCCGTCCAGGTCGACCAGGTGCAATCGCTGCAGGCCGGCATCTTCAAACATCTGCGCCACCTCCAGCGGATTCTCGTTGTACACCTTCTGGCTGTCGTAATCGCCCTGGCTCAGCCTGACGCATTTTCCGCCGATGATATCAATGGCGGGTATAATTTCTATCTTCCCCATTACATCGACTCCAATATCATTTTCAA
>DIFU01000139.1 GCA_002419285.1 Prolixibacteraceae bacterium UBA5740 | reverse complement strand
TTATTCCGAATACAAATATTCCAGTGTGGTGGTTTGTTTACTGCGCATTTCGGTGCGAATTTCCCTGACTGGATACCCTTCAGAATCGTACTCATAAACGTGTTCGAAATTTGGGGGAAAACTGCTCATTACCGCGTTGGAATAATACGTTTTAACCGGATTATTTCTCTGGATGATATCGATGGGATAATGAATCATGTCTTTTATTGGTCTGACCTTATCATCATATTCGAAGGTGTATTCAGTGATCAGGCTTTTCCGACTTCTTGTATTTCCCTTTGCATCATAAATGAAATCGATTTTATCGACCAGATTGCCATCCACAAAAACGCGTCCCATGGATATGCGCCCATTTGACCAGGTGTACTGGGTGGTTTCACTTCTGGGAGAACCGGGATAGGTTGTGTTTATGGTGATTAATCTGCCAGTCTCGTCATATAGCAAGGTGTCTTTTTGATAAGCCGTATTCCGGGTGAGCAGTCTGTCTCTTTCATCGTATGAATAAATAAAAACGGATGAGTCTGCATCTGAATTATATGCGACTGCTCTTATTAAGTTGCCTTTGTCATTGTACCTGAATTGTTGCCATGTATTACCATCTTTGTGAATCCTTAAAAGCTTGCGTTGTCCAGCTTGTGGAAACAAGTCTTCGGGGCTAAATCCAACATTGCAACCTCCAAAAATAAAAAATATGAGGCTTAGGAATGTCAGGGTTGATTTATTCATGGTACTTTGATTTTAACTATGACGTTATCTGGTCCTTAATAGTTGCGCTACAGACTTGTTACGGCCTTACCGTTGATTTTATAACTTCCGATTACTGCACGAAGTGTTCCAACTCTCAGATCTATATCCACCAATACTGGCACCTTATTCTTTTGGGATATATAAAAGCTCAGACTGTCTGATCGTTTCAATACCTTCCCTTTTTCGATTTCCGGTGAAAGAAGGTAACTTTCAATCTTTCCGATGCCCGTGTCTACCGTTTTGATACCTGAATGTTTGATTTTGATCTGGCCAATGTCGTGTCCGTTAATTACGGGCAAAACCACCAGTTTACCTTCCCCGATATTTTGGATATAGTTGCGATGGACAAAGAAGAAGAATACCGAAATGATGTCTGACAGCTCATGGGGCACCTTGATACCCCCCGTCTTTTTACTGTAAATAGAGTCGTTGTTCTGGAAGAAAGAAACTTCATTGTAATAGCGGTAGCTTCTTTCCTTAATGTTACGTATCGCTTTCATGGGCAGGTGAGTTTCGGCATCCACGATGCTTTCGTAAATGTCGTGTACCTTAAAGATAACATCAGTTACCCCGGTGGTCTTTCCTTCCATGTAGTAGTGGATCGCTTTCTTCCCGTTGAAAACGGTATCTTTTATGATCAACTTGGCTTCACCGCCTTTCATCATCCCATATTTCAGGTTGAAAATAATTTCTGTGGTGTTTTTGGCATTGACATTGGAAATGCCAACCCAAAAGAAAGCAATGCTCAGCAGGATGACACTGGTCAGGGTTTTCCGGTAAAATGCGGCTGAATTGCCGTTGCGCGTTGCTGACATTGAATGTGTATTGGTTTTCATGGCTTTAAAATATTTTGTTTTTAGGAATGGTGGCTATGAAATCCTTCAGGTAAAAGGGTTCAAAATAAGCCACATCCACAAATGTTTTTTCCTGATATCTTTTATAAGCCAAATCAAACATAAACCGTGCCGAAGCCGCTATATCTTTGATAAAGTGAATTTCAGGGCGGGACAAGAGCGGGATACATTTCGCAGCCCCATTACCGAAAACAACCAATTGATTCTCTTTAGTCAAATCATCAAATGAATTTTCATCTATGATTTTTGCCTCAATTTCTGAAATTCTGTCTCCACGTTGGTTGTAAATTGCGGTGTATACCTCCATCCTTCGAGCATCCAGCATTGGACAGAGCAGTAATTTTTCCCCAACCGGTAAGTTATGATTATGCAGCGATTCTGCCATGTTGGATGCCATACTATCGAGTGTGCTAATGGCAATCAAAGGTATATCCAGAGCATAACATATGCCCTTGGCTGCCGAAACCCCGATTCTCAGTCCGGTATATGAACCTGGCCCCTGACTTACGCAAACTGCATCCAAATGATCGGCATCAATGCCTGCCTGGCTCAAAACTTCCTCAATAAAGAGGGTCAGCTTTTCGGAATGGTTGTACCCACCCGAAGACTCACGGAAAGCCCGAAGACTTCCTGCTGAACTCAGGGCTACTGAGCAGGATTCTGTAGCAGTTTCGATCAATAATATGAAAGCCATAGATATATTTAATTGTTCAGATAAATATCGCAAAGTTAGTATTTTGGCTTCAATGCTCTTTCAATCATATTTATAATGGATTAAACTGATGAACCATTATTTAGTATATTCGTTAAATTTCTTGACAGAGTATAAAAAGCTTTTTCTTTTAGATTGAAAAAAAGCAGATTTTAATTATCTTGTAACTTGATTGACAGACAGAATATGTATTACGATCCGGAAATATTTAAGATTCAGACTAACAATGTCCTACCCAAAAAAGGAAGGATATTGATTGCCGAACCTTTTCTGCCCGGGAACTATTTCAACCGAGCCGTTATCCTTTTGGTAGCCTTCAGCAAAAAGGGAACCGTGGGTTTCATCATCAATAAGCAGATTGATCTTCAGGTGCAGGATTATATTGAGGATTTTCCGGATTTTAACGCGCAAGTTTATATGGGGGGGCCTGTCTCAACCGATTCGATCTATTTTATCCATACGCGTGGTGACATCATCCCCGGGAGTATTCAGGTACTTGATAATCTTTACTGGGGAGGTGATTTTGAGGAGTTGAAAAAGCTGATAGGACTGGGACTGATTCAGTCTAATGAGGTCCGCTTTTTTCTGGGATATTCCGGATGGGATGCCGGCCAACTCGACAGGGAAATCAAGGAGAATTCATGGCTGGTCAACAATGTTGACAGTACCACAGTTATGAGGCATCTTAATATGTCATCCTGGGTGGATTTTGTAAAGCAGGTTGGGAAACCTTATAGTCTGTGGGTGAACTATCCCGAGAATCCATCCTTAAATTAATATCTGCCACCTCCTGTTTTTCTCCTTGTGATCCACAACAATTGATCAGTTGTTTCCCTGATGTTCTCTGATTTCCGTTTCACGAATCGCTTGATACCCACGCCGAGTATCCAGCGGAATCCTGTTTTTTCTGATACCGAAAACACTTCATCCATCTTTGATAAAGTTCCCGGATCCATGTCCTCACGTTCTACTACCTTAAGCTTCAGGATCTCGCAAGCTGAGATCACTAATTGTCTGAAGTGGTCATTGTTACATCCACTTTCAAGTGCCGGGGTATGTATAATGTCATTTTCCACCGCGAAAAGGTTCCCTGATGTCGTTGCGACAATTGCTCCCTCGTCGTTACAGAATATTGAATCTCCATACCTGCTGCCGGCAAGTTTGAGAATTTCCAAATCGATCATAGTTCCCGAATTGATCAGTGAAGTTGTTGGTTTCTTGCCGTTTCTGATTTTCTCTGTCGATAGGTTGGCAAGAATTCCTGTTTCTTCAAACGGGATAAGCCTGTCAGGGTATTTCTGAATCCTGACAATGTATTTCCAATCTGTGATTCCTTCAAACACTGTAAGAATGACCCAGCCGCCCATATATGCCTTGTTCTTGTTGATCAGACGCAAAATCATCCGATGCATTTCGGCCTTTTCTCCTTCAGCAATCCTGTAGTCCCGGTCATGTTCCCCAAAATACTGGTTAATCAGGTCAAGGTACTTCGAGAAAAACGGAATTTCACCATGGGCAAACCACATTTTTACCGACCATTGGCTCGAATATCCCAGCCACTCATCACGTGGATTGAAATCCTCATAGCTGGTGATTTTCCCCTTGTGAAGATAAAACTCCATGGTTTTTAGGTTAGATGGTACGGAATAGCTGGTCAATAAAACGCTCAAAGAGTCCCGGTCTGAGAACTATCGGGAAAATAAATCCGAACAGTGCTCCCAGAAAATGTGCATCATGTGCCACATTGTCCAGTTCCTTTTTGCTCATCTGATAGGAATAGGCCAGATAGATGACTGCAAAGAGGATTCCAGGAATAGGGATTATCCCAAAAAAATAGATTTTTTCCCAGGGATTCAGAAAAATGAAGGTGAAAAGAACGGCGGCAACAGCACCTGATGCACCGATGGCATTGTAATAATAATTGTTTTTGTGCCTGATTAATGCCAGCAAATTTGAGAACGCCGTGCCTCCTATGTAGAGCAGTAGGAAATAGGCACTGTCCATGCGACCGAAATAATATCCAAAGTATTGTTCGATGGCAACCCCGAAGAAGAACAAAACCAGCATATTCACCAGAAGATGGCTCCAATTGGCATGTACCAGGGCATGGGTGATTAACCGATAGTACTGTTTCTGATGGATAACTCTTGCAGCATTGAACTGCAGTTTTTCCATCAGCTGAATATTTGAAAATGCCATATAAGATACCAGAACGGTAATTCCAATAATAAAATAGGTAATCATGTCAATGTAAGATTTTGAATATCATTTCCCTAAGAAGGTCACCTGAAGATACTTCCCCTGATGATTCAAGTCCTTTGGCTTTCATGTCATACTCTCTGATAATGCCGAAGATCTCAAAGATTTTCGTGGGGGAGTACCTTTTTGCCTCTGCAATAAATTTGCGTGCAATGTTCGGTGGAAGCTTGAATTCCGACATTACTGCCCCTTCCGACTTGTCGGGCAAGAAATGATACCGGAACATTCGGTTAAAATTGGTGAACAATACCGCCGTGACAGCCGGCATCGGATTTCCTCCAGGATTGGAAGCAAAATAATTGACAATCAGGTTGGCTTTGTAAACATCTTTTGCCCCCAAAGCATTGGTGAGCTCAAAGGTGTTGAAATCCTTGCTGATCCCAATGTTTTTTTCCACATGGTCGGCGTTGATGGTCGTGCCCTTTGGTACCAGAATAAACAGCTTGTTCAGTTCATTTACTACCTTCGACAAGTCGTCACCCAGGAAATCAGCCAGCATCTGGGTTGCCTGGGCATTGATGGAGTAACCCTTTTCTTTGGTATACTTGTCAATCCACTGTGGAATCTGATAATCCCTGACTTTCATGGATTCGAAGTAAACTGTATTTTTCTTCAGAATCTTTGACAGTTCAGTCCGTCCATCAACCTTCTTGTACTTGTAATTGATCACAAGGATGGTCGTTTTGGAAGGCGCCGCCAGGTATTTCTGCAGAAATTCCAGGTTTCTCCATTCCTGGGCTTCCTTGACGATGATGACCTGTTGGTTTGCCATCATTGGAAATCTGCGGGCCGACTCCATCACGGTTAATGGGTCGGAATCCCTTCCATAAAAGATGGTCTGGTTAAATCCTTTTTCGGCTTCGGTCAATACATTCTTCTCAATGTAGTCCGAAATCTGGTCAATATAGTAGGGTTCCTCGCCTGTCAAAAAATAAACGGGATGGTATATCTTTTTGGAGAGATCCTGAATGATTTTCTCAAAATCCACGATATCAGAATTTTAGATGTCTGACGGACTGGCCGTTATTCTTGAGTTCACGCAGTGCATCAATGCCGATGTTCAAATGGTTTTCAACGTACATCGAGGTCACTTTTTTGTCACTGGCCTCAGTTTTGATGCCGGTGGAAATCATCGGCTGATCGGATACCAGCAGCAAGGCACCTGAAGGAATTGAATTGGCAAAGCCTACAACAAAAATGGTGGCAGTTTCCATATCAATGGCCATAGCCCTGGTTTTTTCGAGGTACTTCTTGAACCGTTCATCGTATTCCCATACCCGCTTGTTGGTTGTGAAAACGGTTCCGGTCCAGTAATCAAGCTGCTTGTCGCGAATCACGTGTGATACTGCCCTTTGCAGGTTGAAAGCCGGTAAGGCCGGGATTTCAGGTGGAAGATAGTCGTTTGAGGTACCATCGCTTCTTATTGCGGCTATGGGTAATATCAGATCGCCCAGCTTATTTTTTGGCTTTAACCCGCCACATTTACCCAGAAACAGGACTGCCTTGGGTTGTATTGCACTCAGAAGATCCATGATGGTGGCAGCGTTTGGACTGCCCATTCCGAAATTGATGATGGTTATACCATCATAGGTAGCATTGGGCATATTCCTGTCGCCTCCCAGGATGGGTACCTCAAACCTGGTTGCAAACATCTCGACATAATGTTGAAAGTTTGTCAACAGGATAAATTCACCAAATTCATTCAATGGTCGTCCGGTGTAGCGGGGTAACCAATTCTCAACAATTTCTTCCTTCGTCTTCATGGGCTGGGTATTGATGAAATAATGCTAAATTCGTTGAAAGATCAACAGATTACAAAAATAACATTTTGGACAGTGCCTCGATGCATATTTTGAATTTACCTGAATTCTCCTTTCGAATGAGAAACGAAAAAGGACAAACCATGATTTTTGATGAATTCAGGAAGAAGTGGATCGTAAACACCCCCGAAGAGTGGGTCAGGCAGAATATGGTGAAGTACCTCAATCTGCATAAAGGTTATCCATCTACCCTGATGTCGCTTGAAAAGAGAGTTTTGGTCAATGGATTATCCCAAAGGTATGATCTGCTGGTCCGGGACCGTTCCGGTAAGCCTTTGATGATAGCCGAATTCAAGGCTCCCGGTGTGGGAATTGACCAATCGGTGGTTGACCAGGCCATACGATATAATAATATGCTGCATGCACCTTATATTTTAATCAGCAATGGGTTAAATCATTATGCGGTTCACCTGGATATGACTGCAGGGAGCTATTCATTCCTGAATGATATTCCGGTGTTTGAAAACCTGAAATAGGCCATTGACATCAGTTACATTCAGGTCAGGAACTTCTGCATCAGCCATTCATTACACCATCCATCTTTTGTCCGCAGCCACTGCTTCTTGATGCCCGTCACCTGAAAACCCGATTTCTGGAAGAGTTGCAAGCTTGCTTCATTTAATTCCGAAATGTTGGCATATAATTGCCTTAGGCCGAGGGTATGAAAACAGTAATTTTCAAGTGCCTTAAGTGCATCGGTGGCATATCCTGTACGCCTGTCACTCTTATTGTAAATCATGATGCCAACCCCTGCCCTCTGATGATATGGGTCGAAATCGAACAGGTCAATGGCTCCTTTGGGCTGGTGTCTTACATTCTGGATGATGAATCGGAACTGCTTCTGTTCGTATATGTCACGTGTCGCTTCCTGGAGGTATCTGGATAAAAGCTGCCTGGAAAAGGGAGCCCTGGAATTGCTGACCTCCCACAGGGAAGTGTCGTTTTCCCATTGGTAAAGCAGGTCAATGTCATCAGGCTCCAAGGCCCTCAGGCTGACGCTTCCGTATTCAAGCAGGTTATCCATAGGGTTTTGTATCCAGTTTTATCCAGTTTTTTGCGATCAGTTCCAGATCGTTCCATATTCTGTAATCTTTGGCGTAGAGGATATTTAACTGCCTTTTTTGGCTTGCTGGCGGAGGTAATTGAAACATAATGCCCTGATGGAGTACCCCAGGTTTCAGTCCGGGCAGATTTCCCGAATGTTCCTCATCAGGGATATAACCAACCCAGGAAATTCTGCCTGTAAAGACCCTGCCCATGTTGATCAACAATTGCGATTTGCATTTGAAAAACCAGAATGTGACAGGAAGGGAGAATAGAACCGAAACGAGAACGATCAGGTCGAGCCATCTCTTTTGGCGTTGGTTGGTACGTTTGGTAATGGCATTGACATCAACCAGATATAAGTCGCCCGCGGTATGTATTGAATTGCTTCCGATAATGCTGAAGCTCTCGGGGGGGGCGATTTTGTATGTCACATCCAGTTTGCTCAGGTCAAGCATGGTGCGGATAATTTCAGCCGAGGTAAGGTCTTCGGCACAAAAGATGATTTCATCGATCCGGTTTACCTGAATGATTTCCCTCAGTTGACTGATTGGCCCCAGGGCATCCTCATGGGAGCTCTCTTCCTGTGAAAGAGAGATGGTTCCAACGATGACCGGATTAACGGGTGTCAGGTGCAGGAGGTTTTTGACCCGGGTTGCCTCTTCCATTCTGCCGGCAATGGCAATCCGCTTCTGGCGTTGGATGTTCAGCTCAAAACCCTTGATTTTCAGCTGGCTTAAAATTATCCTCGTTGCAGGTAATAACAGAAGTGCCCATACCGAACCAATCAAAATCAGGGCCCTTGAAAACCGGTATTGTTCATCCATCAGGGAATAGGCGATCAGGATAGTGAGTGTTCCCCAAAAAATTCCCCGAAGAATCCGGAGCAGGCTCACAGGCTTTCTGTAGCCTCCCGATACCTGAATGCCAGTAATCCAGATCAGAATATAGGCTGGGACTACCCATTTCAGAAAGACTTCGGGATAATATCCAGGTTCAAACATGATCCTTTCCCACAATGGAACAATCAACCTGTACCCGATATATATCAGAATGAAGTCGGCTATGGGGAGATAGATCTTGCTGACGATACGCTGCGTAATGGCCAATAGTGCCCTGAAATAGATGGCCAGGTGAATAAAGAAAGAGTATATCCTGTAATTCCCCTCCGAGAAGTGTTTCCTTGAAAATATCAGCATGGCCTGGTAAAACATCTTGACATAGTTGATGCTTCCTTTTCGTGTACTTTCTCCCTTATAATGGATGATTGTGGTTTCTGGGTAATAATAATTTTTGTACCCAGCTTTCAGTATTCTGTATGACAGGTCAATATCTTCGCCATACATAAAAAAGGTCTCATCAAGAAGTCCGGTAAGGTCAAGGGTTGTCTTTCGCATCAGCATAAAAGCCCCACAGAGGATATCCACTGAGTGTACCTGGTCATTCCTGAGATAGGAAAGATGGTAGCGTCCCAGCTTTTTGCTCGATGGAAAGATTTTTGACAGTCCAAATATTTTGTAAAAGGCGACCCACGGAGTAGGCAGTCCACGTTTCGATTCTGGAAGGAAAGAGCCTTTCCCATCAATCATTTTGACTCCAAGTCCGCCTGCCTCCGGATGTTCATCCATAAAACAGAGGGTTTTATGAAAGGTGTCTTCTTCGACCACCGTGTCCGGATTCAACAAGAGGATATATTCTCCCTGTGCCTGACGCATCGCCTGATTATTTGCTTTGGAGTATCCGGTATTTTCGTGGTTTTCAATCAGGATGACTTCCGGAAACTTCTCCCTGACGAGGTGGCATGAACCGTCAAGCGAATGATTGTCGACGACATAGACTTCTGCATCTATACCGTTAAGTGCCCTGAAAACCGAATGAAGACACTGTTCCAGGAAATGCTTTACGTTATAATTGACTATGATGATCGAAAGCTTCATGCCAAGTGGACGATGATTTCAGACAAATTTAAGCTTTCAGCCTGAAATTGCCCGATTCATCCAATAAATATTGTCACATTATGAAGTTCCCAGACTGCTTTCAAAATCAACCCGATGAAGTATCGACCTTCCCAGCGTAATTTCGTCGGTGTATTCGAGATCATCCCCGACCGAAATTCCCCTGGCCAATGTGGTCACTGCCACTTGAAAGGGTTTTAGTTTCCGGTAGATATAGAAGTTGGTTGTGTCACCCTCCATGGTGGTTGGCAACGCTAATATAATCTCCCTGACCGTTCCTTCTTCCACCCGGCGGATCAGAGAATCAATCTCCAGTTGCGACGGAGCGATGCCATCAACAGGGGAAATTATGCCTCCCAAAACATGGTATTTGCCATTAAATTGATGGGTGTTTTCAACAGACATCACATCCCTGATATTTTCAACCACACATATGACTGAACCATCCCGTGAATTATTTGAACAGATGGAACAAACCTCTGTGTCGGAAATGTTGAAGCATACCCTGCATCTGACCACTTCCTCCCTGAGACGGATAATGCTTTCTCCAAACTGTCGGGCTGATTCCTTGTCCTGTCTCAGCATGTGTAAGACAAGCCGAAGCGCAGTTTTTCTTCCAATTCCCGGAAGCTTTGAAAATTCATTTACAGCATTCTCCAGTAACCTGGATGAAAAGTTTTCAGTATGCATAATGGCAGTGGATTCAGGACTTTCTTTAGTTGCCGATTACTTCCTGAGACGGATGGTCTGGTCACGGTTGGGGCCAACTGAGGCAATGGTGATGGGAACTCCCGTTTCCTTTTCTATGAATTGAATGTATTGGACAAACGCTTCGGGGAAATCCTCCTGTCGGGTAATTTGTGTGAGGTCAGTTTTCCATCCCGGAAGATTTATGTATACGGGTCGCAGGGTGTCGGACAACTCATATGGAATTGTGTCAATGACTTCGCCATCAATCTCATAACCGACGCAAATCTTGATCGTTTCAAACTGGTCAAGGACATCCGACTTCATCATGATCATTTCGGTGACTCCGTTGATCATGATGGAGTATTTAAGCGCGACGAGGTCAAGCCACCCGCATCTTCTGGGTCTTCCGGTGGTTGAACCAAATTCGTTACCGGCTTTCCTGAGAAGATCTCCTGTTTCGTCCAAAAGTTCCGTCGGAAATGGACCTGATCCAACCCGTGTGCAATACGCTTTGAATATTCCCAGTACCTGGCCGATCCGGGAGGGGGCCAGCCCCAGCCCTGTACAGGCACCTGCACAGATCGTGTTGGATGAGGTTACAAAGGGATAGGATCCGAAGTCGATGTCGAGAAGGGTTCCCTGAGCTCCTTCGGCAAGTAGCGATTTGCCCTCGTTTAACAGGGTATTGATGAAATTTTCACTATCAACCAGGTGAAAACTTTTAATGAGTTCGATGCCTTCAAACCATTCCCTTTCGCACGATGCCAGTACTTCCTCGTAATCGTAGTGATAATAATTGGCCAGCAGGCTCTTGTGGTTTTCAATCCGGGCTGTGTATTTTTCGTGAAAATCATGCAGGATATCTCCAACCCTCAACCCCTCGCGGCCGATTTTGTCTCTGTAAGTGGGTCCAATGCCCTTGAGGGTCGAACCTATTTTGGTATCTCCTTTAGCCTGTTCCGATGCTGCATCGAGGAGCCTGTGCGTAGGAAGAATCAGGTGTGCCTTTTTTGAAATATATAGATTTCCTGAAATGTCAAATCCCTTGTCTGACAATGATTTGATCTCTTTCATGAAAATAATCGGATCAATGACTACGCCATTGCCGATGATATTGATTTTGTTTTCCCTGAATATTCCTGACGGAATGGTATGAAGCACCTGCTTCATGTTGTTAAATTCCAGCGTGTGGCCTGCATTTGGACCTCCCTGGAACCTGGCTATTACATCATAATCAGGTGTCAGTACGTCAACCACTTTTCCCTTACCTTCGTCACCCCACTGGAGTCCAAGCAAAACATCGGCTTTCATGAATTTTCTTTTTTTAGTTGACGGGATAGGCTCTGCGTCTTTTGCATGAATATAAGTCACGGGCATGTCCTTCCCATTGGGTAAAAATACAAATTATTCAAAGTTATAGGGAGGCTGTCTGTTATTGAGTATGCTATTTAAAATTAAAATAAGCAAGGGAGTAATACCCGGTTATTCTTGTGGTTCAATATAGTGACCGTATATATATAATGTGTGGTGAGAAAGTTCAAAATTGTTCTTTTTACAGGCATCTTCAATGATTTCCCTGATTCGGGGATCATAAAATTCAACAATCTGACCGGTATTGATGTCAATGAGGTGATCGTGTAGTTTGCGGGCAAAGGCCTTTTCGAACTGGGCAATGTTTTTACCGAACTGGTGCCTTACCAAAAGTTTGCATCCAAGCAGTAATTCAATGGTATTATAGAGTGTGGCCCGGCTGACCCGGTAATTTTTATTCTTCATCGAGATATAAAGGGACTCCACATCAAAATGTCCATCCTTGGAAAATATCTCATCCACAATGGCGAATCTTTCAGGTGTCTTCCGGTGGCCGTTCACCTCCAGGTATTCGGTGAAAATCGTTTTTACGGCTTCCTTGGTTTTATCGTTATCCATATTTAAACCAATTTCAAATAGCGATTCAAATATAGCCGTTTTTTTAAATATTGTATAAAATTTCAACCGATTATCAATTCATCTGACCGGCTGTTTGCTGTTCTCCTAATGCACCAGGTTATTCGTTCAGGTTTTCAACCCTGGTAACCTTTTCTATTCCTTTGATTTTTCTCAATTGCAGAATAAGATGCTGAAGGTCCTCGGTGTTGTGAATATATAAATAGAGGTCGCCTTCAAATATTCCGTCATGCGTGTCGAATTTCACTGATCGCATGTTGATGTTATGAAGTTTGGAAATGATATTGGTAACTTCATTTACGATTCCCAGCCGGTCGAATCCACTCAATGACAGCCTGGTAAGGTATGAGAGTTTTTTAAATTTGGTCCATTCGGCGGTGATCACCTTGTCGCCCTGGCTTGCCAATAATTTTTCAGCCGTGGGACACTCCTTTTTATGGATGATTACAAGGTCGCCGGATCCGATGTAACCAATTACATCATCACCTGGAATGGGATTACAGCATTTGGCCAATGAGTATTCGATGTTATCCGGGTTTTCTTTCAGTATAAATGGCTTTCGCTTGTCAAATACCATTGTTTTTTCTTCAGTTTCAACCGAAGGTTCCTCTTTGCCTTTCCTGTTGAAGGTAATGTTCCAGTATTTGACAAACTTGTTGACTGACTTGCGTTTAAGTACCTGATCGAGGTCCTGTAGATCAATCAGTCCCATGCCAACATGGGAGTAGAGTTGCTCTTTGTTGTTCAGGTTATAGTGAGCTACGATTTTCTTTGTGGTATTGGCCACCAAAGGGAAACCGTGGTTGCGGATGGCCTCTTCAACCTTTTCTCTCCCTATTTCAAGATGCTGTTTTTTTTCCAGCTTCAAGGCATCCTTGATTTTGGTTTTGGCCTTTGCAGTGGTAACAAAGTTCAGCCATTCAGGCTGGGGAGTCTGGCTTTCTGCAGTCAGGATTTCAATCTGGTCGCCATTTTGTAAAATATGACTGGGCGGGACAAGCCTGAAATTAACCTTAGCCCCTATACACTTATTCCCCAGATCACTGTGTATTTCGTAAGCAACATCAACAATGGTCGATTCCTTGGGGAGTTTGATCAGTTTGCCCTTGGGAGTAAAGACCACAATTTCATCGGTGAACAGATTCATCTTAAATTCATCGAGAAATTCGAATGCATCGTATTCCGAGTTGGTGAGGTGTTCCCTGATTCTGGCAATCCACCGGTCCAGTTCGTTTTCGGAAGTGACAGTACCTTTATATTTATAATGGGCCGCAAAGCCATATTCAGCCACCTGGTCCATTCGTTCTGTCCTGATCTGGACTTCTACCCATTTTCCCTGGGGGCCCATCACGGTTACATGCAACGACTCATAGCCATTCGCCCTGGGCATGGTAATCCAATCACGTATTCGATCCGGTTTTGGGGCATAAATATCGGTAACCAGTGACAATACTTCAAAGCACTGACGTTTTTCGGAAACGCCCGGCTTCCCCTTCAGGATGATTCGAATGGCCAGCAGATCGTAAACTTCGTCAAGCGTAATCCCCTTGTTGTGCATTTTGGTCCAGATCGAGTACATCGATTTGAGACGGTGGGTGACTGTGCACTCAATATTCTCTTCGGCAAGCCTCTGTTTAATGGGGGCAATAAACTGATTAACCAGATAGTTTCGCTTTTCTTCCTGGTCGTGCAACTGGTAGAGTAAATCCCGGTAATCTTCGGGATGTTTAAACCTGAAACTCAGTTCCTCCAGTTCGTTTTTTATCGAATAGAGTCCAAGCCTGTGTGCCAAAGGGGCATATAGGTAGAGCGTTTCACTGGCCGTCTTGATTTGCTTGTAGGGAGGCAGTGATTCAAGGGTTCTCATGTTGTGGAGCCGGTCGGCCAACTTGATAAGAATTACCCTTACGTCGTCAGAAAGGGTCATTAGCATCTTTCTGAGGGTCAGGGCCTGACGTCCATCCATTTCACCGGAGAGCTTGGTCAGGCCATCGACTATTCGGGCAACATCTTTGCCGAACATGTTTTCAATGTCGGTGGTGGAGTATTCAGTATCTTCCACCACATCATGCAAAATGGAGGCGATTACGGATGTGGCGCCAAGACCCAAATCCCTGGCAACAATGGTTGCAACGGCTATCGGGTGAACGATATATGGCTCCCCTGATTTACGGCGCACACCTTCATGAGCAGAATTCGCAAAATCAAATGCTTTTTTGACTTTTGCCATTCGCTCTGCATCAAACCGTTTGCCGATTTCTCTGACGAGGTCATCGTAACAATCGTTGATTTGTCGTATTTCAGCCTTTGTAAACAGTGCCATTCGCTATATCTACCCTTCCAGTTTCATTGATCCTGATGATGGTTCCAATTCCGGCGTTTCTCCCGGCAATTACATCTGATTCCTTATCACCTATCAGCACACTTTGTGCCGGATTTATGTCATATTCAGCCAATGCCTGCAGAATCAATCCTGAATTCGGTTTTCTGCATTGACATTCTCCTGTTATATCGGGGTGATGGGGACAATGGTAAACCCGGGTGATTTCAATTCCATTTTTCCTGAACTCCCCTTCCATCCAACGAGTGACTATTTCAAAATCAGCCTCGGTGTAAAGGCCTCTCGCAATCCCTGATTGGTTGGTTACTACAAAAATAGCATATCCTGCATCGTAATATTGCTTTACCAACTCTAAAATGCCATCCCTGAAAATAAAATCCCCGATTCTATATACGTAATTTTTTTCTTCATTGATGGTACCATCTCTATCCAGGAAAAGTGCCCTATTCATTGGTCAGCCAGTTTCTCTTCAGTGATTGTATTTTATTTATTCGGCACTGCCTGCCACAAAAATGTTTTTCTCGACCATTTGGCAGATACAGTGTCCAAGCAACATGTGCACTTCCTGGATACGGGCGGTATTGGTCGAAGGTATTCGTATGGTCAGATTGCAGACATCATGTAACTTGCCCCCAGTCTCTCCAGTCAGGGCGATGGTGTATATTGATTCTGCGGAGGCATATTGAGCGGCCTTAACAATATTGGCCGATTGTCCTGAGGTCGAAAGCAAAACGACTATGTCGCCAGTACGGGCGGCACCTTCAAGATACCTGGCATATGAATACTCGAAGTCGTAATCATTCGAAACGGCTGTCAGGAATGGAACATTGATGTTAATGGCCTCCGCGTTCAATGCTTTTCTTTCGAGATTAAACCGACCTGAAAGTTCAGCTGCAAGGTGCTGGGCATCTGCTGCGCTTCCACCGTTTCCTCCGAACAGTACCCGGTGTCCGCCCTTCAGGGCTTCTGTAATCTTTTCGGCAGCATTGACTACCTGATCGAGGATTGCCCTGTCGTTCAGGACCAAATTCTTGAGTGCAATAGAATCACGGATGTTATCTTGAATGTTTTTTATCATCAGTTTCCGTCTTTAGTTCATAAAATAATCTGGTAAAATGGTGCCATGCAAAACGTTCCTTCTCCTTTTTGACAAAATCTTCAAAATTGCTTTTTCGTTCCTGGTCATAGAAATCAAGAATTGCTTCGGAGATACTTTCAGGTTCCGGTTCACACACATACCCGGCTTTTTGATGTGCCACTATTTCAGGCAGCCCGCCTACATTGGTAACCAGCATGGGTTTGCCAAAATGATATGCCACCTGGGTAACCCCACTTTGTGTGGCCGATTTATATGGCTGTACTACCATGTCGCTGGCATTGAAATAGTTGGCCACCTCGTTATTTGGTATATATCGGTCAATAAAAATGATGTCATCGTCCAGTTGATGGGTACTGACGAGGTCTCTGTATTTTTTTTCGTCTGAATAAAATTCTCCTGCAACGATCAGGCGGATTTTCTTGTTAACCAGTCGTTTGTCCGCCAATGCTTCAATCACAAGGTCGAGGCCTTTGTAATCCCTTATCAGGCCAAAGAATAACAGATAGTTGAAATTTGGATCGAGCCCGAGAATTTTTAAGGCCTCCTCACGGGTCGTAATATCACCGTAATGGTCGTAAATGGGGTGGGGGCCAAAGCGACGTGGTTTCAGGTTATCAAATGTATCCAAATCGCAAAGGACGCTTTCCGACATGGCAATTATTCCGTCACACGAATGAATAAACCATTTGGTGAGTGGGCGGTCTCCCGGTTTCTTTTCATGAGGTATGATATTGTCAGTCAATCCTATTACGGTGGTTTTTCTGTTTCTTCCAATCAGGCGGTTTATGGTTCCGATTGAAGGTCCAATGAAGGGAATCCAGAATCTTGAAATCACCAGGTCTGGTTCTTCCTTTCGTAACCGGGATCCAACCGATAACCAGTTCAGGGGATTTATGCTGCTGATCGTTCTTTTAATGGGCAATCCTTCTGGTTGGGGATCATCCGAAAACTGTGTTTTGCCGGGAAAAAGAAAACCAGGATATTGCAGCGTGAATGTTTCGATCCTGACTTCATGTCCTTCCCTGATAAATTCTTGAGCCAGTCGTTCATTAAAGGCGGCAATGCCACCTCGGTAGGGGTGAGCCGGACCGATGATCACTATTTTCATGTTAAAACTCTATGGATTCCTGCAATTTAGCAGCCACTAATTTATCAATTGGGAAGCTGAATTCCGAAGGATCCAGCATATTTATTTTGATCCATCGAAACGACTGGCCTCCATTGATTCCAGCAGGGTATTGGTGTGGTTGATCGCTGATTGTGAAAGAGGGGTTACCGTCAAGCTCTGCCGTATAGTATATACTGATCAATTGGTGGTTTGGGTAGAATAGTGCTTTCTGGAAAAATTCGGTGGTGTAAAAATGCCGGATGTTTTTAATTTCCTGCTGGTTACACTCTTCCCTGATTTCTCTGACCAGACATTTAATAGGACCCTCGCCGAATTGGAGTCCCCCGCCCGGGAATTTTGTCATGGATTGCCCCAATTGGAATTCATCGGTAATCAGTACTTCTCCACTTGAGTTTAGTATGAGTCCATAGACCCGTATTATAAATTTTCCTGCTTCTTCCATGGGTTATTCATTTTTTGGAGGATGGCTGGGATGATCAGGTCTTTGTCGGAAATATCAAACCATCGGATGTCCTGATCCCGTTTAAACCAGGTTTGTTGTTTTCGTGCATACCGGCGGGTGTTACTCTTTATTTTCTCAATTGCCTCCTCCCGGGTGATTGAGCCTTCGAAATGTTCAAACCATTCACGATAGCCTACCGTATTCAAGGCATTGTTTTCACGGTGTTCAAACAGTCGTTTGGCCTCTTCCTCCAGTCCGGCCTCAATCATGGCCTCCACCCTGCGGTTGATCCTGTCATACAGGATTTCACGGGATGCGGTAAGGCCAATTTTGATCAGGTCAAAAGGTCTTTCTTTTTTTTTGTTTGTCCTGAATGAGGTGAATGTTTTTCCAGTCATCCTGCAAATTTCAATCGCATGCATAATGCGTTTCGGATTTTTCAGGTCGACCTGGCTATAATATTCAGGGTCTAGGGTTTTCAGTTCGGCTTTTAGAGGTTCAAGGCCTTCATTATGAAATTGTTCAATTACCTGTTCCCTGATCCGGAAGTCGATGGCAGGTAAATCATCGATCCCGTTGCAAACTGCATCTATATAAAGCATTGAACCTCCGGTCATCACCACCAAATCATTTTTTTTGAACAACAGCGATAATTTTTCAAGTACCTCCAATTCAAAGCGACTGGCATTGTAATAATCGAAAATTGACTGGGTATGAATAAAATGGTGAGGTACCAGCATTAGTTCATCATGGTCGGGTACAGCAGTGCCAATGACCATTTCCCTGAATAATTGACGGGAGTCGGCAGATATTATTTCGGTGCCAAAATGCTGTGCTATGCTGATGCTCACCGATGTTTTGCCTATGGCTGTCGGACCAGTTACAACTACCAGAATGGGTTTCATAAAAATGGGTACAATGACTTTCGGCCAAAAATAGTTATTCGATTTAAACCAGTGGGCCTTTAATGGGGTAAAAAAACGGTCCGGGAGGCCGGACCGTAAGAATTTTCATTCCATTGGATTATAAGGTCAATTCTTCGATGTCACCGAAAATTTCGTAGTAATCATCGAGCATGCCGTAGTCAGGCGAATGGTTTGTGTCTGCCGAGGCATCATTGGTGATGATCTCATCCAGTACTTCTGTTGGTGAATCATTACCGTTCCCCATAACCAATGGTTCTCTGAGATTCTTTTCCATATTTATTCCAGTTAATTCCAAAATGAGTGAATAATCGTTAAACAAATCGTAGGTGTAACGTATGTATGGTGTATTGGATGATAGTATATCTTTTATAAGGGTATTTCGCATGCTCAGGCAGGGAGCCTTCGAGCAGGGAAGCTCAACTTCAGATATCTCGGTGTTTGATTTCCCGGATGCATCGAATACGAAGAAGGATGCCATTTGAAATGGAGATATTCCTGCGGCAGCTTGCAGAACCAGGTGCAAGTCCTGAAAGCTATGCTCCGAATCAGCCTCAAGGTTGAACTGAAATCGGGAGGGTTGGTATGATGTGACTTTAAACTGATAAATCATAACCAAATAGGATTTGACCTTTCCAAATTTATAAATGATTTGATCCAATTCTACATGTTCTGATTTATGCCTGCAGGGGTTGGAGTCGCATTTTTCATGTCAATGCGATGTACATTGTTCCAAATGATAGGTTCTAAACCGTTGCAAATGAATGGATAGGGTTGTCTGATTTTAGCTGTGTCAAAGTCGGAAAACGAGAAAATGCTGAAAATTAAAAAATGTTAATTTTAATATTGGCTTCCTAATTCTCGACTCTTTGCTTCATCTTTTCGGTAAAAGTCAGGTTAATTTTTATGCGACAATGAGCCAATATATGATATAAGAGATTGCTATTCAGATGGATAGAGTGTGATTGATGCTAGGGAGTCTTTGTTTTCATGACATTGATGTTTTGTTGGCTTGATATTTTTTAAGGATCACCTATTTTTGACAAAAGCTGACTCATCGTCAAAGGTCCTTTGAAGGCAGTATTTTTTTCCAGTCCAGGAAATATAGATTTTGTTTATCGATTCAGAAATTTAAGGGGCATCTCGTAGAAATAACCATTTTTATAAGGGATCAAAAGATACCCCTTTAGGTTTCGATCATCGCGTGGTCTTGCTAAAGAAAATAAAAAGGGGCGAATCTCGCCCCTTTAATTATGATAATATGATTTGGATTATTTTACAGAATCCATGTATTCAACCAGTTCGACAACTTTGGTTGAATAACCCCATTCGTTGTCATACCATGAAACAACTTTCACGAAATTGTCGTTGAGGCCAATACCTGCTCCGGCATCAAAGATGGATGTTCTTGAATCTCCGAGGAAGTCGTTCGATACAACGGCATCTTCAGTATAACCCAATACACCTTTCAATTCACCTTCGGAGGCGGCTTTCATGGCTTCGCAGATTTGTTTGTAGCTGGCCGGTTTTTCGAGACGGCAGGTCAGGTCAACTACTGAAACATTCGGGGTGGGAACACGGAAAGCCATACCTGTCAGTTTACCATTCAGGGCAGGGATTACCTTGCCTACTGCTTTGGCAGCGCCAGTAGAAGAAGGGATGATGTTTTGTCCTGCTCCACGACCACCTCTCCAATCCTTTTTAGAAGGACCGTCAACGGTTTTCTGCGTAGCGGTTGTAGCATGAACGGTAGTCATCAGACCTTCGAGAATGCCGAAATTGTCGTTCAGTACCTTGGCGATAGGAGCAAGGCAGTTGGTTGTACAAGAAGCATTTGAAACGAAAGTCATGTCATTTTTATAGCTCTTGTGGTTTACACCCATTACAAACATGGGAGTGTCGTCTTTTGACGGAGCTGACATGATCACTTTTTTGGCACCTGCATCGATATGGCCCTGGGCTTTTACTTTGTCGAGGAAGAGTCCGGTAGATTCCACAACGTATTCAGCGCCCACTTCATCCCATTTCAGTTCGGCGGGATTTGCAACAGAGGTAACCCTGATTTTTTTACCGTTAACAACAAGTGAACCATCTTCAACGGCGACTTCACCTTTGAAAAGACCATGAGTTGAATCATATTTCAGCATGTATGCGATATAGTCCACGTCGAGCAGGTCGTTAATACCTACCACTTCGATGTTTTCTTTTGCAACGGCCACGCGGAAAACAAGTCTTCCGATGCGTCCGAATCCATTGATACCAATTTTAATTTTCGACATAGTTGAAATTTTTAGTTATTGTACGTACTGTTACTCAATTTTTATGAATAAGGTTCTAAAATAGAATACAAAATAAATACTATTAATCAAAACAATACAAGCTACCTGCCTACTTTTGGGCTGTATTGGCACAAGTTTAAGATTTTATTAACGGCCGGTTGTCAGGAACTTCCTGATGTGAATTTGTGTTGGGGGCTTGGCTCGGTTTGTTTCAGTCTCTATTAACTCCCGGCCCGATTCGGTAATTATGCATATCTTCAGCGTATATTCAATGTATATTGTCCATTGATTACTATACAATATACGCAGAATATATGGACAATATATATACAATATAGGGCGTTGATCAGGCTTTGATCAAGACTTGATACACCTGATCGGGACACTTGGTCCATACCGAAAGCTTAAGCTTCTGCGAAATTAAGAGGATGGACCCATAAACCAGAAAGGTGATAAGATGCTTAAAGGCACCAACGTAATGTACACTATATATATAATGGTATATTAAGAAGGTAAAACCTGTTCAGATCCTGTTCCGGCAAACGAGTATGCCGGGCAATTGCATGTTTTGCAGGAAGCCATTACCCAGATAAAAATGAACAATAAAAGGATGGATATTGATTTACGAAAGGATAACCTGATCATGGTTGCATTTTAAATAAAATTCAATTTTGATAATCAGTGAACGCATTTTTCCAAAAAAGCGTATATTTGATGCATTATTTAAAATGATTTCAAACCATTCAACCGGGCACTTTTGGGTAATGAACAGGCCGTCAGGCATTAATCAACCGTAATTGCCGGAATTGTTGGTAAATAATGGCTTTAAGCATGTTTAACTCAGAAAAAACCCTGAAATTTGGGAGTCAATGTATTGTACATTGCTGGGAAAATTATTACGTTTGTGATTAAACTATGAAAAAACAAGGCATTTATGTCTGAAAATTTGATAGAATGAATTATAAATCAAAATCAATCAATCAATTAAGTTCAATTTAAAGCAAGTTGCTATGAAAAAATTTACTAGATTTTTCTTGCTCGGAGAACGCAGTGTTGAGCTGTTACTTCGAAAGATTGGCTTGAGCTTGGTTGTGCTATTCTTTGCTTTCGCGGCTTTCGCACAGGTTGACCCGCCAGAAGCTCAGAGTACACTCGAAGTTTGGGCTAAAGACGCCTCATTCTGTTATCAGGAGGATAACATGTATGAGGTTGACATTACGATGAAGGATTTCATCGCTATTCACCAGTTAGACCTCAAGTTGAATTTCAATGGTACACAATTCACCTATGTTGGTACAACTTGGAAACATGCTCTGTTATCATCGATGACCGCCACTGCCAGCGGTAACGTGATTACAATTGCGTTTACTGCCGGTGCCACTCCCGTGACAATTGAGGAAAGTGATAACGCTGAAGGCGGAATCAAGGTGGCTACTTTGAGGTTTTCCTTGAATAACACTCCTTATTTCTATTCGGCCAACAGTGTTTATTCATTCACCAACGGACTGACCTGGGGTGATACCAAGTATAAGAATAATGCTGTTCAAGACTGGATTCTTACCTATGCCAAATTTAATGGAAATCTGAAGGTTGACCAGAAATGGACCAGTGTTGAAGTAGATGTCGATGATGCGATCTGCTATGAAGATAATGCGGTTGTTACGGTAAGTGTTCCTGCCTCTGCTACAGGTTTGGAATATGCTTGGAACAATATGGTTACCTTTACTACCAATCCTTCCACTAATGTCGAATCACCTGCTGTTGATCAGACGGTTGTTGTGAAAGATGCTGATGGCTGTATTTCTTATGTGAAGACGTTTGATGTAGTTGGACCTGATCCGGTTGAGTTCGAAACCAAACCTATGGTTCAGGTAAACTGCCCTGGAGGATATGGTGATATTGAAATTTTCGCTGAAGGTGGAACTGCTCCTTATACCTATATAGTAGTTCCTGAAAACATGTGGGATTATTATATCAGCCAATTATGGTACAATAATAACGACGACATTGTTAAGTCTTTTGAATCTTCAGTTAATGTATTCCAAAAACCGGTCGGTAATTACTATGTTGCTGTGCAAGATGTCAATGAATGTGAATTTTTGTATCCCTGGTACTATGAAGATTACATGGCTAATTGGCAATATGTCACTGTTTATGATAATCTTGCTCCTTTTGTAGCATCTGTTGAAGCAACAGACGCAACCTGCAACAATAATGATGGTTCTATTGATGTTTCCTTGACAGGTGGTACACCATTTGATAACGGATATAATATTTATTTAAATAATGTATATGTGGCTAGAGGAACCTCTCTGGAACGTGTTAATCTTACCACTGGTGTCTATACTGTCATGTTCCAGGATGCCAACGGATGTACGCATTCGGTAGTTATTGAAATTGACCGTCCGGATCCTATCACTTTTGATTTGGTTTGGGAAGATACCGGTTGCCAGGAAAATGAAGGAAGCATCACCGTTTCCAATGTTAAAGGTGGAGTTTCTCCATATACCGTTCAGTATACTACTGTTCTTCCTTGGGCTACCGCAACCACTCATAGTGGTGTAGGACTTGTAGCTGATAATCTGGAAGCTGGTGTTTATTACGTTCGCGTAATGGATGCCACTGGTTGTGTTGGTTACTGGTCAAATGAACAGGGTGACGATGCAGTCAAGATTCTTGATACCGATTTTGATGTCACTGTTGCTCCTATCTCTTGCTATGGTGAAGGTACCACTGTTACCCTCTCAGTTATCACAGGAAGTGGAAACCACAAATTGCTGTTCAGCAACGATGGTGAAACATGGGTTGAAGATGGTGTATTTGAAGTTGAATCTTTTGTAGCATTGGATACTGTCTTGACTTTCTGGGCCAAAGACGTAACTGCCAATGGTTGTGTTGTTGAGTTTAATACAAAAATTACTCAGCCTGCTCCTTTGTCAGCATACATTGTGCCTTACTTGACATTGCCTCCTGTTTGTCCGGAGGGTACCGACGGTAACCTGGCTATTCAGGTCAGTGGTGGTACTCCGCTTGCAGGTGGAAAATACAAATTCAAAATTGACGAAGGAAATTATGTGACCAGCAATGCGCTGTTTACTTTCCTGATCGACAATAAGCCTCACGACATTCTTGTTGAAGATGCCAATGGCTGTACTTATGAACTGACATTCGACTTCCCGGATTTCAAAAACAAGATTTCTTTCCAGGATACCATCTGGACCAGCTGTCCGATGGATAAGGTGAACCTGTTCAACGGTATACCTGAAACCTGTACTGAAACTGCATTTGGTTTCTGTGTTGACGGTGTTGACATGGACGATGCATATTTCAATATCTGGGAAAGCCAGTGGCATGGTGTTCCACTCGAGCACTTCCTGCCTTCAAGCATGGATAATCTTGAAGATTATCTTCCACTCGCAAAAGCATATCTGACCAGTTTGGGTATGACTGAATTTGATGTGGATGCTTTGATCGCTGAAGTGATTACCTGGGGTGACCTGTCACAACTTCCCGCTCTTCTCGAAGAACTGAACATTGAAGTTTATGGAATTGATGACATTACCGAAGCTTCTGTTGAACAGTTGATTGAATGGATGTCTTCCATGAATTTTGAATATTCATACTGGACTTCAGATCGGGGTTGGAAATATGCCATTACTCAAGGTGTACAACCTCTTCGTAATCCGATGTTATATTACAGTGCTTCTGCAACAACTCCGGATGCCATTTATGCTGAAGGTCATTTGATGAACCATAAGACTGCCCTTGGTGCAGGAACCTATTATGTAGTTGCCCGTGATGAATTCGGTTGCTACAGTAATGTTGAAAAAATTGTGATCATCGAGCCAGCTAAGCTGGAAGTTACTTTGGCTGAAGATGCCGCTGGTTGTTTTGGTGCTACTGATGGTGTCATTACCATCACTGCCAAAAACGGAAGCGACACTGTCATTCCTGGAACTCCATTCGGAAATCCTACTCTTCAGTATGCAGTAGTTAATAATCCTGCTATTTTCAATGTACCAAACTGGTATGCCGGACAGGTAACCTGGTTACCTATGGATTCTAATCCAAAAACCCTGACAGTACAGGCTGGTACCTATTATATCGCAGTACGCGACTATTGTGCCATCGATCATCCTGAACTGATCGTGATCAACAGCATTACCATTGATGGCGCTGATGAACTGATCGTGGATACTGAATCTGTTCTTGTAAAGAATGTTACTTGTAATGTTTCTGGTGACGAGAATGGCCCATCCAATGATGGTCACATCATGGTTCCTGCAACTGCTGTAACAGGCGGATACGGAAACTATACATTCACTTTGGATGTTGTTACGTATGAAGCTTCTTTGAAATCTGCAAGTGTTGCTGACAGGTTCCCGGAAAGTAATTCAACTGGTGTTTTCACCAATCTGGCTGCCGGAACTTATACTTTAACAGTAACTGATGATCATGGTTGCTATACCGTTGAAGAATTTGAAATTACCCAGCCTGATGCATTCAAACTGGAAACAGTGGTTGCTTACCCAAGCTGCTTCAACGAACATGACGGTTTCATCCGCTATATGATTTCTGGTGGTACTGCACCATTCCAGGAAACAACCAACAATGTCGGTGAATTCGAAAATGTTAATTTGATTCCTGAAAATCGTTGGGTATCTGTTGAAAACGGTGAAGAAATTCACGACTTCCTTGCATTCGACCGCAGGGTCCGCAATGGCAATTACGAAATTTATGTTCGTGATGCCAATGGTTGTGTGTATGGTCCTGTAAAGGTTCAGGTTCTTCAACCTGCACAATTGGGAGCCACTACTTCTGCTACTGCAGTTAGCTGCGTAAGCCAGAATGGAAGCATTAACCCGGTTGTTAATGATGGTACCATTACTGTTATGCCTTCTGGTGGATGGAATAAAGCCGGAGACGGATATGTTTATACCATTCAGCTCCTTCAGGGAACAACAGTTAAAGGTACTGTAACTCAGGATGTTGCAGCTTCTTACACTTTCACTGGTTTGACTGCTGGCAATTACACTGTCAAGATTGTAGAAAAGAATGCTTCATTACCTTGGCAGTCTCCGATTATTGCTGCTGATCCTGATTATTTTGCCAAATTCCACCAGTATGCTTCACAGCTGCCATGGCAGAATCCTGATGCTAATTGCTTCTATACTACTCCTGTAATTACGGTAGAACAACCTGAACCGATCGATTATGATATCGAATTCAACTCAGTTGTTTGCCGCAATACTGCTACCGGTTCTATTGAACTGACGAACGTAACCGGAGGTACCGCTCCTTATTGGTTTGCAATTTCCGGTCCAGTTGGATCTGGATACGAAGCCAATCCTCTTACAGAAGGTTATGTATGGAAACCATTGTTGGGTGATGATGAATACACCTGGACTGGTCTTATCCATGGCCATTATAACATCTATTTAAAAGATGCCAATGGTTGTACTATTTTCCGTGAATCTGCTGAAGTAAATAATGTTGACTCATTAACAGTGAATATGAAGCTGAATGAGAATGCACTTTGCTTCGAAGGATTGGGTGAAATTGAAGTTATCGCTGGTGGTGGTGTAGGAGGTTACAAATATGCCGTGTCATCCAATACATATAACTTTAATACTCTTGGAGAGAGTGGTCTCGTATGGCAGGATTCTCCTGTATTCGAAAAAGTAGCCGGAGTTTGGGTTGGTTATGTAAAAGATGCCAATGGATGTATCCAGGGTGGTCCTACTACCAAAACTGGTGTTGTTATCCAAAATCATAGGGTAACTATCCTTGAACCTACCGAAGTTGTTGCTACTACTTTGACAAGTAATGCTGCTCTTTGCTTTGATGATGCTTCAGGCAAAATCAATGTAAACGGTATTTCTGGTGGTAACGGTGGCAAATATTCTGCACGTGTTACCGGTACAGATTACACTGGCGCTGCTGTCGATAAATTCTACACAGCCGTTAATGTAACCGATGTAAATATGATTCTGACTGGTTTGAAAGCCAGTACAACCAAAGCTGCTACCGCTACCTTGACTGCAGCTGACAAATACTCAGTTGTTGT
>DIFU01000053.1 GCA_002419285.1 Prolixibacteraceae bacterium UBA5740 | reverse complement strand
GTACATATTTGTATGCCTCGTCCCAGCCCCAGGCGCCACCGTTCCACGTACGCCAGGCGATCTGGTCGGCCGAAAATTCCTGCATATACCAGTAGTATTCGGCGAGGTCGGTCATTTCCTGTGCGTAAATTGCCGAAATTACGGACCTGACAGAGTTCTCATCTTTATAGAAATTGGTGGGTGATAGTTGGTTGTATGGCACTTCCTCAAGATCGAAACATCCTGAAAAGGACAGACTCATTAGTAGTATGATGCCAAATGATATGATCTTTTTCATAACAGATACTTTAAAATTTTTTATCATGGTTAAAATTTCATGGAGACACCCAGGGTAAGCTGAGTTGATGTGAGTGTCGAAGTTCCGGAAACTCCGGGAGTGAGACCAATCGAGGTAACCGTCGATGGGTCAATCCCCGTAAAGCCGGTAAAGGTGTGCAAGTTGTTGGCTGACATGTACCAATACATACTTTTAACGTAGATTTTGTTTTTAAGGTTGAAGTTGTAACCCAGGGTAGCCCGTTCAATCTTCATCCACGCCCCGTTTTCAACAAAGAACGATGAAAGCATGGATCCGTCTGAAGTGATGTGATCGTATTTGGTATAAGCCGTTCTCAACACATTGTTGGCGGTTGATCCCTTTAACCCGATGTTGAATAACTGTCCGTTCCACATTTTCATTCCGGCAGCGCCTCTGGTCAATACACTGAAATCCCAGTTTTTGTATCTGAACGAGTTGTTCCATGAAAAGAAATGCTTGGGTGCCGTGTTCCCGATATAGACTTTGTCTGAGTTGTCGGCGGCACTCTTGGTGATGGCTTCGCCTTCCTTGCTCCAAACCAGCAATTCGCCGGCATCATTCACGCCTGCATGCTTGTACCCATAAAGCTGGCCAATCTTACCGCCTTCCTCTATCCTGAAATAGTATTCCGATGTTCCCAGGCCGCCTCTCTGCATCAAGTCGAGATAAGTGGCCTTATAAACGTCATTCGATAGTTTCGTCAACACGGATGTTCCATTGGAGTAAGTCCCGTTCATTTGCCACGAGAAATCCTTCTGTTTGATCACATCTCCTTCGAGTGATACCTCAAAACCCGTATTTTTGGTCGAACCCACATTCACCAGAATGGAACTGTACAGGAATGGAGGCTGAGGTGCTGTGTATGTATAAAGAAGGTTTTCTGAACGCCGGTCGAAATATTCAACCGAACCGCGGATTCTTTTCAAAACTTCGAAATCAATACCGATGCCGCTGGCAATTCCAAGTTCCCACTGAAGGTCATAGTTGGCATTTTTGCTGGGGGCATAGGCCATTACCCAGTTGCCATCCATCAGATAATAGGTGTTTCTTGATGTATAGGTTTGGATCGACTGGTAGTTACTCCCTGCCTGGCGACCGGTTACCCCGTAGGATGCACGAAGCCTCAGGCTGTTGATCTTGTCTTTGTAATCCGACATGAATTCCATGTTGGCGATTTCCCATGCTGCCGAGAAGGCTGGGAAATATCCCCATTTCTTGTTGGCCCCAAAACGTGAGCTTCCTTCGTAACGCAACGATGCGGTGGCTGTGAGCAGGTCGTTCCATGAGTAGTTGACACGTCCAAACAAACCTACCAGGCGTGATGAGGACTTGTTCGACGACATATTTGCTTTTCCGGCTGCAAGCCATGTTCCCGAACCAATGGCATTATAAAGGAATTGGTCGAAAGCGAAGTCGTAGTTGGTCATCGACATGCTTTCCGAAAAATTCTCGGTGAATGAATATCCGGCCACACCTCTTACCAAATGGTTATTGTTGTTAAAGGTATAGTTGGCGGTCGCTTCGAACTGTTTTGTCCAGTTCCGGTTTTCGCCCAACGATGCGCTTCCCCTGTTTCCGTCCCATGCCGAGGTGGCGTGCGTCGACGGACGGTAGTAATATGATTTTCCTGACCTGAAGTCGAGGGCATAATTCCCCGTGATATTCAGGGTTTGTTTATCGGTCTTCAGGAGATGGAGTTTTGCTTCAACCGTACTCAGGATATAGATATCGGTATTGGTGTCGGTGATGTCGTTGGCATTTTCAACCGGGTTGGTTGCACCTGTGCTGGTCAGCGGATGGTCATAACCGGTCTTGTCCTCATTCCAGATAGGCTGTGTGGGGTTCATGGTCACCACACTGGTGATTCCGTTGGAGCCTGTTTCGGCATCCACGCCCTTGATGTTGAAGGAGGTGCCCAGTTCGAGCATGTCGTTGAGCGTTTTCTGTGAAAACGAAATGCGTGCGCCATACTGCTTTGATGCATTGGCATAATCAAGTCCGGTTTTGTCGACATAGTTCAATGAAATATTGTACCTGCTTTTGGTGGTTGAACCCGAGATGGATACATATTGATTGTTGTCGTACGAGAAGTCGCGTTTTAGTGCGCCCAGCCAATCGTCGTTGTAACCGTAATCAATTCCCCGCTGTCTTTCCAAATACTCATCATAGCCGAGTACATCCGGTAGTTTATGCATCAGGTTGGCGCTGAAATAGCTTTCATAATTTACACTGAATGTGCCTGCCCCTTCATTTGCCCCTTGTTTGGTGGTGATCAGAATTACACCGTTGGCACCACGTGTACCATAGATGGCAGCAGAGGCCGCATCTTTCAATACGGTAATCGACTCAATGTCCTGGATGGCCAGGTTGTTCAGGTTGCCTCCGGCAATCCCGTCAATGACCACAAGGGGTGAGTTCCCTGCCGTAATGGAGGTGGCACCGCGAATCTGGTAATTCGATGATGAATGCGGTGATGTGGATGATTCGTCGATGTTCAGACCTGCCACTTTACCGATGAGGAGTTCCATCGGGTCCGAGGCAGCACCTTTGTTGAAGTTTTCCTTGGTCACGTTGACAATCGAACTCGAGATTTCCTTTTTTGACAGGGAGCCATAACCAATGGCCACAACTTCCATAATGCCGATGGATTCTTCTTCCAGAGCCACATTAATGACACTGCGGCCCGATACGGCCACTTCCTGCGATTTCATGCCCACAAACGAATAGATCAGGGTAGCATTCTGTGGCAGGTTGGAGAGTGAATAGCTTCCGTCGGCCGATGTGACGGTACCTTGAGCCGTGTTCTTGACCACGACGGTAACCCCTGGCATCGGGGCACCCGCAAGGTCGGTCACTTTACCGGTGACGGTCGTAGCCTGCTGTGCGCTTCCGTTGGCGGTTTCAAAAGATTCTTGCAATCCGGTTGATCCAGGTGTACCGGTATGCTCGTGGTTTTCGGCCATGGCGTTCGTATGGCTCAGGATGAGTGTTGCCGCGAGCAGGATGAGAAGGAATGAAATCCTCCTGCTGCGATTCCATAGAATGGAAGACAAATCATACAATGGTTTAAGTGCTCTAAGATTTTTCATAAATCCAGATTTGATGGTGTGACTTAACTTTTATTGGAATCACCGAAAAAGACATTGATCTTTTGCGGCAATTTTTGGTTGGAATCAAAATTAGGCCTTGCCAAACTCCGGTAATTTCAGATTACTATCGTTCTTTTTTCATTTTGTCTCATGTTTAACCCCGATTTTATGTCGGTGAAAATATTTGGGTCCCATGAGAAGATTTGTCAAAATGATGAGACGATAATGAAATTACCTCGATAATATTTGCAATACTTTTCAACTTCAATAAATTGCAAGGGTTATTTTTGTAAAAATGAAGCGGAAAGGCTTTGCATTATTCAACTATGATAAACTTCTTACACATCTTCACGATTTCGTGGAAATTCGATAAAATACGGAAGTGCCTTTTGCTGGGATTTCTTCTGTCCCTGACAATCACAAGCCTGTCGGCAAAGGAATATTACTTCAAACAATACCATGTCGAGGATGGGTTGAGTAACAATATCGTGACTTGCAGCATTCAGGATATCCGGGGTTTTATCTGGGTTGGTACCCGTGAAGGATTGAATAGGTTCGACGGATATAATTTCAGGACTTTCAGGGATACCGACAACGGCCCAAAACCCATCGGGAACAGCTGGATACTGGGTCTGGCTATCGATCCCACCGGTACCTTGTGGATCGGGACCTACATGGGGATATACAAATACAATGAAAAGGAAGAGAATTTTGACGTGATCCCCTTCTGTAAGGGGATGAAGGCAAAGAACCTGGTGTTCGACGCCGATGGTAACCTTTGGGTGATGCTCGACGGAAAATTGGTCAAATACAACGTTCAGCTCGACGACTACCAGACTTTCAATATCCCCGACAACGGGGTGTTGTCCTCTTTTTGTTACACTTCCACCGAAAAAATCTGGATGGCGCTTTCAAATGGAATGCTTTATCAGTTTGATATTTCAAATGGGGAATTCACCGGGTTTGACCTGTTTGCACAGTCACCCGAAACCAAAATAAAAAACCTTACCACGGTTTATCCGACTGTTTCGGAAGATAAACTCTTTGTGGGAACCGCAACCTTAGGTGCCAAGCTGTTTGATATCAAAACGATGTCGTATAAGGATATCATGAGCCAGGAATCAGGACAGGATGAAATTTCGGTCAACGGTTTTGTCCAGACTTCCCCGAATGAAGTGTGGATCGCCACTGAGAGCGGACTGTTTATCTATGATATGGTGGCCGATACCAACACGTTGTACGAAAACAGGATCAGTGATCCGTTCTCGTTGTCGACCAGCCATCTGTACTCGATTTATAAGGACAAGGAGAATGGAATTTGGATCGGGACTTATGCGGGGGGTATCAACTATTATTCCCCATATCAGCCCTTTAAGAGGTACTATGCATCGCCTGATGAAAATGGCATGAAGGGCGATATCGTCCATGATATCACCACCGACCAGTATGACAATTTGTGGATCGCCACTGAGGATGCCGGGTTAAACCAGTACAATCCACAAACCGGGAAGTATACCCATTTCGATGTCAGTCAGGGCGGACAGGGAATTTCGCACAAGAACCTGCATGGCTTGGTGGCCGATGGCAGCCGCTTGTGGGTCGGATCGGCGAGGGGCATCGATTTAATTGATATCCCTGCGGGAAGGGTGACCAAACGATATCAAATTGCCGACAGCAGGGCAATCGTGATCATGAAGAAACTACCCAACGGAATGATCCTCACGGGTACCTCCAATGGCATGTATCGGTACAATAACCTGAGCGACCAGTTTGAACCGTTGCCTGGATTTCCTTCCAACATAAGGGTACAAAGCATTTTGGAAGACCATGCCGGAGTGATCTGGGCAGGCACATTCAATAAGGGTCTGTACTATTATGATCCGGCTGACAAATCGCACGGGAAATTTGTCATCGATACCATTTCGACCAATAATGACAACACCATCAACGATATCCATGAGGATAAAGACCACAATCTGTGGTTTGCCACCCAGGCAGGTTTGAAGAAATATGACAGGGCTACCGGCCTTATTGAGCGATATACGGTGAAGAACGGCATGCCCAGCAACATGACCTTTCGTATTTTGGCTGACGAATATGATCATTTGTGGGTGAGCACCACCAACGGGTTGGTCAGGTTGGCTCCAAAGACAAATGAGATCAAGGTATTTAAAAAGGAACACGGCTTGATCACCAACCAGTTCAATTACAATTCATCGTGGAAAGACAAGGATGGAACCATGTATTTTGGCATGGTAAAGGGCCTGGTCAGCTTCCATCCCGACGAAATCAGGGAAGTCAGGGAGGGGGCACAGGTCTATCTTACCCACCTGACCATTTTCGACCAGAAGGTGAATACCGGCAACCTCTCGGTCCCGGTGGCTTTTTCAAAGCAGATCCAGCTGAAGAACAACCAGTCATCGTTCAAGATTGAGTTTTCGTCGCTGAGCTATATCGCCCCTGCCATTACCGAGTATTCGTATAGCCTCGGGGGCTTGCAAGACGAATGGATAGATTTGGGCAATACCCATTCGGTCACTTTTACGAAACTGCCCCCCGGTACCTACACCCTAAAGGTGAAGGGCCGTAACATATCGGGGAACTGGAACGAAGTCCCATCGGTCATTTCCATATCGGTGGCTCCCCCCTGGTGGTTATCCCATACGGCAAGGATTTTCTATTTCGTGGTGATCCTGGGGGCCGGTGTCCTGGGCGTGAGGTCATTTATACGCCGCAACCGGCGGAAGGTGGAGCAGAAAATAACCCAAATGGCCTATTTGAAGGAGAAGGAACTACAGCAGGCAAAAATCAATTTCTTTATCAATATTGCCCATGAGATTCGGACACCGCTAACCCTGATTACCGGGCCCCTTGAAAAGGTGATGAAAAAGTGTGTCCTGCCCGATGATGCACAAAATTATTTGTCCATCATGGATAAAAATGCAAAGAGATTGCTGCAGCTGGCCGACCAGCTTCTTGATTTCAGGGATACCGAACTGGAAGGTTACCGGTTTAATTTTGAAAACAAGAACGTTATTCAGATCCTTCATGAAAATTTCAACCGGTTCAAGGAGGCTGCCGAAGAGAGCAACCTGGGTTTCGAGCTGGCAACCGATACGAAATCCCTGTTCATTCAAATGAACGAAGAGGCTTTCGTGAAAATCATCAGCAACTTATTGGTCAATGCCATTAAATATGCCAAAAGCAAGATTCTGGTCAAATTCAGTTACGCCTCTGGCGATAAATACCTGGTGATTGATGTGGTCAATGATGGCCAGCACATTCCGGAATCCCTGAAGGAGAAGCTGTTTGAACCCTTTTTCAGGGGTGAGAATGCATCGTTTAAGCCGGGAACGGGGCTGGGCCTGCCCATTGCCAGATCCCTGGCCGAGATGCACTCGGGAACCCTTGAGCTGATTGATACCGACGAATTGTCGATCACCTTCCGGTTGAAGCTGCCGGTGGATCTCAATGCGAGCATGAAAGCGGATGAACAAATTACTGGGTCAGAAGCCAAAATGGAGAGCCAGATCCCTGCCTTTGTGTTTGATGCAAACCGGCCGACCATACTGGTTGTGGAGGACAATGTAGAAATGAAAGATTTCATTGCCAGGGAAATCAATTCGGCCTATAATGTCGTCACAGCCCAGGATGGGGAAGAGGCACTGGTTACGTTGAAAAACACCAGCATCCAGCTGATCGTAAGTGATATCATGATGCCGGTGATGGATGGATTAACCATGTTAAGAATAATTAAATCCGAACCGGAATACAGTCATATCCCTGTTATTCTACTGACAGCTAGAAATACTGTGCAGTCTCGTTTGGAAGGCCTTGAGTATGGTGCCGATGCCTATATTGAGAAGCCATTTACTCTGGATATTTTAATGGCACAAATCCACAACCTGTTGGATAACCGAATTCATTTACGCAACCATTACTTCAATTCTCCAATTGCCAACCTCAAGTCAATAGCGCATACGAAAGCCGATGAAGTTTTTCTTGAAGATTTGAATGAGATCATACTTCGCAACATATCCAATCCGCAACTGGATGTTGAAATGATCGCCAAGAGCATGAACATGAGCCGGCCCACACTTTACCGGAAAATAAAGGCGATATCCGACATGAGTCCGAATGAACTGATCCGAATCAGCCGGTTAAAAAAGGCAGCCGAATTGATCCTGCAAAACAAGCTCAGTTTAAGCGAGATATCGGAAAAAGTGGGATTCAGTTCACAATCCTACTTCAGTCGTTCCTTTTCGAAGCAATTTGAAATCAATCCATCCGAATTTGCCAAACAACAAGCCGGCGATTTGCACGAAACTCCAGAAGCAACGTCACGGTTGTGATTCGGATATCATTGATGAGATTAAACTGAATAGGCCTGAACTTCCTTTAATAACTTCAATGCACCATGACAGCCTTGATCTATGGAACCAATCAGCTGTTTATACATTGGGGACAACTTAGGTAATACGACGTATCCATTACGTCACAACTTCCAATATTGCCTATCGTAACATAGGCAATATTCGGAACAATCGCGCTTCAAATATTTATTATATACAGATCGACCACGACTAAATTATTTGCAGGCCTTTTAGGCCTTCTTATCGGAAAAGTTGGTTATGTGGTGATTGTTAAGCGTAAAAAAACAACCTACGTTAGATCAATTCCAAATTATACGAATGCTAAGTGGACCGACAAAAACTCATATTCTCCGGATAAATACCTGGAATTACGGTCATTAGAATGCCTGGTTAAAGTAAAACATCACAAGGGTCTTGCCGACAACAAAACTGTAGGCAAGGCTCTTTTTTTTTGTAGGATTCCGCATAAAAGCTGGGACCAGGTTGCAACGCTCTATGCGACAAGGGGGCTTGAAAACGGGCTGGCATCCGGTTTTTGGAAGTTATCTGCACCAGGTCAGATTGTCATTGACGCAAACGATGGAAGCAATACATGGACAGATGACGCAAACGGTGTTCACCGCTATTTGATCCAAATGGCTTCTAACGAGGAGATTGCCACCGAGATCAATGCGTTAATGATGCATGCTACTGAATAAATCCCACTATTTTGGGCAAACAACCTCCCTGAAATGTTGATTGTAAAGCAAGGCGATTTGGTCGGATTTCCTTATTTTTGGGTTGGCCACCAATTATGAATTGGGTTTCGAGTTTGGATTCCAGTTTGCCTTTGGTCCCATTTACATTAATGTTGTGAATGAACGTTTTTAAAAAGTCACAAGCCAGTCACAATTTTTGAAACACCTTCAGGAATTCTTCCATGTAAAGCCAGTTTTTTATTATTGGTTTACTGTTTTTATAATTTTTTGTACAAATATGTTTTCCATTGTTTTCACTTTTACGAAATAAATTCCGCTTGGATAACTGCTAATATCAATTGTCATAATTGAACTGTTTTGTTGAACGGTTTCAATTATTTGTCCGTTAGTATCTGTCAATTCAATAATGGATTTATCAGGACTATTTATTATGATTTTGTTATTGGCAGGATTCGGATAAACTTTAAAAGTATTTTCAATTAAGTTTGAATTGGAAATTATTCCGGAATTGTATTCCCAGAAATCATTTTTATACCCGCCACTGCTGTTGCCTGTGCCAAAATAAGCCTTGGAATCAATGGAAAAGCCAACTCCTTTTATTCTTCCAGTACCTCCAAAATTTTCTTTTTGTTGCCATGTATTTGTTGTTGAGTCCCATTCCCAGAAATCATTTTTATTTGTAGCATCATTTCCGGCAACAACATAGCCTTTTAATCCAACTGAAAAGCCAGTAGCTCCTTGTCTGCCACCAGCCGGAAAATCGGCAATTTGTACCCATGAATCATTTGCTGGATTATACTCCCAGAAATCATTTTTCAAATTGCCTTCTGACCAGCCCAGACCAATATATCCTTTTGAGTCAATTGAGAAACCCACAGCACCACCTCTGACTGTTCCCGGAAAGTCAGCTTTTTGTGTCCATTTATCATTGGCAGGATCATATTCCCAGAAATCTTTAAAATATTGAGTGCCATTTCCACCTGTCCCGATATAACCTTTGTTGCCAATGGAAAAGCCAACCGCAGCCCACCTGGCTACACCAGGAAAATCGGCTTTTCGTGTCCATGTGTCATTTACTGGATTATACTCCCAGAAATCCGATCTGTAACCACTTCTTCCTCCAGTTCCAATATATCCTTTGTTGCCAATAGAAAAGCCAACCGCTTGAATTCTCGCTTCGCCCCCGAAATCGGCTTTTTTTGTCCAAGTGTTATTTTCAGGATTATATTCCCAAAAGTCTTTGTAATCTTTTTCGCATGGGACAGGCAATCCACAAATAAATATTTCACTCCCGGTTCCAATAAATCCTTTATTTCCAATTGAAAATCCAACTGCCATGCTTCGATTTGCAGAACCAGCAAAATCTGCTTTTTGTATCCACTGCGGAAAGCCTTTTAAAACAGAAAGAAAAAGAAAGGAAAGGATTAATATTGTTTTCATATTCTCGATTTTCGAGTTTTAAAAATAGGCTGTGACTTAATAATTTATCTGGGAAAATACAATACATCAGTACATTTGAATTCTTGTTCAGTCAGGTATTGGAAAGTTTTATTTGAGGTTGATTAT
>DIFU01000005.1 GCA_002419285.1 Prolixibacteraceae bacterium UBA5740 | reverse complement strand
TACCATCATCAAAGAAATGATTCTCGAATACCGTACACAAAATGGCCACGATCCTCAAGTGGTGTTTATTCAGAATCATGGTGTTTTTGTGGCAGCACATTCGACAGATGAAATTCAGGTACTGTATAAGGGAATCGAATCAGCCATCAAACGATTGGTTAGTCAATTGCCTGATACACGACTGCTTCCCCTTTCAGATACCTTAACTGGAATTATACCTGCGGTTCGTATGCTCTTGTCAAACGATACAATTCAATTGGTGCGGGGTTTGAATTCTCCCATTCTGGGGAAATTCATTTCTGATAAAGGACAGTTCGTCAAAATATCCGTTCCCTTTACTCCTGACCAGATGGTCTATTGCCAGTCGGAATACCAGTTCATCGAAAATACTGCTTCAGCCGAAGAAATGCTTAGTGAAATCAGCTTCAAGGTTGAGGATTACAGGAAGCGCAAGGGAGTAAATCCCAAATTGGTTTTTATACGCGATGAGGGTGTACTTGTCATTGACAATTCAGGGGTTGCTTTAGATTATCTGGCTGATATAGTAATTGATTTTGTCCAGATTGCTTCTCTTACTGAAAATTTCGGCGGAGCACATCCAATGACTAAAGATCAGGTATCTTTTATCGAAAACTGGGAAGTTGAGAACTACCGGAAAAAGGTGTCGCTTGGCGCTAAAGTTGGTGGACGGGTCGAAAACAAGGTGGTTGTAATTACCGGTGCGGCACAGGGATTCGGGGCTGGAATTGCCGAGCTGATGTTCAGTCAGGGAGCAAATATAGTTGTGGCTGACCTGAATGAGGACAAGGGTCGGGAAATGTCTGCATCATTGAATCAATCGGCTAAAATGAACCGGGCCATATTTTCAAAAGTGGATGTTTCAGATCCGGTTTCTGTAAGCAGGATGGTGAACGAAGTGGTGACGGTTTTTGGTGGAATTGATGTCATGATTTCCAATGCCGGGATCCTTCGGGCTGGAGGTATTGAAGATATGACGCCCGAAACATTCGACCTCATGACTCGGGTGAATTACAATGGATTTTTCTATTGTGTAAAATATGCCGGAGCTGTCATGAAATTACAGCATCAATATCGTCCTGATTATTTTATGGATATCATTCAGGTCAACTCGAAATCGGGGTTGAAAGGCAGCAATAAGAATTTTGCCTATGCTGGGGGAAAATTCGGGGGAATTGGTTTGACTCAGTCATTTGCCCTTGAACTAATGCCATTCCGAATAAAAGTGAATGCAGTATGTCCCGGGAATTTTTTTGATGGCCCACTCTGGTCAGATCCCCAGAGCGGTCTTTTCGTTCAGTATTTGAAGGCTGGGAAAATTCCTGGTGCACAAAGTATCGGGGATGTGAAAAGGCATTATGAAAGTCAGGTGCCGGCTGGTCGAGGCTGTACCTCCAACGATGTTGCAAAGGCAATTTTCTATATCATCGAGCAGGAATATGAAACAGGACAAGCCTTGCCGGTAACAGGCGGTCAGGAGATGTTGAGTTAAGTATATTGAAACAATCAAAAGATTTTAAGAAATGAAAACAACAGCAGTCAGGATGTATGGGAAGAACGATCTGCGACTTGAATCTTTCGACTTGCCCGCAATCAATGAAGATGAAATATTGGCAAAGGTGGTTTCCGATAGTATCTGCATGTCATCTTATAAAGCTGCCCATCAGGGAGCCGACCATAAACGAGTACCTGAAAATATTTCAGAGAATCCGGTAATCATCGGGCATGAATTTGCCGGCGAGATTGTAGAAGTTGGGGCCCGCTGGAGTCATAAATTTAAGCCTGGACAGAAATACTCCATTCAGCCTGCCATCTATTATCCTGATGGTCCGGTTGGAATTCTTAGCGCTCCTGGATACAGTTATCAATACATAGGTGGAAATGCCACTTATGTCATTATCCCAAAGGATGTCCTTGAACAAAATTGTCTTTTGGTCTATAATGGACCTGGTTATTATCCTGCGTCACTGGCTGAGCCGCTTTCATGTGTGATTGGTGCGATGCATGCCAATTACCACACCCGTCCGGGGTCGTATGTCCATGAAATGGAGATTAAACAAGGCGGACGAATGGCAATCCTTGCAGGCGTGGGCCCCATGGGGCTGGCTGCCATCAATTATGTGGTAAACCGACGGGACCGTAAGCCTTCTTTATTGGTTGTCACAGACATTGACCAGAAACGCCTCGACCGGGCAGCTGAAATTTTTTCAGTCGAATGGGCAAAATCCAGAGGGATTGATCTGGTGTACCTGAATACGTCAGAACATACAGATCCGGTAACCCGTTTGCGCCAGCAAGCGGACGGGGAAGGGTTCGATGATGTTTTTGTTTTTGCTCCGGTACCTGCTGTTATTGAACAAGGAGATGCAATTTTGGCGAATGACGGATGTCTCAATTTTTTTGCCGGGCCATATGATCCTGCGTTTTCGGCCAAAATGAATTTTTATAATGTCCATTATGCCTTCACCCACATTGTAGGAACGTCGGGTGGCAATAATGATGATATGGTGGAAGCTTTGGAGTGTATGTCGAAAGGGCTTGATCCTGCCGGGTTGGTAACCCACATTGGCGGATTGAATGCGGTGATTGAAACCACTCTGAATTTGCCTTCCATTCCTGGAGGGAAAAAATTGATATACACTCATAAGGATCTTCCATTGGCTGCGATCAGTGATTTTGGAACTCTGGGAAAATCACATCCCTTTTATAATGATCTGGCATTGATTGTTGAAAAAACCAATGGTTTGTGGTCTGTTGAGGCTGAAGAATATTTGCTTCGCAATGCACCGGAAATTTGAATTGATACTTGCAAATAATAAAAATGCCATCATGATTGATGGCATTTTCTTTAACCAAACTAAACAAACTTATGAAGAGATCAACATCTCCAGTTGAATCTTTGACTATAGCCATTGAAAAAGGATTAAAGGGATGTGTAATTTTTGGCATAAAAAAGGGAGCTAATTTAGCTCCCCTTTCAAATGTTAACCCCCAAATACACATGTCAGATTAATATCTGACGTGAAGTATTACAAAAGTAATGCACTTTTTTAATTATGCAACTCACCTTGTTATTTTTTCTCACTTATTTGAAATACTGGAAATTTTCCGGATTGCGTTCTGCAACATATTGTCCGGATGAGTAATCCTGATCTGTGCTTTTGAATAAAACGGAGTTCTTTTTTGAAGGGATTCTTTAAGGAACCCGACCAATTGTTCTCGGTTTTTACCTTTGATCAAAGGCCTGTCGGTTTTCGATTTCAACAATCTTTCAGCCAGTATAGCTGGATCGATGTCCATAAACAACGTAATTCCTGTTGTATTCATCAGTTCCATATTGTCGAAGAAGCAGGGAGCACCTCCACCTGTCGCTATCACTACGTCACTGAATTGTGACACTTCTTCCAGGGCTTGCCTTTCCTTTTTCCGAAACCCTGGTTCTCCAAGTTCCTCGAATAACTGTGGTACCGTTTTACAGTTCCTCTCCTCAATGAATTTGTCCAGATCAATAAAGGTCAGTCCCAGGCTTTTTGCCAGGTTCAAGCCCAATGTAGACTTGCCGCATCCCATGTATCCGACCAGGTAAATTCTCATGTCAGAAAAGGCTCATTTGATTTGCGTCATCATCTCCCGGCCGCTGGATTTCAAATGGGATGTCATCGGTTGAGGTATTCCCGGACGATTCGTTGCTGTCGCTTTCCGGATGGTCATGTTCATCCTTGATCACAGGTTCCAATTCACGGATATTCTCGACAAAAAAGTTTGATAACCTTTTACCCTTGGCTTTCCAGCTCTTTATCCCGATGAATTCAGCTACTTCAATGATTTCATTTTCCCTGTCACTGTTTTTTCCACCAAATTCGATTTCAAAGCGGGGATATCGTACCCAGGTTACACTTACCAGTTTATTCCCCGGGTTGTCACCGATGAACCCTATCATTTTATTCAGGGCTTCTTCAATTTCGAATCGCTTCACATAGTAATACTCCTGCTCTGCATCGTAATAAACTACGGACAGGATCTTGGAAGGATCAAATTTTTCGATGGCAAGAATATTGTTTTCGAAGTGATTGCTGAGATCGTAATTGTATAGCTGGTATTCACCCGATTTATAGATGACCAGAATTTTGTCCTCTCCCTTGAACTCTCCAAGATATTTTCCTCGCTTATCAGCGTTAAGCCTTTGTACGTCAGGATCGAAATAGATCTTAAGGCCACCTAACGTCGAGATGCCCTTTTCATGAAGGGAAATCTTATGGACGTCGTATTTGGTGAGAATGTTTCCCATCGATTGGCGTCCCTTGATGGTCAGTTCTCCCATATCGACTTCGAAGACCAGTTTCTTGATTCTTGGTTTAGGTTTGAGGATTACCCTCAATACTTCGGCTTCTCCATTGGGATTGTTGCTAAAATACAGGATTCGGGAACCTTTGTTACCCATGGTTACGTCATATTCCTTGTCTCTTGTGACTCCTGTAACGGCAAATCGCTTCATGTAGGCAAATCCTGTTTTTCCGTCCCTGTAGACAACATTGTAGATGCTGCGTTCATCATCTTTCCGGAAAATATCAACGTGAATGACATTTTTACCAATAAAGGCCTTGTCGCTCACCTTGGTTACCAGGTATGTGCCATCGCGCCTGAAAATGATCACATCATCGAGGTCGGAGCAGTCGCAAATATATTCCGCTTTTTTCAGGCTGGTCCCCAGAAAACCTTCGTTCCGATCGATATAAAGTTTTTCATTCGCAACCACAACCTTGGCTGCGACAATGTTTTCAAAGTTTCGGATTTCTGTCCGGCGTTCACGACCCTTGCCATATTTTGCCTTCAGTTTTTCATACCAATCAATGGTAAATGGGATAATGTTGGCAATTTTCTCATTGATTTGTTCGATTTCTGCTTCGATGCCGAGCAAAAGCTCCGTTGCCTTGAAAGCATTGAATTTCAGAATTCTGGCCATCCTGATCTCCATCAGCTTCATGATATCGTCACGCGTTACCTCCCTTTTCAGCATAGGTTTCCAGGGATCGAGCCTTTTATCGATATGGGCTACTGCGGCATCCATATTCTCCGCTTCTTCAAATTCCCTGTCCTTATAAATTCGTTCTTCGATAAAGATTTTCTCAAGTGATGAATAATGCCAGGCTTCCTCAAGCTCACTCTTGCGAATCTCGAGTTCAAGCTGCAGCAACTGTCGGGTGGCAACGACCGATTTTTTAAGGATTTCGGTTACACCAATAAATGCAGGCTTGTCGTTTTCGATAATGCATGCATTTGGGCTGAGAGATATCTCACAGTCGGTGAATGCATACAGGGCATCTATGGTTTTATCTGACGATACGCCCGGTGTCAGATGAACGAGAATTTCAACGTTGGCCGCAGTATTGTCATCGATCTTCCTGATCTTTATTTTTCCCTTTTCATTTGCTTTTATGATCGATTCAATGACTGTGGTTGTTGTCTTGCTGAAGGGAATTTCGTTTATCACCAAAGTTTTGCTGTCCCTTTTTTCAATTTTTGCCCTTACTTTGATGGCTCCTCCCCTGATTCCATCGTTATACCGGGAAACATCAACTGACCCACCGGTTGGGAAGTCGGGATATAACTCGAATCCTTCATTCTTCAGATAGGCAATGGAGGCATCGAGCAGCTCAATGAAATTATGTGGGAAGATCTTGGAGGCAAGTCCAACAGCAATCCCTTCAACGCCTTGCGCGAGTAAAAGAGGAAATTTTGCAGGAAGTGTAACCGGCTCCTTTTTACGACCATCATAGGATAATTTCCATTCGGTTGTTTTTGGGTTGAACAGAATTTCATGGGCGAATTTGGAGAGCCTGGCTTCAATATACCGGGGAGCGGCAGCGCCGTCGCCTGTCAGGATGTTTCCCCAGTTACCCTGAGTGTCAACCAGCAGGTCCTTTTGACCGAGCTGAACCAGTGCATCACCGATTGAAGCATCTCCATGCGGATGGTATTGCATGGTTTGTCCAATGATGTTGGCAACTTTGTTGTAACGACCATCATCCATTTCACGCATCGCGTGCATAATTCTTCTCTGAACCGGCTTAAGTCCATCGATAACATAGGGTACAGCCCTTTCCAAAATGACATAGGAAGCATAATCGAGAAACCATTGTTTGTACATTCCCGACAAGTAAGTAATCCCTTCCTTGGATCCTTCCGGTTTGTTTTCAGGGGCTTGATATATTTCTTCCTGCATTTTAAATCTCTGATTTTGAATGTTTAGGCAACTTCGTCCTTCTCAATATAAAGGTTTTCGATGATAAAGTCCTGACGTTCAGGCGTATTCTTTCCCATATAAAATTCAAGCATCTGGGTCATCGATTCATGCCTTTTCATTTGCACCGGTTCGAGCCTGATATTTTCACCGATGAAGTTCTGGAATTCATCCGGGGAGATTTCTCCCAGTCCCTTGAATCGGGTGATTTCAGGATTTCCCTTCAGTGTTTGGATGGCCTGCTGTTTTTCTTCTTCCGAATAACAATAAAAAGTCTGTTTTTTATTTCTAACTCTGAAAAGGGGTGTCTGCAAGATAAAAAGGTGTCCCCGTCGAAGCAGTTCAGGGAAAAACTGGATGAAGAAAGTGATCAGCAGAAGCCTGATGTGCATCCCATCGACGTCGGCATCCGTAGCTATTATCACTTTGTTGTATCGCAAATCTTCGATATCGTCTTCAATGTTCAGGGCTGCCTGGAGAAGGTTGAATTCTTCATTTTCGTAAACCACCTTTTTGGTAAGCCCATAGGTGTTCAATGGCTTACCCTTCAGGCTGAAAACCGCCTGCGTGTCAACGTCCCTTGATTTAGTGATGGATCCGCTTGCCGAATCCCCTTCAGTAATGAAAATGCTTGTATCCTCTTTTTTCTCGTCGTTATCATTGTAATGGATCCTGCAGTCGCGGAGCTTTCGGTTATGCAGGCTGACCTTTTTGGCACGTGCCTTTGCCAGCTTTTTTATGCCCGATATGGCTTTACGCTCTCGTTCCGATTCCTGGATTCTTCGAAGAAGCACCTCGGCAATTTCAGCATTCTTATGCAGATAATTATCGAGCTCCTTCGCAACAAAGTTGGTGACGTATGTCCGGACTGTAGGACCTTCGGGACCAATATCACGTGACCCCAATTTGGTTTTTGTCTGAGATTCAAAAACCGGTTCTTCTACTTTGATGCTTATTGCTGCTACGATGGATGCCCTGATGTCACTTGGGTCAAAATCCTTTTTGTAAAAGTCTCGTATGGTTTTCACCACCACTTCCCTGAAAGCCTGAAGATGTGTACCTCCCTGGCTGGTATGCTGCCCGTTTACGAATGAATAATAATCTTCACCATACTGATTTCCATGCGTCATGGCGATTTCTATGTCTTCACCCCTCAGATGGATAATAGGGTAGAGGGGCTCGCCTTCCAGATTTTCCTCCAGAAGGTCTCTAAGTCCATTCTTTGAAAAATATTTCTGTCCGTTGTATTCGATTATAAGACCAGCATTCAGGTAGGTGTAATTTTTGATCATGTTAATTACATAATCGCTGATGTACCTGAAGTTCCTGAAAACGCTTTCATCGGGTCTGAAGACCACCATCGTGCCATTAGGTTCATTCGTTTCAGCTAGGGGTAAATCATCGACCTGAATACCTTTGCTGAATTTCAGCTCCTTGACTTGCCCTTCACGAATAGCCCGGATGGTGAAATCAATTGACAATGCGTTGACTGCCTTGATGCCAACCCCATTGAGACCTACGGATTTCTTGAATACCTTGGAGTCATATTTGGCTCCGGTGTTCATTTTGCTCACAACATCGGCCAATTTTCCAAGAGGTATTCCGCGCCCAAAGTCACGTACCGTAACCTTATCCTGCTCAATAGATACTTCAATCTTCTTTCCATAACCCATCATAAACTCATCCACCGAGTTGTCAAGGACTTCCTTCAGCAGGACATATATACCATCATCGGCGGCAGATCCGTCTCCCAACTTTCCAATGTACATGCCCGGCCTTCTGCGGATATGTTCCTGCCATTCCAATGTTTTTATGGTTCCTTCGTCGTATTGCGCAGTCATATATAGTTTTCAGTTTGATGCAAATATAGACAAAAGCTTGGGCTTTTCAGGGTTGGCAAATCAGCATTAATAAACAGGTTGTAGTTGAAAATCCAATGGTAATGAATGGGTTGAGTGGACAGTTTTGGTTGAAAAAAAACTTTTCAGATGTTGTTTTTGATGATACCCATCTTTTTCATCAAAAGTGACGCATTCATTGTTTTAACAATACCTGGCCTGAGTTTGTAATCAAAAATTAAATCATCGCCATCATGCACTATTTCAAAGCAATAGTTGGTGATTCGGTCAGGATAAAGTTTTTCCATTTCCGTGAGTTGAACATCATGGGTGGCTAGGATAGTCACTGATTGGGTTGTAGCGAGTTCCCTAACAAGATACTGTGATCCCTTTAATTTGTCAGTTGAGTTTGTGCCTTTCAGCATTTCATCCAGGAGCACAAGCATGGCCTCGCCACTTCTCAATCTTTCCATCAGTTTGGCAAGACGCTTCAATTCAGCCAAAAAGTATGACTCTTCCATCAAAAGAGAATCGTTAGTTCTCATGCTCGTAAAGATGTCCAAAGGGTAGTATCGCATATCTTCTGCAGCAACCGGACAACCCACCCCTGCCAAAACGAAATTCAATCCGACCGATCTGAGGAAGGTACTCTTGCCAGCCATGTTGGCCCCGGTAACAATGGCTATTTCTGACCATCCTTTCATTCGGATGTCATTGACAATTCTCTTCCCGGGTTTCAACATAGGGTGTCCAAGGCCAGTTGCATCCAGTATGAAATTCTCCTTAATGGGGGTCGGCCATGTGTATTTTGGATTGTGATCGGCAAAGGTTGCCAAACTGGTAAAAGCATCAAAAAAGTCAACCGTTTTTATCCAGTTTTCAAGCTTTGAAGCGTGTGCTTTTTGCCAGTCGTGAAGCCGGATGACAGATTGTAAATCCCATATCAGAAGTGAATTAAGAATCATTCCCGGAATGATGTTTTGTCGAATTTCAAATTGTGCCATTCGTTTCTTTAATGACCTGAATGCACTTGTTGCCTTGCCATCCTTAAGAATGATGTCGCGTATGCGATGTAATTCAGTTCCTTGAAAGTCTTGCTGTTCTATTGAATCGAGAAGTGAAAGATATTTTTCTGTCGTTTGCGTTCTGTTTCCAAATGCCGTATAATATCTATCAATGATTTTACGATAAGCGAAAAGAACTCCCAGGTTTATGAGTAACATGAGCAACAGCCAAAGGTGTGTTCCTCCCGTTATCAGCCATCCCAGCGCAACACCCGATAATAACGGAAGGATATACATCATTGCTCGCAACATTTTCAAATCCTTTATTCGATATTGGTCGGGGAAATTGCCGGTAAGCATTGCTTTTTCATCGTCTGATACTTCCAACAGACTGCCTTCAAGAAGGAATTTGGTACGCCAGTCACGAAGTTGTGCAAGCTCATTGACCGATTGCTGTCTTTCTATGATCTCGACAGGATTAAGAAGCGGAGCCTTCATCCATTTAGCCAACATCTCCGTTCCCCCGGAGGTGGTTGTCCTGTTCATCATTTGAAACAGCGACCCTTTTCCGAATATATCCAGATCAAAGGAATAAGGGTGGCTGGGGTCAGTAAACTCATTGCCATCATGGAAGTCTCCAAATTCATGCCGGGCTGCCTGTATTTCCCTTTCGCATATGACTGCCAACACCTGGTTTCGCTGCCAGTCCCTGGAAGTCTGAATGTGTATCCTGACCAGATAAAGGAATGATCCGAATGATGCAAAAGGGAGCAAAATGGCCGGGACAAGAGAGTGCCTGAACATCCAGTAAAAAATGAAAGTGCCTAAAAACGCAATAAGCCTAAGGGCAGATAATCGTTCCATTCTTCGTGACAGAACGGCTATCTTCCGGCTGGCGTCTTCCTTTTTTGTCTGGTAATATTCAAGGAGGGTCATAATTCGTTTTTTGTGAATGAGTTGAGCCTTCTAAAAAATCCATTCATTGAATCCAGAAAAAAAGTAGGGTCAAGTGAGTGAAAATACTGTATTGATTTCTTCAATTCCAAATTATTGAGGGATGGGAGGGGGTGTTATGAAGTTGTATTTGTGGAATACATATACTATAAGTAAAACTGTACCCGTAATAATGGCCAGAGTCAAAAAAAGGAGCCATGCATTGCCTCCTTTCAGCGGCGTTTTTTCAAACCTTGGCAGTCGGGTGATAAAGAACCTGGTTTCCATAAATATCAGGAACCTGTAAAACAGAATTCCCAGTCCGAGGCCCAGGACCCACCCTCCGATGATGTCCAAAGGGTAATGGTTCCCGTTATAGATTCGGGTGTAGGAGATTAAAATTGTCCAGAGCAGAAGAGTCATAAAACTCAGTCTGTTTCGGAACAGGGGAGTGGTAAATGCGAGGATGAAAAAGGTGTTGGATGCGTGAGAAGAGACGAACCCATAGAGCCCTCCTTTTCGAAGCACTATATGCACCAGCTCTCCAATTACCGGATCATGTCCGGGTCTGGGGCGCTGGGTGACAAATTTGATGAGAGTAGATAACTGATCACTGGCGATAACCCCCAGAATCATCACAATAATGATCAGCAATGCCTTGCGCTCATAGTTTCGAAATGCAACCAGCATGATCATCAGGTAGAAAAAGAGCCAGGTTTCTTTCCTTGTGAACAAAAGCATGGCTGAGTCCCACCAAGGAGAATGCATTTGATTGAGGGATAGGAACAGGTTGCTGTCAAATTGCAAAATGGTATCCATCCGTGAAATCTATGCGTGGTTTAAAATTGACCATATTCGGTCCTTCAGCTCGATTATATTATAACCGGTGATGGAAGAGAAAAATATATGTGGGATGTCGTTAAGTTCTTTGCTGATATCCTTCATCATTTCTTCGTCGAGCATATCGGCTTTACTGATGGCAAGGAATCGCTGCTTGTCAAGCAGTTCGGGATTAAACTTTCCAAGTTCATTCATTAAAATCTGGTATTCCTTTTTGTAGTCACTGGCATCTGCCGGGATAAGGAACAACAACATGGAATTTCGTTCGATATGTCGCAGGAATCTTAGGCCAAGACCTTTGCCGGTATGGGCACCTTCGATGATGCCAGGTATGTCGGCCATGACAAACGATTGACGTTCACGGTAGCTGACTATGCCAAGGTTGGGTATCAGTGTGGTGAAAGGATAGTCGGCAATTTTGGGTTTTGCTGCTGAAACTGCAGCAAGAAGTGTCGATTTTCCTGCATTTGGAAGGCCGACCAAGCCGACATCGGCGAGTACTTTTAATTCAAGGATAACCCATCCTTCGACTCCTGATTCGCCAGGCTGAGCATATCTGGGGGTCTGGTGGGTGGCTGATTTGAAATGGGTGTTTCCCAGTCCTCCCCGTCCACCGGGCATCAGTATTTTTACCTCCTTATCCTGGGTAATCTCCATCATGAACTCCCCGGTTTCAGAATTGCGGACAACGGTACCCAGAGGTACGTCAATGTATTTGTCTTCACCGCTGGCACCGAAACTGCATTGCTTGCCCCCTGACTCACCATGTCCGGCTTTGATGTGCCGTTGGTATTTCAGGTGAAGCAAAGTCCACATTTGTGCATTGCCACGAAGGTACACATTCCCGCCGCGACCGCCATCTCCGCCATCTGGTCCACCCTTTGGAACGAATTTCTCGCGCCTCAGATGGGCTGATCCGGGGCCACCGTTTCCCGATTGGCAAAATATTTTTACGTAATCAACAAAATTGGATTCTGACATCTGTCTTATTAAACTGTTTTACTTTTTTGCAAGTCGGCAACGGCTGTCTTCAACCTATCAGCGATTTGTGCGATATTGCCCATGCCATTGACGCTGTAATATTTGCCCTGGTCCGAATAATATCGAATCAATGGGGCTGTTTTCTGATTATAAACTTCAATACGGTTTTTGATGATGCTCAGATCCTGGTCGTCACTCCGACCTGATATAAGCCCCCTCTTCAGGAGACGGTCAATTAATTCGTGCTCTTCAACTTCCAATGATAGCATTCCCTTCAGTGGGGCACCCTGCTTTTCCAAGAGTTTGTCAAGGGCAATGGCCTGATCGACAGTCCGGGGAAAGCCATCAAATATAAATCCTTTCGCATCGGGATTAGACTCCATGTTTTGTCTGATCATGCAGATGACTACTGAGTCGGGGACCAGTTCACCCTTGTCGATGTATTTTTTTGCCTGGTTTCCCAACGATGTCTGTCTGGAAATTTCGTTACGGAGCATCTCTCCGGTCGACAAATGGTTGAGGTGATAAGTGTTGATCAGAAACTCAGCCTGGGTGCCTTTACCCGCTCCCGGAGGGCCAAACAATACCAAATTCAGCATGACAAACCGGTTTTATTGTACGATCGAATATACGTCAATCAGATTTCTTCCATGTCCGTCGTAATCAAGCCCGTATCCAACAATAAAGTCATTAGGGATTTCAAGTCCGATATAATCCAGTTTAACACTTTTGATCATGGCTTCGGGTTTAAAAAGCAAGGTGGCAATTCTGACTTCTTTAGGTTTCAGGATTGCAAGCTGGGCCATGATCTCTTCAATTGTCTGGCCTGAATCGACGATATCTTCCAAAACAATAACCGACCTGTCTTCAATGGATTCATTCAGTCCGATAAGTTGCCGGATGGCTCCTGTAGAGTGTACGCCTTTGTAGGAAGCCATTTTGACAAAGGTAATCTCGGCTCCCTGAACATCTATCCGTTTGAAAAGATCAGCTGCGAACATAAATGCACCATTCAAGACACATACAAACAGGGGATCCTTTCCTTCAAGATCCCGGTTCATGTCAGCTGCCATTTGTTCGATGACCTCACGAATCTTTTCATAAGGAATGTAGAGCTGAAACTCTTTGTCGAGCAACTTTATTTTTTTCATAACAAATTGGATTTCTGAGATTACAGGCAGGTTTGTTATTGATTAAAAATCTAATTTAGTATTGAACTTACAAAGAAACAAAAACAAATTGAACACTTAAAAGAAAAATTCAGATATGACACCAAAAGTTAGCATTATTATGGGAAGTACTTCCGATTTGGGAGTGATGGAAGCGGCTGCGAAAATTTTTGATGAATTTGAAATTCCTTTCGAAATCAATGCATTGTCGGCTCACCGTACACCCGATGAAGTTGAGAAATTTGCCAGGGCGGCTAAGGACAGGGGCATCAAGGTAATCATCGCGGGTGCAGGAATGGCAGCCCATCTTCCGGGCGTCGTGGCGGCCATGACGCCACTACCTGTGATCGGGGTGCCGATCAAGGTTGGATTCGAAGGATTGGATGCGTTGTTGTCGATTGCCCAGATGCCTCCGGGAATCCCTGTTGCCACAGTGGCGGTAAATGGTGCCATGAATGCTGCATTGTTGGCAATACAAATGATCGCTACCGG
>DIFU01000031.1 GCA_002419285.1 Prolixibacteraceae bacterium UBA5740 | reverse complement strand
GAATTTCCATCTGCCTGAAAAAGATGTCGGCCATGTTATCATCAAAATGTTGCCCTGTATGCACAATGATCTCCCTGATCCCTTCCACAGCCAATGCCCTGCTCAAGGCAGAGGCTTTGATAAACTGTGGACGGGCACCCACAATGGTTATTATTTTTTGCATTTAAAAACGTTTCTGTTCTGTCGTTCAAAATTAGTTAATTTTAGGGGTTTGAATCAAGCTTTTACCATTCGTTGATGAAACGCAGAAAGATATTGCTGGTATATCCCGCCTGGTCCACTTTCGTAAAGTCTGACTTTGAGATTCTGTCGGGTGAATTTGAGGTTATGACCTACCATTTCAAACCCGTTAAAGGAGGTATGAAGGTTGGGATCGAATTACTGAAACAAGCCATATTCCTTACAGTCAATATCTTTCGGTTCTCTATAGTCTATATCTGGTTCGCCGACCAGCATTCCCTTTTACCTATACTCTTTGCAAAGCTTACCGGCAGGAAAAGTTTTCTGGTTATCGGAGGATACGATGTCTGCAGGATCCCGTCTTTGCAATATGGGGTATTCACTTCAAAACTGAGGGGTTTTGCCGCAAGCTGGTCGATGAAACATTGCACGCTGAACCTGGCTGTTTCCAATAATGTGGCACGCAAAGTGAAAGCCATGCATCCAAATGCAGCGCTCGAAATTGTGTACAACTGTGTTACCCTTCAGCCGGAAAACAGTGATCCATGGCTTAAACGGAAGAAAGTACTGACAGTTGCACGTATTGATTCCGAAAGAACATACCTGATCAAGGGAATCGACACCTTCGTGGAAACGGCCAGACTTCTTCCTGACATCACCTTTGTGATTGCCGGATTTGACAAAAAACATCTCCGCCATCTGGCTTCCGGATTTCCCGACAATGTAACCATTCTGGATGGTCTCCCCCACGATGACCTTCCGGATTGGTACAGGCAAACACGTATCTACTGCCAGCTTTCCAGGTCCGAATCCTTTGGGATCGCTCTCGCTGAAGCCATGCTATACGGATGCATCCCTATTGTGACCCGCGAGGGAGGAATGCCTGAAGTGGTTGAAAACAATGGCTATGTCGTACAAAGAGATTCCCTTGCCATTACAAAGATTATAGCAAGTGAATTCTCAAGGAACGAGGCTGTTGAAATCAGGTTCCCCGAAAAGTTTCACTTCATCACCCGAAAAACCAGAATTTTGGAAATCGTTAAAAAATGACCACTATTTGTCCACCTTCAGGAAGTAGTGAATCTCATAACAAGAGAATACCCTGGTAAAAAAACCTTCATAGATTTCCTGCATACGGGGGTTCAGGTTGAAAATCCTTTGAATAACGTGTTTCCTGAAGAGATTGATTAACGGAAAATGCGGAGCCCTGAAAATCAATTGAATACGGTCAATCCTGCATTTGAAGGAATCCCCATACTGCGGTACATTCCTTCTGAAATGATGATTTTCACCCGCAAAATAGTGGAAGGTATATAGCCCGAAAAACCGTTTGTGGGTATAATCTGAATAAAAATAGGGATTGGAATGGTGGGGAACCACGATATGCAGTAACCCATCTTTCTTTAGTGTCCGGTGCATTTCACCCAAAATCAGACCCAGGTTTTCAACATGCTCCAGAAAATGGGAAGAATAATATTCATCCACCACGTTGTCGGGAATAAAGGGGAGGCCTTTCTCCAGGTCAACCACATAGTCGACTCCCCCGAGGGGCAAAATATCTATTCCAAGGTATCCGGGACGCTTACTGCCCCCACATCCCAAATCAATTCTTACAGGCTGATTTTCAGCATATTCAAATATTCTCGTTTCCATCATGCTTCATTTTTTCAGACTTCCTTTTCCAAACCATTGGGCCAGTGCTTCCACATCCATTTTAAAATAACTGAATATAAAACCTGTAAGTGTCCGTAACATCCATAAAATTTCACTCCAAACAGGGATTTTTAAGGCCTGAATATAATCCTTTCTCGCTCCCCTGAAATCTTTCTTTATCAGTTTAAACCTTCCGGAACGTGCAAAGGTGATCATCCTGCGCTTTCGGTAATTATTTTGGATGAAGGCATGGTCATATTTCAGGATATCACCATGTGTTTCTTTGATCTTCTCAAAATGGGAGGTAATAATGGCCTGCGATCCCTCCAGAATTTCAAGGGTTTTGGTTTTGGTGGTCTGATCCGGAAAAATCCGCCAGGTTCCCAGTACCTGATCGACAAAAACGAACCGGCCTGTCAGGCTCAGTTGCAATACGGTGCTCAGGTCAACCGCCGGGAATGGCTGCACCTGTATAAACCCACCAATCTTTTCAAGTGACGATTTTCGTATAAGGTATGTCAGCGGTGGAAGAAAATCATCAAAAATCACATTGAATATGGTTCCCACAGGCAAGTTATCGTAATACCCACGGTTCTTCAGAGAATTGACAGGATGGAGCTGATAAACCGTGTCTCCTGTCCCGACCCGGGAGGCTGCTTTTGACCAGCTCATGACGGCATCAGGAAAGTTGGCAACGGCTTCGATCTGAACCTGCAATTTTTCAGGTTCCCAGTAATCATCCCCTTCCAATATGGCTATCCATTCTCCCCTGCACTCCGATAACAAACGGTTATAATTTTCGGCCAGGCAAAATATTCCTTTATTTTCCTGTCGGATCATATGGATACGGGAATCGGTGTTTGCATATGATCCGGCAACAACCGGGGTCTGGTCCTTACTTCCGTCATCCAGGATCCACATTTCCCAGTTGGTGTATGTTTGGTTGATGACCGACTGTATACACTGACCGATAAATTTTTCATGGTTATAGGTCGGTGTAATGACCGAAACCAGTGGGCTTGATTCTATATCATGCTTATCCATTGCATTAATTCTCCTTCAAAAATTTGGTGTGTGTCCTCACTGAATGCATCATTTATGTTTAATTCCTGCTATTCCCATTAGCTGTCGGATAATATCCCGAATTAATTGATTCAGGTCAATTGAAACCTTCAAAAAATAGGTTAATGAAAAATAAACCAGCACCACCACAGAGCTTCTGATCAGAATATCCGGGATCAACGATAATCGGGGAACCATGTATGCTGCAACAAAGCTGACAAAGCCAATGCCTGCAACCAAAAGCAAGCGAAGATTCACTCCCGCAATACCATACACGATCTTTTGCAAACCAGCCTGAAACATCGAATTGGTTACCAGGGTTATTACTGTAGCCCAGGCCGCTCCAGTAATTCCAAATCGCGGAATTAACAGGAAACTAAGAACAAACTGTATAACGATTGATACTCCCATAAACAGAGTGGTAAACCTGAAAAGGCTCGATGTTTCGGTAATATTTCCTGCCAGTCCGATAATGGTAACCACCAACATTCCTGCAGAATAAACAATAACCACGTTTCGGCCCTGGCTGTAAACTGGTGGAAGAATTTCAAATATGTTGTCAAGATTAACAAGGATTCCCACAAAAATAAGGGTTCCGGCAATAGCCTGATTCAACGCAGATTTCTGATAGATTTCACGGATATGGGCAATATCGTTTCTTTTCCATGATTCGGCAATGATCCCCACTGCAATTTTGGAGATGGAATTAAAAGGAACCCTGATCAGTGAGGCAAAAAGGGCGCATACTCCAAAAATTCCTACCTCATCGAGGGAAAGAAACTGGTTCACCAATACCTTGTCCACGTTCATCAGCAGAATACCCGAAAAACCATTGATCATCCCGAACAGCATCACCACCTTAATCTCCTTCTTAAGAGCAGGCTTCAGAAAAGCAAAGTCGGGTCGCAGGTGAAATTCATTCCTTCGCATCAGGGCATGAATTACCGGAAACACGGGAATGCTCATGGAGAGCAGATATCCCAAAAAGAAAAACCTGAAATTGATCCATCCCAGGGCAAATAAGATAATCAGGAAAAGGTTGATCAACTTATGCATGAAGTCGAGCCAGAAGGTTCCTGTCACGGCATCATACAATACCTTGTTGTAATTATCGAGTAAAGTGAAGAGCAAACGCATTCCTATGAGAGGAAGGAGCCAGAAAAGATAATCGACGAACAGGGCCGACTTTTCGATGTTGGATTCCACGATCCAGGGTTTTAGTAGAAAAAAACCAAGGGTTGATACAGCCAGACCTGCCAAACCTGTTATCAGGGCCAAAACCAAAAACCCATTATGCTGACTAACCGGATCCCTGAAGATCGGAAACATCCGGTTTATCACACTGGTAAAACCAAGGGTCGCAAACTGGGAAAATATCAGGGAAAGTGCTATAAATATCTGAACCAGACCAATCTGGGCAGTATCAAAAAACTGGGGCATGATAATGCCCACATTGATATAGCCGATGGCAATTCCCAGATATGACCAGAAAGCTCCCCGAACCGATTGTTTGATAATGATTCCCATAATTGAAGTCCAAAGCTAATAAAATCCCTATTTTTGCCGGAAACACAACTGTAAAATATTCAGCACAATGAAGAAGCAGCCCTTCCTGCAGCAATTCGGTTTTCATGGTCTGGCATTCATCCTGTTCGTCGTTCTTGCATACGCTTACCTGTTTCCCCTGCTTGAGGGAAAAGTAATTGCCCAGCATGACATACAAAGCCATGTCGGCATGTCGAAAGAACTGGTTGATTACCGGGAAGCCACAGGCAATGAGGCGGTGTGGACCAATTCCATGTTTGGTGGAATGCCCGGATATATGATATCGGTGGTCTACAATTCAA
>DIFU01000102.1 GCA_002419285.1 Prolixibacteraceae bacterium UBA5740 | reverse complement strand
GATCGCTGTTGCCTCCTTTGCCCAGGAAGCCGACACCATTCAATCAAACTGGAAAAAGGGAGGTGATTTTACCGTGACATTTAGCCAGGTATCATTTTCCAACTGGGCAGCAGGTGGTAAAAATTCCATTTCCGGAGTGAGTTTGCTGAATTATTCGGCCAACTATGCCAAAGACCGCTTGAACTGGGACAACACTTTCCATGTGGGCTATGGCTTGCTGAAAGAAGGCACTCAGGACCTCATCAAATCGGAAGACAAAATGGATTTCAGCTCTAAGCTGGGCTACAAAATCTCCGACGAAAGCAAATGGCTATATAGTGGGTTGTTCAATTTCAGGTCGCAGTTTGCCAATGGATACAAATATCCCGATACCGACAACAAAATCTCAGCCCTCTTCTCCCCTGCCTATATCACCTTCGCGGTAGGTGCCGACTACAAGCCTTCTGATATGTTCAGCCTCTTCCTCTCCCCTTTGGGTACCAAATTTACCATAGTCACCGATGAGGATCTGTCAGCAATTGGAGCATACGGCGTAGATCCGGGTAAAAAGTTCAGGGCAGAGATGGGTACCAGCTTAAAATCGGAACTCAAATTTCCGGTAGTAAAAAACGTGGATGTCCAAACCGTGCTCGGATTGTTCTCCAACTATCTCAATAATCCCCAAAACATTGATGTCAACTGGGATTTCAGGGTGAACATGAAGATCAATGAATATTTGTCAGCTAATTTCCTGACCAACATGATCTATGACCATGACATTCTTCTCACGATAGATGATGAGGGAAATAAAGGCCGCCGTGTACAGTGGAAACAACTGTTCGGGGCTGGATTAAGTTTCAAGTTCTAAAAAAAAGAGGCTGTTTTTAATGAACAGCCTCTTTTTTTTTACCAGCTTCCGCCAGCTCCACCTCCGCCGAAGCTTCCTCCGCCAAAGCCGCCGAAGCCGCCACCTCCACCGAATCCTCCGCCAAAGGTTCCTCTGCCCGATGAAAAATCACCGAACATTCCACCTTGCCGTTTTCCCGAATTTATCATGGACAGCAACAACCATAAAGGAATATCCTTTTTCCCGGTTGAATGCACCTTGCTCTTACCCCGCATGATTGGGAGGATAATAAATATGAATATCAACAGGATAAACAAGACAACGGTTCCGCCACCCCCGGCGGATGACTGGTTCCCTGCATACTCTTCAGCCGTATATTCTCCACGGGCAAGGTTCATGATAACATTTGCCCCCTGAACTATTCCACCATGATAATCATTCTCCTTAAACCGGGGAATCATTTCATTGTCAATGACCTGACGGTTAGCCACGGCATCAGGAATAACACCTTCCAGTCCGTAACCTACCGAAATATATACTTCTCCACGCTCGTTGCCAATTTTGGGCTTTACCAGCATGACGATACCATTGTTCTTCCCTTGCTGCCCAACACCCCAGGATTCGCCAATCCTGAAGGCAAAATCTGCCCTGTCGTATCCATTCAGGGAAGGCACCGTCACAACCACGATCTGGGTACTGGTTTCATTGTTGAACTGAACCAGAGTCTGTTCGAGCGATTGTTCCTGACCTGCATCCAGAACGTCGGCTAGGTCATTGACAAGTCTCGGCGGGTTTGGCCGTTCCGGGATCTGGGCAAAAGTGACCAGTGGAATGATCCACAAAACCAGCCATAAGTATCCTATCCTATTCCATTTCATGATTCGATGTCCTCCCCATAAGATATTTCGTTCGACAGTTCATTTACATCATTCCGCTCATACGGGAAATGATATTTTAACTGCTGTCCGGCCCGTCTGATGCCTTCAATCAGGCCTTCCGTGATACGTCCTTCCCGGAAGTTGCGAAGGACCTCTTGCGTGATCTCTTCCCAAAAATCATCAGGGACTTTATTATTGATTCCGGCGTCTCCAAGTATGACGAATTTCCTGTCGCGAACTGCCACATAAAAGAGCACTCCATTGCGCTGGATGGTCTTATGCATCGCAAGCTTGCTGAAAATGAAGGCAGCCCTGTTCATAGGTTCATCCTTGCAGGTATTTTCAATATGCACACGGATCTCACCCGAAGTGTCCATTTCGGCCACTTCAATGGCCCTTTTGATCATGGCCTTTTGCTGATCCGTAAAACTTTTCCAGAAATCCATCATTCCGATATTTTAGATTAATCACATTCCCCTTAAAACTGGACCTGTGGGGCAGTTTGGGCACCTTGGCTTGCCTCAAAATAAGCCCTGGTCTTGAAGCCGAAAATTTTGGCAGTTAACAAGGCAGGGAATTTTCGAATATAAGCGTTATATCCTTGGGTGGTTTCGTTGAATTTCATGCGCTCAACGGTAATCCGGTTTTCAGTACCCTCGAGCTGTGCCTGCAAATCCAGAAAGTTCTGGTTGGCTTTCAGGTCGGGATAACTTTCAACCACCACCAAAAGGCGGCTTAATGCCGATGAGACACCATCCTGTGCCTGTTGAAACTGCTGGATGGCTTCCGGTGTGAGGTTTGAAGGATCAACCTTGACCGAAGTTGCCTGTGAACGGGCTTCAATCACTCCTGTAAGTGTTTCCTGTTCGTGTTCGGCGTATCCTTTGACGGTTGCCACCAGATTGGGGATCAGGTCGGCTCTTCTCTGGTAAACATTCTCCACTTGTGACCACTGTGAAGTCACAGCCTCATCCATTTCGACAATTGTATTGTAACCGCATCCTGTGAAAAGAAACCCGGAAACGACTACTGCAAAAATCAAGAAATAGTTCTTCATGGTAAATTAATTTTTAAGTCCTACAAAAATGATCATTGACTGTCAAATATCATTCAAAAATTCGGTGAATCCATCTAATTTGCCGCTGAATTCAATACTAATGCAGATAAAATGGCTAATAACATGGAACTGGCAAAATTTCAGGCTACCATTAGGCAAGGCATTCCCGTAGATCTTCCATCTCCGGCAGAGTACGACCCATCGGCGAATCATGCTCCGAAACGACCAGATGTTTTATCACTCCAGGAGAAAAAACTGGCATTGCAAAATGCTCTCCGCTATTTTCCCGAAAAGCACCACCCTGTTCTTGCCCCTGAGTTTTTGGAAGAGCTGAACCGGTTTGGGCGAATATATATGTTCAGGTTCAGACCTACCTATTCCATGTATGCACGACCTATCTCCGAGTATCCGGCAAATTCGGTTCAGGCAGCATCCATCATGCTGATGATCCAGAACAACCTCGACCCGCAAGTGGCCCAGCATCCTCACGAATTGATCACCTATGGAGGGAATGGGGCTGTTTTCCAGAACTGGGCCCAATATCTGCTCACCATGCAGTATCTGAGTGAAATGACCGACGATCAGACACTCGTCATGTACTCAGGGCATCCTTTAGGCCTGTTTCCATCCCATACGGCAGCGCCCAGGGTGGTAGTCACAAATGGCATGATGATACCCAATTACTCATCAAAGGACGATTACGAACGATTCAACGCGCTAGGAGTTACACAGTATGGGCAGATGACAGCCGGATCATATATGTACATTGGATCTCAGGGTATTGTCCATGGAACCACCATCACCCTGATGAACGCAGCCCGACTACACCAGCGACAAACCGGGAAATCCAAAATATTCATTACATCAGGACTGGGAGGCATGTCGGGGGCACAACCAAAGGCAGCTGTAATTGCAGGGATGGTCTGTGTCGTGGCCGAAATTAATCCCAAGGCCACCAACATCCGCCATGGGCAAGGATGGGTTGATGAAGTATATGACAACCTGCCTGCCATTCTGAAAAGAATGTCTGACGCTTCCGTAAAGGGAGAAGCCGTATCGCTGGCCTACCAGGGGAATGTTGTTGACCTTTGGGAGGCCCTGGCCGAATCGGAAATCGACATTGATCTTGGCTCAGATCAGACATCACTGCATAATCCCTATGGGGGCGGGTACTATCCTGCAGGACTGACCTTTGAGGAAGCCAACAGACTGATGGCCCAAAATCCGGGACTTTTCAGGGAGAAGGTATCCGAATCACTGAAACGGCAGGTTGCAGCCATAAATAAACTGGCAACCAGGGGTATGTATTTCTGGGATTATGGCAATGCTTTCCTGCTGGAATCAGGACGAGCCGGCGCCGATATCTTTTCCGGCAACGGATACCGCTACCCATCGTATGTTCAGGATATCATGGGGCCTCTTTATTTCGACTATGGTTTTGGCCCGTTTCGCTGGGTATGCACTTCAGGTTATCCTGCCGATCTGGAATTGACTGACCAGATTGCCGCGGAGGTTCTTGAGAACCTTACCGCTACAGCACCGGAAGAGATTCTCCGGCAAATGACCGACAACATCCATTGGATCAGGGAAGCAGGGAAAAACCAATTGGTGGTGGGTTCACAGGCCAGAATCCTGTATGCGGATGCCAACGGCCGGATTGCCATTGCTTCGGCCTTTAACGAAGCGATTCGTCAAGGAAAAATTTCTGCACCTATCGTTCTTGGACGAGACCACCATGATGTTTCAGGGACAGATTCTCCGTATAGAGAAACTTCGAATATCTATGATGGTTCCAGATTCACTGCAGATATGGCCGTTCAGAATTTTGCCGGCGACAGCTTCAGGGGGGCGACCTGGGTGTCGCTTCACAATGGTGGAGGCGTAGGCTGGGGAGAAGTGGTTAACGGTGGGTTCGGTCTGACAATAGATGGCAGTGCAGAGGCAGACATTCGACTTCAAAATATGCTATTCTGGGATGTAAATAACGGAATCGCTCGCCGAAGCTGGGCAAGAAACCATCCCGCGCGATTCGCCATAGAAAGAGCCATGCAGGAAAATCCCCGGCTAAAGGTTACCATACCCCACCTGGCTGATGATGAATTACTGAATAATCTAATCCATTAGGTGATAAGACCTTGATGCCGGTTACTCTGAAAACATCAAATCATATGGACGCCTGAGCTCATTTCGGAACTCATCCAGTCCAAAATTGCGGCTTTTACGGATATACTCGCGGCCCTCGAAGAATACCACCATCGTAGGAACCGCAAAAACAGTGAAACGGGCAGCCAGTTCGGGAGATTGATTAATTTCGACATAAACCATCTTCACTTTCGGGTATTCCTGCTCAAGTATCTCATGTACCTTGGGCTTCAGTACCTTGCAGACATTGCATTCCACAGTGGAAAAATATGCCAGTACCGCAGGTTCCTGTTCAAGGACCCTGTTAAATTCAATCAGGTCATTAATTTGTGTAATCATAAGCTAAAATTGTCCGGTTGCAAGCATAACCAGGGTGCAGGCTTCCAAAACCTCCACCCCATTTTGTTCCAGCAAAGACTGGAGTTCGGGATTCTCGGCCCCAGGATTAAAAATCACCCGTTGAGGCTTCCATTTGAGCAGCCATTCCTGATATGCGGCTTGGTGTGCAGCACCGACATACATGGTGACCGTATGGATGTTATCGATATAGACAATCTCTTTCTGAATCGGTACTCCTGCCACCTCACCTTCGCGGAGTCCGATTGCCACCACTTCGTGTTGGTGGGATCTCAGGCTCTCAATGGCCTTGTATGAATATCGCCAGGGTTTGGTACTTGCCCCAACCACCAATGTTTTTTTGCTTTGCATAAATGGGGTATTTATTTCGGATATTACTTCTTTTGGATCAAGACTGCAGCATGGGCTGAAATTCCTTCTTCCCTGCCTTCAAATCCCAGCTTTTCGGTGGTCGTTGCCTTGATTGACACAAACTCGGGATCAACTTTCATGACAGCGGCAAGCACCTCTTCCATTTCCGGGATAAAAGGCCTGAGTTTCGGTCGCTGTGCACACAATGTTGTATCCACATTCACGATTTCATATCCTTTGTTTCGGATCAGTGTACAGCAATGACCCAACAAAATTTTGCTGTCAATACCCTTGAACTCGGATGAGGTATCAGGGAAATTGGATCCAATGTCACCCAGTTTTGCCGCCCCAAGCAAGGCATCGCACAAGGCGTGAATCAGGACATCACCATCGGAATGTGCGACGGTCCCCTTTTCATGAGGAATCAAAACACCACCCAGCCAAAGCCTTTCACCTTGGGCCAGCCGGTGAACATCAAACCCATATCCGATTCTGAAACCCATTACCGGTTTTGTCCACTGAATGCATCCACATCGAAAGAAAGCGTAAAACGCAGGGTATTCTCCAGGGGATGATTGCGAACCAGCGGTAGCAGGTAGGAGAAATCAAGTGCAAAAACATTCAGTTTCAGACCGGCACCGGCAGTCATGAATTTACGGTTACCCTTGTTTTCATGCTCATAAAAATATCCGGCCCTGAGTGCGAACTGCTGATTGTACCAATATTCGACACCAGCCGAAATATTGACCTCCTGCAACTCTTCCTTCATACCGCCCGGGGCATCACCGAAAGAAGAAAACATACCGCCAACAACTGATTTATCGGAATTGATACCTCCTGGATAGATAATTGCACCATCATCATAGGTGGTAGTATCCCGCGGGGGAGTTGGAACCAATAGTTTATTCAGGTCGACCGCGAAAGTGATGGTATTATAATCATCGAGCTCGGTGGTGTAGGCTGCACCCAACTTCATGTTGGTAGGAATGAAATCCTTGACTTCACCATCGGTATAGGAGATTTTTGCACCAATATTCTGTATATTGATCCCTGCCGAAAACAGGTTCTCCTGACGGCCTGTCATGAACTCATTGCGATAAAAGAATGCCACATCCACTGCATAGGAATTACCGGCATGCGATTCAACCCCATTGATCATTTGTCCGCCAGTAAGGTCCGACCGGATATAGCGCCCCGTGACCGCACCAGAAAAGTAGTCGGACAACAACCTTGTATAACCAAAATCAATGGCAAATTCATTGGGATTTTGCTGCCCCTGGTACTGGGCCTGATCATCGTAAAAAAGAATGTCCCCCAGCGAGAAATAGCGTAGCGAGGCACTCAGGGTCTGATAATCATCCAACCTTTTGTAACCTACCAGATAGGCAAGATTGATGTCATCGGCCAGGTTTCGGAGCCAGGGCGAATAAGACAATGCAACACCCATATCACTTTCCGTAAAGGCATATTTAGCTGCATTCCAGTGTTGTGAGTTAACATCGGCCGAGGTACCCACACCGACATCACCCATACCTGCCGCCCTTGAATCGGGGGATATGGTCAAAAAAGGAACTGCAGTGGTAACTACATTGGCCCCGCTTAAGGTTGCCTGGGCAAAAGTCTGGTTTACAGCAACAACTAAAATCAGTCCCGCAACAAAAATTCTTATAAGTTTAAACATAACATGGTTTTCTAATGAGCGCACAAATATATAGTTTATTTACTTTTCATTTTAGCATACTGTGCTAACGGGATTTCAAAACAAAAATTATTCGGGAGGAAGTAATTTATCGGCGTACAATCAATCTTCCGCTCTTTCCTGCCAATCGCCCGTCGGCTGATCGAATGGTAATCCGGTAAGGATAAATTCCGCTCCGAAGCTGGATGTTTCTTTCGTCCGGGTTCCACCTCAGTGGGGTACTGGTTTTTCCGCCCGAAGAAGAGGTTACCTGAACCATGTCAATCTTCTTGCCGGTCATATCGAAGATTTCGATGAGGGTGCGAAAAGAGGCATCGGGCTGATTATGGGTAAAAACAAAATAAGTATGGTCAGTCACCGGATTGGGATAATTGGTCACGCTCTCGATCATGAAATCGCTTGTGACAACAAATTTTATCTCCACTTCCGTCGAATTATTGGCTACATCCCAGGCTTTCAATCTGAGCGAATATTCACCCGGCGTAAGGTCACGGAAAGGAAACTCGATGGTTCCGCTTCTGTATTCATCCTGATCCGACTTGTAAAAATCATTCAGTATGTATACCGATGAATAATCTTCATTCAGGACTGCCGTTATATCGTGCCCTATTCCCGACCCCACCGTATTGATGCCATTCTCATCAAAAAGATGGGCAATCAACAGAGGGTTCTGACTGGTTTCATCGCCCGATTGAAAGGATGTGTCATCAAGAAACAATTCAATTTCAGGGCCTTCGTTATCAACGACCTGTCCACCTGAACTTCCCCCCACATAAAAACCTTCAAAGAAGCCATTTGCATCTTCGGTTCCGTTTTCGGCATAATATAGAATCCGGCCTTGCCCAATGTTATATGAAATATCTTTTGGTATTACGAAGCTGAATGAAAATTCACCGTTTGTGACAGTGGTCTGCCCCTTGTAGATCACATTGTTCTGCACCTTGTAGCTAAAAGGTGTTTGCCCGCTGTTACCCAGGGTATTCATCCTCTGTTCCTTGTCGTAAACCACCGAGGTAATGGTGCCACTGAAATTATTTAATTTCTGTCCCGAATTATCGGTAATGATTCCTGCAATGGTTACCTTGCTCAGTGCCGACAATGTATCCGCAATTTCCGTCACCGCTGCATTGTTGAGAGAGGTCGTTTCCACCCTGTATTTTGGGTAGGACAATCGCAGCGCAGGGTCGGCCAGGAGTGTAAAATTTCTCTTATTAAGCGTATTTACAGTATTGATTTTTGCCAGACGCATGACATCGCCCATCCGGTAATTCTCTCCATTGTTGTCTTTTTCGAATATATGTCGGTAAAAATTCTGGCTTAAAAGGAAGTTGGAATAGGCATAAACGACGCGTGTGGTTGAAAACAATCCGATGCCACCACCGTTTGGGTTAAGTAAAATATACTCCCCTGCCGAGGTTTCATCAGCATCAAAACGGCTGAACTCGCAGGTTGCAGTGACAAAAATCGGTAACTTGTCCTTGTTCGTCCATGCATTAATTGTGGAAATATCGAGGACGCGTTCATCAGCCATAAACCGCTCATTTGCGTGTCCGACATAATTCAGCACAAGAACCCCGTCCCGCACACGTTGGTTGATGGCATCTGTAACACCGGGGTATCTTTTCCCTGCGGGGGTTGAAGATACAGGATAGGCATCAAAATAGATTTTGTCGGTTTGAAACTCCCGGTGAACGGCATTCACCTGGTTCGCCAGACTTTCTGAATCACCCATGTGCAATCCCCCGTCGCCGTCGTCACCAATAAAGGAGACTACATTGCGCCACATACCAAGGGAGTTGGAAGAATAATAATTCAAAATCTTGCCGGCAACAATCCCCGCTTCGTATTGGGTCGCCACCGGAAGACGTCCTATTCCCAGGTCAACCAACCCATTATAAACACTTTCGCCCTCATCAAGAATGACAAAATAATCATCAGACACAAAAGAAGAAGTTGGAACCAGCGAATTTTCAGACTGGTAGGTGGGAATCATTGCCCTGTTGCCGCCTCTGATATTGCGGTTATCATAACTGCCGTCACCAACAAGCATGACATATTTGATTTTTCTGTCACGGTCATAAAACATACGGATAAAATTCCGGATAGCGGTAGCATCCGGGTTACCGCTGCCAAACTCCTGATATACCTGGGTTGTAGCAACAACATGAACTTTCATTGCGTCGCGTGACCGATGAAAATCGGCAATCTCTTCAGAAATCTGTAAAAAGTCGGGGTGTGCAATTATCAGAAAATCCGGTGTGTCCAGTCCATGCAGATTCTGGTTTGGTATCTCACCCACATAATCAGGCTCCGGAAAATTGGCTGCAGGTTTGAATGCCACGTATTCGCGGAGTCCGCCAGCAGGTCTCACAAACGACAACAGGCTTCCGTCGATAGATACGGGAACCTCCACTATTCCGATAGGTTGGGTGATGTCAAAAACCCTTGTCCCAGCTATACTTCCGCCCACTTCAAACCGGACAGGATCCTGTCCGGTCATGGTTCCGGTATCCCTGAAATAAAGCTCATCTGCATTCATCTGGAGTTTCCGGCGCCAGTTCACGGTAATATAATCAAGCCATGCATTCGACAAGTTATTTGAGGCAGCATAGCTGAATGACAAATCTATCTTGCCTGAAGAAACCGGGACCGACCAGGATGCCTGCTTTTCTGAGGCATAAAGGGTGGTTGCATCATCCGTATTGACCGGATTAAATACCAATCCCGACTGCTTGCTTCCATTGATGGTTATATCCAGGGTTGAGGAACCAGAAGATCGGCCGGCAGCATTGATGAATACCCTGGCATCGGCGCCAGCAACGGCATCAGGACACGAAAGGGAAAAATTGCGATTGGTTCCTCTGAGAAATGATTCACCAAACCATTGTGAACCCGAAGAAATCAGGTTGGTCAGTTCAGTTTCGTATCGGACAAAGTCATCAAATTCATTGACAGTCCTGACTGCCTGTCCTGACACTGCCTCCAATTTTTCAACCGTTTTCCGTGGCCCTTCAGCACTTAAAAAGTAATGACTTTCATTTGCATATACGTTTTGCTTATGCCTGAATCTCTTCGAAACCGTGTCGTACTCCCATTTAACATTTCCGGTTGAATAGAAATAGAGGCAATCCCTGCCTGATCCGTCTTTCCCATGCCAGGTGGCATTGGCGACCATATCATCAAATGGAACTTCAGAGAGTGATTCAGTCAGTGCATATCCACCGTATCCATAAACATTTACTTTCGAAGGGTCTGAAAATCCAAGAGAAACCAGCTTTTCGTAAGGAATTCGGTAAATACCCTTTTTGCCCGTTTTTATTTTAACCCACTTTCCCGTGGCCAGCATTGATTCCGACTTCCATGCATAAGGCCCTTTTAAGGACTTTAATGGCGCAGTCTCTGATGTTTTGATCCCGAATTTTTGAAGCAGGTAAACTTTGCCGTCCTTCAGAATGATTGGGATAAAACTGATTTCGGCAAATACATCGTTCCCGGAACGGAGGACACTGACCTTCACTTCCGGTTTCTCTCCAACAAAACCATCCAGTCCAGCAGGGGCCTCTCCCTGCCATTCCTCATATATGGGCTGAACAATTCCGGCATACATTCCGGATGCGGAACCCATCGGAACACGCAGCACAAAATGGGGCAAATAAGGCGACTGGTCACTGTAAACAGCCCCTTCAAACCTGAAATAACCAGACATGATCCCATTTTCATCAGGCTCAGCGACAGGAATCCAATCGATTGTGAAACCGGTTCGGGTCAGATCACCCGGCATCAGCGAAGTCAGGATGAAAAACAAAGGTAATAGCAGGTAACGATACATTCAGGTCCAATTTAAATTGTTGAACGATAATTGTTGTTGAATATTGCAAATTAACTACTTTGGCGCCCGAATTCAAACACGGATGTTAATAAAAATGCGGTTGAAATAACCACCAATGCAGGAAATAATCATTTTGGCAAACAATAATGCAATAATGATTTAGTTATATTTGTGACACTTAATAAAGTTGAAATTCATTAATAAGGTGAATATGAAGGCCAAACTTCTGATATTCTTAGTGATCGCTGCTCTATTATCCGGATGCGGATTATTCAGCCGGTCAAAAAAACAAACATCAAATACCACAGGCTGGAACTATAATGATCCCGAAACCGGTAATATCCCCTATACTTCAGGTTACAAACAAGAAGGGGGGCCGGGATTGGTTTTCATTGAAGGCGGTACGTTTACCATGGGCCGTGTTGAGGAAGACGTCATGTCAAAATGGGATAATGTCCCACGAAGAATCACCGTCGCTTCTTTCTGGATGGACGAAGCTGAGGTGTCCAACCAGGATTACCGCGAATATCTCTACTGGATCAGCCGTGTTTATCCAAATGACAGGGCCCGTATGGAAGCTGCACTTCCTGACACCCTGCAATGGAGGGAAGAACTTGCCTATAATGAACCATACATCCAAAACTATCTCCGCCACCCCGCATACAGCGATTATCCGGTGGTCGGCGTTTCATGGATTCAGGCCGAAGCCTATGCCTCATGGCGTACCGACAGGGTGAACGAACAAATATTGGTCAGCAAAGGTATTATGGCTCATGACATGTCACAAAATGGCGAAAACGTATTTACAACCGACACCTACCTGACAGGTTTGTATACCGGAACAAGCGGCCGCCGTCCTCAGGAAATGGCTGACGGTACAGTTCGCCCGGTCCGTTGGGAAGATGGAATCCTGCTTTCAAGATACAGGCTTCCCACCGAAGCCGAATGGGAATATGCGGCATACGGGTTGATTGGTAACACTGAAGGCGAATTGCTGACTGACCGTAAAATGTATCCATGGAATGGGGCACACCTGCGTGTCGACACCAAGAAAAACAAGGGCAGAATGCAGGCCAACTTTACCCGCGGTCGTGGTGACCTCATGGGTATGGCCGGTGCGCTGAACGATAACGCTGATATCGCCGCTCCCGTAAGATCCTATATTCCAAACGATTTTGGACTTTATTGCATGTCGGGCAACGTGAACGAGTGGGTATCAGATGTATACCGCCCTCTCAACTTCAAGGATGTAGCCGAATTCCAGCCTTTCAGGGGTAATGTATTTACGGTTCCCAGAAGGGATGACAATGGCAACTACCAGAAAAACCAATACGGCGAAATGGTATACGACACCATTGCCGATTACAGGAATTTCAAGGATGGCGACCCCAACTCACAGATGATTGAAGGTAACGACTGGGTTTCAGCCAGCACCAACAAGACAGAGGATATGTACATACAGGATGATCGACAGGGTTACTTCTCCTCCCTGATTGGTGACGATGTCAGAGTCTACAAAGGTGGCTCATGGAAAGACCGTGCTTATTGGCTTACACCTGGTGCTCGCAGATACCTCCAGCAGGAGAAATCGATGAATGACCTGGGCTTCAGATGTGCCATGACCAACGTAGGCAGTCCCGGAGGATTCTGATCAATAAAAGAAAACTGAAAGCGGTAATGTCAGGCCGCAAAAAACATAAAACGGGCCTTGTTTCACCAGAAATAAGGCCCGTGTCATATCCAGTCAATTGACCCCGCTATATTTGTAACAATATCAAAGTACGATTTATGGAAATCCAGCACCTCTACCAAATATTCAAACAGTATCCGAATGTTGTGACCGACAGCCGGAAAGTGGTTAAAGACTCGCTTTTCTTTGCCCTGAAAGGAGCCAATTTCAATGGCAATCTATTTGCCCTTCAGGCATTAGAAAATGGGGCAGCTTATGCTGTGGTTGATGAACCCTTAGGTCAAACGAATAAAAGAATCCTTGTCGTTGACAATGTGCTGGAAACCATACAGAATTTGGCAAGCTACCATAGAAATATGCTGGGGATCCCTGTGCTGGCAATTACCGGCAGCAATGGAAAAACAACCACCAAGGAACTCACTGCAGCGGTGCTCTCCCAAAAATATAATCTCAAATATACCCAGGGCAACCTGAATAATCACATTGGAGTACCGTTAACACTGCTTTCCCTGGATGAGCAAACCGAATTTGCCGTAGTGGAAATGGGGGCCAATCACCCGGGGGAGATTGATTTCCTGTGTCGAATTGCCCAACCTGACTTCGGACTGGTTACCAATGTCGGAAAAGCCCACCTCGAAGGTTTTGGCAGTTTCGAAATGGTCATCCAGACCAAAACGGAAATGTACCGATACCTGACTGAAAAAAACGGGCATCTCTTTATCAATGCCGGCAACGCCTATCTGATGGATGCAGTAAAAGGATATCATGAAGTAATTACATACGGTCCTATGGAAGGTGTCTTTTTAAGGGGAGAACCCTTGAACTCCGGACCTTTTCTGGCAATCAGGGCCTGGTTTCCTAGTGGCGTGCTCTACATCAACACAAGGTTAATCGGCGGATACAATTTTGAAAATGTCTTGGCTGCTGCTGCTATAGGTAAGTATTTTGGAGTTGATCCGCTATTGATCAAGAAAGGATTGGAAGCCTATGTGCCGTCAAATAACCGGTCGCAACTCATCCATACCCAAAGCAACCAAATAATAATGGATGCCTACAATGCCAATCCTTCTAGCATGCAGGCATCCATCCATAATTTTGTATCCATCGACCATCCCAAAAAGACACTGATTATCGGGGATATGCTTGAACTTGGCGACTATTCGCCAGTGGAACACCAGAAAATTATTGACCTTGCAGTCACCTCCCCGATAAGCCGGATTTTCGTGGTGGGTGAACTGTTCAACCAATGCAACCTTACTGACCGGTGTACCGGCTTTAAGCAGGCTTCAGGGTTGGCTAAATATTTGTCACTTCATCCCATCACTGACAGCCTCATACTAATCAAAGGCTCAAGGGGAATCGGACTGGAAATGGTCTTGGATGTTTTTATTTAATTGACTGGTTTTTCAACTTTCAGTACATCAGCAATCGCCCTTTCAAAAGTGTTCTTGGGAAGTGCTCCCATAGCCATCTGCGGTTGGCCATCCAATGGCACAAACAACAGTGATGGTATACTTTGGATTCCAAACATTCCAGCGAGTTCCTGCTGATCTTCTGTGTCAACTTTATAAATGGCAATCGAATCACCATACTCCTTTTGCAATTCTTCCAAAATTGGAGCCACCATTTTGCATGGGCCACACCAGTCGGCGTAAAAATCGATCATACAAGGAACAGATCCCTCATATTTCCAATCCTTATTTTCTTCCCAGTTGAAAACCTTTTGTTTGAATGTTTCCTTTGTCAAATGTTCTAACATAATACTTTGTTTAAATAATACGTATCTAAATATCTATATATGTCTATGCAAAAGTAATACCACATTCCGATTGCTGTAAATTTACCATGAAAAAACTGAATTTATTGTAATTTTGTCACATCTTTGGCAATATTGTCATATTTGAATAGCACAACGAATACATAGTGGAGAAGAAATTTCAGAAGATACTAAACCAAAGTATATTTAATGTAATAGCACAGGCTGCAGACGAACTCGGGCAGCCTGCCTTTGTTATCGGAGGTTTTGTCAGGGACATCATCTTAAGTCGGCCAAGCACCGATATTGACATCATGACGGTTGGCAATGGTATCCTGCTAGCCGAGAAAGTTGGTGAGAAACTGGGATTAAAACAAAAAGTGACGGTTTTTAAGAATTTCGGTACCGCCATGTTACGCTACAGGGATCTCGACATAGAATTTGTCGGTGCTCGGCGAGAATCGTACCAGCGAAACTCGAGAAAGCCCATTGTGGAAGATGGTACGTTAGAGGACGACCAAAAGAGACGGGATTTCACCATTAATGCCATGGCCCTTCAGTTAAACGGACAGCGCTTCGGTGAATTTATCGATCCCTTCGATGGAATGGAGGATCTCAGGCAAAAGTTAATCAGAACTCCCATGGATCCGGACATTACCTTCTCCGACGATCCATTGCGTATGATGAGGGCCATCCGGTTTGCCACCCAACTGGATTTTACCATCAACGATGAAACCCTTTCAGCCATTGCACGCAACCGTAACCGCCTGACCATCGTTTCTCCGGAAAGGACCATGGAAGAACTAAATAAGATCGTCATGGCCGGTATGCCTTCCAAGGGCTTTATCCTGATGGAGGAGACCGGACTTCTTCCTCTGGTATTTCCCGAACTCCAAAAAATGAAAGGGATTGATTCGGTGAAAGGAATTGCCCACAAGGACAACTTTTACCATACTTTAAAGGTATTGGATCAGCTCGCACTGAAATCTGACAGCCTCTGGCTCCGATGGTCAGCCTTGTTACATGATATAGCCAAACCGGCAACCAAGAAATTCGTGGAAGGTACTGGCTGGACATTTTACGGCCACAATTATGTAGGGGCCAAAATGGTCCCCGGGATTTTCAAACGGTTGAAATTACCGTTAAATGAAAAAATGAAGTTTGTACAGAAAATGGTTGAGCTCCATATGCGTCCCATTTCATTGATCGAAGAAGAAGTGACCGATTCGGCAGTACGAAGACTTTTATTCGATGCAGGCGACGATATTGATGAACTGATGAAACTTTGCGAGGCTGACATCACATCCAAAAATCAGGAGAAAGTAAGACGGCATCTTGAAAACTTTCAGATTGTCAGACAAAAGCTGAAGGAGATCGACGAAAAGGATGCAATCCGGAATTTCCAGCCACCAGTTACAGGAGAAGAAATCATGGAAATTTTTGGAATTGCTCCCGGAAAGGAGATTGGAATAATAAAAAATGCCATTAAGGAGGCTATCCTTGATGGAATTATCGGCAATAACCACGAAGAAGCACGCCAGCTCATGTTTGAAAAAGCTGCCGAAATTGGCTTATTTCCGGTAAACAGGCAGGCACAACAGGAATAATTCGCTATTCCCGAATCCTGAGCTGCAGGATGACCGGAAGGTGGTCACTAAATCCACCTGAATATCGATAACCATCATACGTCCTGAACAGTTTCTGCCCGAGGTACCGTTCATCTTTAGTGAAAAGAAAAGTAGCTTCTAAAATTTCGGCATCTTGCCTTGTAGTGTATAATTTTCGCTTATGGTCAAGTATACTGCCTGATACAACAATCTGATCAAAAATATTCCACTCAGCCTGATATTTCAGCGTACCCCGATTCTGGCTCACCCAACGATAACTGAGATTATATAAATTCTCAGGCGATGACCCTGTCTCAATTGAAGCCTTCAAAAATCTGGTCATACTATAATCCGTCGGCTGGTCATTGAAATCACCCATTATAATGATTCTGGGCTGTTTTGAGGTCCGTTGAAGCATTTCCACTTCCTTTCTCACAATGGTGGCAGCCATGTTTCGCCCTTCCCTGGATTCCATAAGTCCACCGTATCTTGAAGGCCAATGGTTGAAAAACAAATGAACAGTATCACTATTGGCCAGAATTCCGGTAAGTTTAAGTATTTCCCTTGTCTGGTTCTCCGTTCCTGATGCACCAGTCATTGGGAGGTATTGATATCGAAGAGGAGTAAACTGGTCGGGCCTGTAAATGGCTGCCACATCGATTCCCCGCTCATCAGGAGAGTCCTTATGTATAATCTTATAACCCCATTTGTGAAGTCCTTTTACGGCCACTAAACGCTCCAGTACATAACGATTTTCAACCTCACAGAATCCAATCACAGCAGGCGGTTCCCAATTGCCGGTATTGGTAATCACTTTTGAAAGGTTATTCAGCTTTAACTTCAGTCGATAGTTGTTCCAGTGTCGCTCACCTTCAGGTAAAAATTCATCATCCAATGTCAGGGAATCATTCCTGACATCGAAAAGGTTCTCAACATTGTAGAACATAACATGAACCACTTTATCTTGTCCCTGGAGCGATAAGTGCAAAAGAATAGCCAGAAGGGTAAAACCCAATCGAAACAACATCCTTATTGTGCCTTTTTCTCGATCCGTTCAAAAGCGCCCAAATCCGGACCAGCGTCGGCAGTACGGTCGTTGCCCTTGAAATCAAAGGGAAACATTTTGGAATAGGCCTGACTGCCGCGATCTTTTGCGGGAGAAAGGGTATCCAGCTCAAAAACCAGTTTCTGGTAGGGATCCACGAATTTGGGATCGAAATCCTTTCCCTTCCATACGTTGTTGTAATGGTTACGGTTGGAGATATTAAATGTATCAGGGACCTGCAGGATACAATGGTCAAAGAAGTAATTAAACATATTTTCACCATTATTACCGAGCTCGAGCTCAACCAGGTTGTTTCCAAAAATAATGCAATTTCCGAAATGAGCCTTGGTCAGGTCCCCGGAAAAAACATTGTTACTGCCATCCGGATTGGGATACTGAACCAAATTGGAAATGGCCAGAGAACTGGTTGTTCTCGGCTTTCTGGAATAACCGCCCCAATAGTTTGCAATGGTGCTGTGGTAGAATTCGTATTCACCACCAACCAACAAGGCGGTAGCATAAAAACCGCAATTGGCGATCAGGCTGTTGTAAGCTGTAATTTTCGATTTCAGGGCAAAAATACCGGCATAGGCCATATTTTCGATCCGCACATTCGACAGGGTTGCCGATGCGTTCCCCTCATGTTCGAGGGTGCCCACCTGTAAACCTATGTTCGCGTTCCTGATCTGGGTGTAATTGAAAACATTCCCTTTACTGCCTGAAAAAAGCAAAACACCATTCCATTGATCAGGCACATTGGCATAGGCCTGTTCCAGACGATCAGCGGTGAAAATGACGGGTTGCTCACGGGTACCGTTTGAGAGGATGTTCCCTTTCACGTAAAGCCCCGCGCCCTTATGGAAAAAAATCCTTGTGCCGGGATCTATGGTTAATGTTGCCAGTGAGTCAACATATGCATAATCATAAACCAGATAAGGCTTATCATTACTCCAACGGGTGGTCTTCAGGACTGATTTCCTGATCAGATGAAAATCCTGCCCCCAGGCTACCAGTTTAATATTTTGGTAATTGAAATTGGTGGTAAATTCAATGCTGTCCTTTATTACCATCGGGCTGTTTCCTCCAGTGGGATCGACCGTTACCTCAACAAAGATGAAAATACTGTCGTTAGGTGGGATTTCAACGTCATAGGCCTCATTGGCAGCCATTCCATTTATGTTCATCCTGAAATTTGACAATTCTCCAGAGCCCATCTTAATGCTCGAAATCATGACTTTTTCATGGTAGGGATTGTAAATCTTTAAAAGCCGGGTTGTCGAACCAATGGTCGTGAAGATGGTATCAAAGGTGATGGTATCGGCTGAAAAACGCAACTGTGCATCGGGAGATGTCAAATACTTCTCGTCTTCGCAGGCATACACCGAAACAAAGACAAGAGCTACCAGCAATATTTGATAAAGGTATTTAACCAACGTGCCGATTTTTTATAAAAACGTACCGGATACTGACTTTATTACAACAAAAATAAATAAGATTTTACATTTTTTAACAAATATATATAAATATCGGATCTTACCACTCAATTGCGCCTTGAAATTGCGTACAATCCCAAAATCATAATCAACCCATTCAGAATCAGGATCTCAAAACCAAACTGATACCCCCATAACCACTCCTGCGAATTTAGGGAAATGACATATGAAATTATGGGTGCCATCACCGCCACCAAGGGTGACAGTTGGTCTTTGATCCTTCGTTTCGAGAATAATCCGAACAGGAAAAGTCCAAGAATCGGACCGTATGTATAACCTGCCACCTTAAACACGGCCACAACCACGCTTTCGTTGTTGATAGCCCTGAATATCAATATGGTCAAACCGAGAAGTATCGAAAAAATCAGGTGTGACACCATCCTGACCTTCACCTTTTTCTTCTCGCTGTATTTCTCTGTCGAAAGAAAATCGATATTCACCGTGGTGGTCAGGGCTGTCAGTGCCGAATCCGCACTCGAATAGGCAGCGGCAATTACCCCTATCAGGAAAGCAATCCCCACTGCAAACCCAAAATGATTCAACGCCAGAAGTGGATATAGATCGTCTGTCGCCGCAGGGATTGCAACCTGGTGTTCGGCTGCATATCTTATCAAAAGGACTCCCAGGCTTAAAAAGAGAAAAACTGTCACAAGAAAGGCCAAACTGAATACCAGCATATTTTTTTGGGCTTCCCGTTTGTTCTTGCAGGTCAGGTTCTTCTGCATCATGTCCTGATCCATCCCAACCATCACCAGCGTAGTAAACATCCCGGCAAAAAACTGCTTAAAGAAATTATTGCCCGATTTCCAATCCCACGTAAAAATGTTGGAGTAACTGTCTGCACTCACTTCCCTGATCATCTGCCCAAAGCTCCAGCCCAAACTTTCGGCTATGGATGAAATAGTCAGGACGACCGCCGAGACAAGAAATAGGGTCTGAAGGGTATCAGTCCATACAATGGTTTTGATTCCACCCCTGAAGGTGTAAATCCATATCAGTGCAATACTCACAAATACAGTCACCGCGAATGGAATACCATAGGCTTCAAAAAAGGCCAGTTGCAAGACACCGGCCACCAGGTACAACCGGAATGCGGCACCGATTAGTTTTGACAAAATAAAAAACGCGGAACCGGTTTTATGTGCAAATTCACCGAACCGGTCGCCCAGATAGGAATAGATCGAAACAAGGTTGAGCCTGTAATAAACCGGCAACAATAAACCGGCTACCAGCCAGTATCCGACCAGGTTGCCGAAAACAAACTGAAGGTATGAAAAGGCTGAATTGTAAACTTCACCCGGCACCGAAATAAAGGTCACACCCGACAGTGTGGCTCCCACCATTCCGAAGGCAACCAAATACCAAGGGGATTTTCGGTTGGCAGTAAAAAAAGTTGCGGAAGTGGCTCCCCGTGAGGTAAACCAGGAAATGATCAGAAGAAGGCCGAAATATCCGGCAATGACGGCCAGTACAGACAATGGATTCATACTATTCGAAATCGGGATACAAAAGGTATTTTTTACGAACTGATTTGTAAGCTGAAATCTCCTGTTCCCAGGAAGCCACAATCTCCTTTTCGCTTTTGCCAGCCCTGATGTCTTCAATCAGGGTGTTGGTTCCAGCCAATAGATTCAACCATCTTTCGCTGGTCAGAAAATCCTTTTCCGCTGGATATTTATTATAAAAATCAAGGAAATATTTCAAGGTGAAATGAGGCACCGGATCCAGGTCTCTCAGGTCAACACCATAGCATTTTTGAGACATGTTGATAGGATTCACTGCAACCCCTGGTATATTTACAGGCGTAAATGTGAAATCTCCCAAATGGCTGAGAGTTCCACCAATCACCTGGAAAGGAAAATCCGTACCCCTTCCAATACTTGCCGAAGTTGCCTCAAAAAAACACAAGGATGGATATAGACGCACAGCCGTATAGTTGGGCAGGTTTGGTGAAGGCCTGACTGGCAACTCATAACGATCGGCATGGCTATAGTTTTTTACTTTAATCACATCAATATCGGCTTTGAGACCCAGCCAACCTTCTCCATTGATCATCAACGCCATTTCCCCCAGGGTACATCCGTGAACGATTGGCACGGGAACCATCCCCACAAATGAAATAAAATCATGCTTCCTAACAGGCCCGGCAATATAGTCGCCGTTTGGGTTAGGCCTATCAAGCACGAGCAGGGGTACATTATACTCTGCACATGCTTCGATGCAATAATAAAGGGTAGACAGGTAGGTATAGAACCGACAGCCTACATCCTGCATATCAAAAACCAGAATGTCCAATCCATTCAAATGTTCACGGGTAGGTTTCTTGACATCTCCATACAGGGAAAAAACCTGAATCCCGGTTTTCTGGTCCTTTCCGTCCTTAATAATTTCACCCGCTGCTGCTTCACCACGGAAGCCATGTTCTGGTGCAAATATCTTCTGTACGTCAACTCCCTGCTCTTTCAGAAAATCAGGAAGCAATTGGGTACCTGTTATGGCAGTATGGTTCACTACCAGACCAACTTTTTTACCCTTTAGCAACGGCAAATACACTTCGGGCTGGTCTGCGCCGGTCAGTATCCCGGTATCAGCCGAAACGGGACCACGATTTTGGGCCTGGCAGCCAATAATTGTTGTCAGAAAAAGGGTGAAAAGAATAAAAAAACGAAATGTCTTCATACAAATACAGCTCTCAGGTTGATTTTACTAAGATACTACTTTGATCATCGCGGGAAGATAATTTTGTTGAAACTTGTCCCTTCTCCATTGAAAATCTGAATATCGCGGGGTTAGGCAACAACTCATTTTCAGTCAGACAGAAAGATCAATATGGCGTCTTTCCATTAAATGATGCAGGAAATTCACATTGGGCTAAAGTCTGATTCTTCTCTAAACTTAGTATATTAGGGGCCGTTAGACATGGTCGAAATGGCATCAAGATATCTTCTTTTCCTTACCCTCATATTTCAATTCCTGGGCTCCGCAGCCCAGAGACCGGAGTTTACAAAGTTCCTGAATGATCCCTGGGTGAACCAACAGCTGGAACAGATGACCCTGCGTCAAAAAATAGGGCAACTGATCATGATAGAGGTATATCCCGACCAGAGTGAACTACACCGGGGAAATGTTGTCCAGAATATCCAACGGTACCACCCTGGGGGAATCCTGATCATGAAAGGGAATCCTACTAAAACAACGCGGTGGATTAACGAATTCAAAAAAGCTACCACAGTCCCCCTTTTGATGGCCATTGATGGTGAAACCGGACCTGCATTCCGAATTGACAGCCTTCTCTCTTTCCCCAATGCGCAGGCTTTGGGTGCCATTCAGGGAACCGAGACTGTCTACCAGATAGGAAAAAGTATTGGAAAACAAATGAGAGCCATGGGACTCAACATGAATTTTGCTCCCGTGGCCGACATCAATACCAATGCGGCAAATCCGATCATCAACTTCAGGGCATTTGGTGACGACCGGGTCAATGTAGCACAAAAAGCGCATGCCTTTTCCAGGGGCTTGCAGGATGCGGGCGTTGTGCCTGTCGCCAAGCATTTTCCGGGACACGGCGACTCCAGATCCGACTCTCACCTTACCCTTCCTGTATTGCAACATTCAGCCAGCAGACTCGATTCAGTTGAGCTTTATCCATTCCGGTACCTTACCCAAAACGGGATCGCCGGAATCATGACCGGCCATCTGAACATTCCTTCCCTCGACCCATCCGGGAAACCGTCATCGCTTTCCGAACCAATCATCACAGGGATCCTCCGGAATCAACTGGGATATGAAGGACTTGTTGTTACCGATGCCATGAATATGAAAGGGGTCACCCTGCCCGCAGGACAGGCTGAAGTTCAGGCACTCAGGGCAGGTAACGACATGGTCGAATTTGTCACCAACCTGCCGGGCGCAGTAAGTGCCATAGAGAAGGCAGTTGCCGATGGAATACTCACCCCTGAAATGATCAACCAAAAGGTCAGGAAAATACTTGCCGTCAAACGATGGATACAGTCATTCAATCCCGACACAGTTCAACATCCTTCCCTTTTGGCAGGTCTCAACCATCCTTCCATCGAATTATCGGTCAGGAATGCAACGGAACGAAGTCTGACTGTACTGGCCAATAAAAACCTGATACCGCTTGAAAGAATTGATACACTCAACATTGCCACCGTAAGTATCGGTGGGGACAGAAATGCCGCTTTCCAGCAGATGACCGACAGGTACACCAATGCCGTCCATTTCCATCTTCCAGCTGACGCCACCCAGCAACAGATTGATGATCTGACACGAAAGTTAAACCCTTACAACCTGGTCATTGCAGGTATTGGAAGCCTCAGGACCTATCCGGGGCGCAATTATGGAGTGACAGCATCCCATGTCAATGCACTGAATGCCATACGTAAAAATACCCGTTTAATCACTTTGGTTTTCGGCAATGCCTACGCATTAAAACATCTTGCTGAAATAGAACAATCAAATGCCCTGATTCTGGGATACCAGGATAACCGGTTTTCACAGGAACTGGCGGTGCAACTTATATTTGGAGCTGTCGATGCTGACGGGAGGCTTCCGGTGACGGTCGACAACCGCTTCAGGACTGGCATGGGGCTCGATGTAAAAAAAAATGGTCGTTTGAAATATACCATCCCCGAGGAGGTTGGAATTTCAACCGATACCCTGTCAAAATGGATCGACCAAATCGCAAATGAAGGACTTCGCGAAAAAGCATATCCCGGTGGACAAGTGCTTATTGCAAGACAGGGAAAGGTAATCTATCACAAGTGTTATGGCTACCTTACCTATGACAAAACGGAACCCGTCGTACCTGAAAATGTATATGACTGGGCTTCGGTTACCAAGGTTACCGGTCCTTTACCTGCCCTGATGCGATTGTACGATGAAGGGAAATTCGACCTGAACAAAAAACTGGGAGATTATAGAACTGATTTCAAGGGTTCCGACAAGGCAAACATCTCCATCAGGGATGTACTGACCCACCAGGCACGTCTTCGGCCCATCATCCCCCTTTGGCAATCGCAATTCGCCAGAAACTTAAAACTGAGAGAAGAGGTATTCACAAACCGCCCGGTTGAGGACAATGACCTAAGGGTTTCCTCTGACCTTTATATCAGTCATCAATACCGTGATCAATTCTTTAAGGAGATCAGGGAGTCGACCCTCCTGCCCCGAAAAAGCTACACATACACCTGTATCGGCTTTCATCTATGGCCTGATGTCATAACAAATCTGACAGGCCAACCCTACGAGGAGTATATCAAAAACACTTTCTACCGACGATTGGGAGCCGGGACCATAACCTATAACGCCTACCAGCATTTCCCCCAAAGCCAGATCGTGCCAACCGAATCAGACGACTATTTCAGGATGGAAACACTCAGGGGATTCGTCCATGATGAAGGGGCAGCCATTCTCGGCGGGGTATCCGGAAACGCCGGGTTATTCGGAACCGTGAACGATATCGCCAAACTTTTCCAGATGTATCTATCGGGGGGCTATTACGGGGGAGAACAGTTTATCAGGAAATCGACCCTGGAGGAATTCACCAGGGTACAATTTGCACCATCTAACCGCAGGGGACTGGGTTTCGACAAACCCGAAATCAACAATCACCTGAAACCAGAGAATAACCCCTATCCATCTTCCCGTGTCAGTCCAAGGAGTTTTGGGCACAGCGGCTATACGGGTACCTTCGTCTGGGCCGATCCGGAAACTGAGGTCCTCTACATTTTTTTCACAAACCGGGTGTATCCAACCCGTAACAACAACATGCTCTCGCAAATGCGAATCCGGGGAGCCATGCTCGATGCCATATATGATGCAATCGGAAGCTTCAGCACCGATAATTAAAAATTGTTAAAAGGTACGATTACCTGAAAACTGTCAGAAATGTTACAGGATACCTGGTTCGCTGTATTGCCGTCTCTTCGCCCATTTCTTGCTCTTTTTATGCAACCATTTTTTTTTAACATACGTTAATTCGATAAGGAATTATCTTGTTTTTATATGGCTACATTTGATATTAAAATCCTATATTTAAAAATCTTTTAAAAAATTGTCAAACAATTATAAATCTTACTGCTATGGAGCTGAAAATCACCTTTAATGAGCTACGCAAAATCAAAGACAGCTTACCTGACGGTTCAATCAGAAAACTTGCCAACGAGTTTAACGTATCTGAGGAGACCGTCAGAAACTATTTCGGAGGATCTAATTATGAAAAAGGTTCAGCCGTGGGAATTCATATGGAGCCAGGACCAAATGGTGGGATAGTCCTTCTGGATGATGCAAAGATCCTTGAACGAGCGCAGGAACTGATTGCGGAACATGCATAATTTTTTAAAACTTAAAATATTAGAGGAAACTGTCCTATATTAGGGCAGTTTTTTTATATCCTGCACAGCCAGAGGGTTACGCTTCCATAAACCGTTCACCCGATCAGGCTAGCAGCAGAATTACTTAAACCCATTTATACAGAACCTGATACCAACATCTAAAAATTAACCATATGAAAAAATCTCTCTTCCAAGTTGCACTCATTGCAATAGTTTTGGGCTTCAGCCTCGGGTGCAACCAGCAACCAGCCGACACCTGGGTACAGCTTTATAACGGACAGGATCTCGAAAACTGGGATCTTCAACTGGGCTCCTCATTGGGTGCTGATTTCGATAGCCTGGCACAGGCAGCTACAGTCGAAAAAGTTTTTACCATAGTTGAGGAAAACGGTGAAAAACTGATCCGGATTTCCGGAGAAATCAACGGCGCCCTCGCAACCAAGGAATCATTCGAAAACTATCACCTCCAATTGGTTTTCAGATGGGGTGAAACTGTTTATTCTTCAAGAAACAGTGGTCTTCTTTACCACAGTTTTGGACCCTTTGGGGCTGCTTTTGGCACCTGGATGGCCAACATTGAATGCCAGCTCATGCATGAAAACCTGGGCGATACCTACCTGATGGTCAACACGACATGTGAAACAGCAGCTGTTCAGGATACAACCAACCAACAGTACTATTTCACTCCGGGTGCCGCTCCTGTCCAGTTTGGGGAACAAGCCAACGGCCGGATGATCAGGAAAGCCATGGATGTTGAAAAACCACTCGGAGGCTGGAACACGGTCGACTTGTATTGCGTGGGACGTACGGCTGTACATGTGGTAAATGGGGTTACCGTCATGGTCAATAAAAACACAGGCATCCTGACAGATGGAAACATTCAACCACTGAACGGGGGGAAAATCCAGATCCAGTCAGAAGGAGCTGAACTGTTTGTCAAAAAAGTGGCTATTGAGCCAATTACTGAAATACCTGCCGAATTTCTGAAATAACCCTGATCGTATACATTGGCGTGGCAACCCGCCTGAAAAACAAAGCCATAATTTCCGGAACGATCCCGGTCATTGTGGCTTTGTCATTTCGGTGATTTCAAAACCTGCTATGGGAATCAGCGCACCCAGGACTTTGCTACCCTTTTGAGCTGATCATTTCGAGTTTTGGAATGTCAAGCAACTCCAAATAGTCATTGTCAAGGGAAATCAATCCGTCATGTTTGAATTTCGTAAAAATCCGCGAAACGCTTTCAATGGTCATCCCCGACAATTCGGCAAAGTCCTTTCTCGAAAGCTGCAACGGAAAACGGGGAGTACGGTAGATCCTGTTACCCAGGCAGAGCAATACATCGGCCAGGCGTCCATATGTTTGCTTCATGGTCAGGCAGTAAAACCTGCCGCTGGTAATGATAAACTGTTCGGCAACCAGTGAAACGACCTTTGATGCAAAAGCCGCATTCGATGCCATTAACTGACGTATAACCCCGATCTCAATCAAACTGAGCCGCGACTCTACATAAACCTGTGCTGAGTAATGCCTGACATGGCTGTTTTCAAGCAATGCCGACAAGCCAACCATTTTGACCGGGGAGAAAACCTGGAGAACCAACCGATTATCATTTCCTTCAATATATGTTTTCAGCAAACCTTCGTGAATGATACAGATATTATTGGCGAATGACCCTTGCTTGAAAACCACTTCCCCTTTTCGGTATTTCACCTCAACGGTTTTTGAATCGATCAGTTCCAACTCCTCCGGGGTTAATATTCTCCGGTAATCCAACTCCACATCACTGATGGTGCAACTGCTCCGGGTTAATCTGTTTGAGTCTATCATGAGTATCTTATAAGTCTGTTATGGCCAATGAATTACCCGCAATATAATAATAATATATTTGATTTAGATCAAATATTTTGTAACCCTATTTGAGAATTTATACACATCTTGATGGCTTACTGTCAGTCCCTTCAACCATTAAATCCCAATATTAAAGTAATTCATAACGATGCATTTTTCATGGAGTTATTGTAGATTTCAATAAATTTCTTCCAAAAACAAAGCAGGATAACCCAAGGCTATAGCTATATTCAAGGCAAGGAGGACAATAATCCTCCTTACTGTATTTTCTCCTTTGACTTGTATATGTATGTACTTACTTGACCTGCAGATTGTCTGCTCCAGACCTGAAATCCTTTATCCGAAAGTATTCCGATGATTGGTGCCGGTACAAAAGGGGTCACCAGTTCAAAAATCTGATCGCCTGTAAGACGGCTGGCATGTGAAAGTACTTCGTTCATTGGGTTATCACCCCGGTTTATCATGACGGATGCATCAAAATGATGCAATACTGCTTCGGGATGATACCAGACAGGCAGGCTGGCCGACAGGTAGTCATGCTGGTCTCCAATACCCGATAATTGATCCTGTCCGACGGATGAACGAAGGCGATTCACCAGGTCTTCGACCGGCATATTGCCAATGACCGCTGCTTGCTGCAGGGTAGCGATTTTTGCCACAGTTCTTCGCAGCACAGGATTCTTCAACTTGGCAAACACCGGCGAGATTTCAAGTAGTACCTGTTCCAGGGCAGGGTAGGCATCTAAAAGCTCCCCTACCCTGGTCTTGGGCGATATCATCAGTTTTTGGTCACTCATTACACTATTTCTTCGAGTAAGATAGCAAACGCTGCTCACCTTCCAGTTTCCGGTACGCGGTCAGATCCTGCGTAAATTCAACCGTTCCCAGGTATTCGCCGTTGCTTCCCCTCAGGGCAAAATATTCAATATAAATAAACCGCTCCTTGAAATTGATCCAAAACGCGGCGGTGTTTTCACGTCCGCTCTTGAAATCATCCAGTATCCTGTCAACAATATCCACGCTGGATGGAGGATGACAGTTACGGACATCTCTTCCGATGATGGCACGGTTCCGGGTAAAGATCCGGTCGGGCCCCATGCTGAAGAACTTCAC
>DIFU01000137.1:3099-4953 GCA_002419285.1 Prolixibacteraceae bacterium UBA5740 | reverse complement strand
CGACAGCATTGAAAGAATAGATCACCTAATGAAAACCGTAGGTAAGCTTTTCAAACTGAAATAATGTGAAATAATTATTTCACGAGCTTACTTTATATAAGTGATTTGAAGTGTCACCATGTAGTTCCGGGGGAGACCGGGATAATAATAGCGGGGTTGTGAGTTTCCAAATGAGGGAGCATTGATCAGATACATTGACGCATACCGTGTGTCGAAAACATTCTGGACTGTTCCAATGGCGTTCCAATGCAGTCCCATCCAATCGAAACTTTTGGCCATCCTGAAATTGAAGAGGTTATTTGGTTCCGAATATAGAGAATTGGCATCATTTAAGGCTAGTCTACTGGTATACCGGTGACTAAGCAATGCACTCCATCCTTTGGATGTCCTGATTTCAAATCCATTGTTGAGGACTAATGAAGGGACTCCGGTCAGCTGGTTCCCGGAAAAATCATTTTCCAGATCCATGAATTCCTCAAAATAATATTTCGCGATTGTCCCATTTGAATAAAAGTTCCATTTGACGTTACGAATTGGGGCTGCATAATATCTGAGGTCATATTCAATTCCATTGTGAATTGTCTTCCCTGCATTGACTCCAACAAATGCATCTTCCCCTGTACGACGGGCAACCAAAAGGTTTCGGATTCTCATCTGGTAAATGGCCAGGTCAAGAAACAGTTTGTTTTGTGCCATTTTTCCACGCCAGCCTATTTCCATATTCCAACCTGTTTCGGGCTCTATTTCCGGATTTACCTGACCGTCGGGCTGCAGGGTTTCCTGTAGCGATGGGGAAGAAAATCCGTGACTGGCAACTGAGTAGATGGCGCTTTTACTGGTATATTGATAGTTAACACCCAGTCGGGGAGAGAGTAAAAGAGGAAATGTTTTTACTCCGGATGCATCACCATCTTCCACAAACAAGTCAGAGTAATTGTAGTGCGTATAATTCAGGTTAAAGCCTGGTTCAATGGTCAGATCGGGTTTTATCTGCCACCTTAACTGACTGAAAAGGTTGGTCCAGAACCTGATTTCCTGGTTCTCGCTCAACAAATGGGCAGGATGGACACTCTGATTACGATATGTTTCCCAGTTGTAGCTCTCCCTGAAGGATTCTAAACCTGTATTCCATTCAGTACGATGTCCTTTGATCTTAAATGATACTCTGCCACTAAAAGAAAGGTTTTCTTCGGTGAGAAGATTGAACGGGCGCAGTTCAATGTTTTCAGAATGAGCTATGTTGGCTGTAGTAACAATTTCCATCTTATCAGTAGCATGGTGATTGAAACTGATGGCTCCGCGGATTTTTCTGACATCTTCATTCCCTTTCACAGAAGCCCAATTAGCGGCGGCTTTTTGGGGGGTTTCCAGAAAAGTGGTCAAATCAATTGAACTGGGAATATAGGCTTTCAGATCAATGAAATTGAAAAGTACAGTTAGCCTGTCCTTATTCCCAAGTTTAAATTGGTTATATGAAAACAGGTTGCTACGGTTATACTGATTGTTCTCCCTATATCCATCGCTGTAAAGGAAGTCCGTAATTAAAAGGTGGGATGAACTTTTTCCGTTCGACGAAAAGGTGATGCCCTCTTTATGGGTTCCAAAGGATGCCGAAACAAATTGGGCCGAAATTTTCAGTGCCTCACTTCCAGGCATCGATTTTAGGAGAATCGCCCCACCCAACCCTGATCCGTGAATTCCTGAAGTAGGTCCCCTGATGACCTCGACCTGCGAGAATGACTGGGGACTTAAGTCTTCCAGTGTAGTTTGCCCGTCGCCTGAAGTTAATGGAATATCATCGAGGTAAGCCCTGATTTTACTGGTACCGTATGCCGATCGGCTACCGATTCCCCG
>DIFU01000137.1:0-2981 GCA_002419285.1 Prolixibacteraceae bacterium UBA5740 | reverse complement strand
CGGCTTTCGATTCGGTTGGCCGATACTGTTATCGCTTCAATGTTCTGTTCTTCAGGATAAAGAAAAATATGCAAAGGTATATCTGCTGAAGGTATTAAAACTTCTGTGGTAAGGTAAAAAGAGGCAGCAACAGAGATTACAGAGTCCACTGGTTCGTATGGTATTGAGAAACGGCCATCAGAGTTGGTATAGGACTTATTTGGACCTGTTGATATCAGTGCATAGGAAATAGGTTCTCCTGATAGTCCGTCTTTTATAATGCCTGTTACGGTTTTTTGCCCATATATTTGGATTACCAGCAAGAAATTTATCAATAGAATCAGCATTTTCATCAGAAGCATATTATTGGACATCACAAATAAAAACAAACCCGGAACTGGTCCGGGTTGTTTAACGGGATTGAAATATTGTTACAATTTAAGTATCTTTTTCATAGTCGGTTGACGTTGGGTTGTGATTTCCACGAAATACAACCCCGGCTCCAAATGTTCCAAATTGACTTGATTGCTGGTGAAATTTGGAATCTGCATAAGAATTTGCCCTGTAGAGGATATGATTCTGAGATTTGAAACGACCGGAACGGAAACATAAACATAGTCCTTGACTGGATTTGGGTACACTTCAATTTTTTGTTTATCAATGACATCGACGCCTACCACAAGTCTAACTGTAGCTGATCCCTGCATGACAACAGTACATTCTGTTTGCGGATTCTCAGCCAATACGGTATAATCACCCGTTCCCTGAACGCCAAAATCAAGTGCTGAATTTGTACCGGCAAGGGTTGTTACCACTTCTCCGTCGTTCATAAGGTGATAATTGATTCCTGTTTCACTCCCTGAGAGATATACCGGCTGGCCTTGCTGTGCTGGTGAATAATTACCTCCTCCGGTGACATCAAACACTTCAGGCAAATCATAAACCAGGAGAGTAGCCGTTACGGTGCTGTCGCAACCATTGATATTGCTGAAAACCTCAGTGTATTCGCCGGCTGTTTTTTCCCATTTGCCAAATATTTCAAGACTGTCACCTGCACATATGGCATAACTCTGGGTTGTGAATGATGGGGAATGTACTTCGATCGATACGGAATCAGAAGCATTACAGCCATTTGGGGCAGTGACAGTAAGGTTATAGGTTTGTGTTTGCTCGGGTGTAATCGTAATTGATGAAGTGGCTGTTGCCCCTTGTCCCCAGTCATATGAAGTATAACCTTCAGAAGCGGAGAGAGTTACTTGTGAACCTTCGCAAACAGACAATTGCGAAGCTTCTATTGCCGCGGAAGGGGCAGGAATGGCACTTAGTGTCAGGACAATGGTACTATCACAACCTTTTAGGACGGAAGTCAGGTTGTGGTAATATACGCCGGGTTCAATGAGCTCCCTTCCATAAAAATCAAAGGTGCCGTTGCTGCAAAAAGTGGCTGATGTCCGCGTGGTATCGGTATTATGATATGAAATCATGGTAGAGGCCATGTTGGTGCAGCCATAAGAATCAGTTCCGATTACTTCGTATACTGTATATTCTTTGGGTGTAACAGTTATTTGGGCACCACTGCCTGAAACGTTCCATGAATAGGAAACTCCTCCCGAGGCAGTCAATGTGAGGGAAGATCCCGGACAAATTACCGGGTCCTCAGGGCTGATATTAATATCAGGTTTCGGGTATATGGTTATATTTTTGGTGATTTCATTATCGCCAAAGGTTGAATTAGTTCCTTTCAGGCTTACCGTAAAGTTGGTTGCAACCGAGACTTCCGGAAATGTAAAGCTCATGTTTTTATCTGTACCTGCTAATTGTCCGTTGACTTTCCATTCCCACGATTGTGCCGGAAGATTTTCACTTGTTCCTGTGAAATTCAGTGTTCCGCCAGTACAAGGATTTCCGGATACAGTAAAATCGACCTCGAAATAATCAGCCATGATAAATTCAAGTTTATCGACATCCAGCGTACTTCCAACCTGGACTTTCGATAGGTCATCCTGGGAAAAAACCGGGGAACTCATCATTATGACATTGACCGTGTCGGGAGTCACGCTACTGCGATATTCAATGGGTACTTCAAATTGGGACCAATTGCTAACATTTGCTGATCCCATAATCATTCCATATCCAATGGTATCCCTTTTATTTACATTCCATTTTGAGAGAAGCACTGATACATAGAATGAATCATTATTGACAGGGGTATAACGATGGTAACCGGTAAGCCTCGTTGGCCTGCCTGTGTAAGGATACCCTGCCTTGGTTTTGGGTTCCTTGAATTGGGTTGCCCCGGTGGCATAATAAAGATCCGATAGAGTCAAGCCTCCAGGAAGTTTATAGGTTGATCCAAATACGGTTTGTGAACCTGATTTTAAACGCGCATAATAACTTCCATCATAGGGTTGATCAGACTCACGTGTCACACCGATGTGTTTTAAAATATTCATATAATTATAATTGGTACCATACCAGCTGGTTGGCAGAAGAATATAGTTATCGGAGGGTGTCCAGGATTCAAAGCTGGGATTGGGCGGATTTTGTGCCGAAATTCGAATTATCGATAACATGATAAGCCCCAATACCAGTAAAATATTTCTTTTCATTTTGAAGGTCTTTTTATTGAATTCATGATATAAGCGTCTTTCTTATGGTGCCAAATATACCGATTCGATAGATTGCTCAGTCAATCCCGGATGAAAAAAATGGCAATTCCGAATTTTGATAATGGTCGTTAAAGTCGAAAGGCCGGAAATCTCCGGCCTTTCGTAATTTATTCATAATCAAATTTTAAACGACATAAGTTGAAGAAGCGGTATCTCCGCCGCGACCTGTCCAGTTGGTATGGAAAAATTCCCCTCTGGGTTTATCAATCCTTTCATACATGTGCGCTCCAAAATAATCGCGTTGTGCCTGCAGAAGATTGGCGGGTAGCCGATCGCTGCGGAAACCGTCGAAATAACAGAGGGCTGAGGTCAAGGTAGGAACCGGAATGCCAT
>DIFU01000114.1 GCA_002419285.1 Prolixibacteraceae bacterium UBA5740 | reverse complement strand
GAATACCTTGCAGCAGGAGCCAGGAACAGTTTATGCAGGGCAGTCCCTCCACGAAATGCCAATCGATCTCTAATGAATTCATCATTGAATAATGCAATCAACGACCTTTGGATAATCAAATCCTGTTCTACCTGGAAGTTTTCTCGCCATGGCGCTTGCTTTTGCCATGCCGTTATGTATGATTGTGGAATCATAAATCTGATTCAATTTCAATATTTGGAACTATTTTCCACTTGTTACCGGTTTTCATGTGATCGGATTTCTCTTTTTGGGGACGCAATAAAGCCGGATAATACTCCATTGGTTCAAGATATTGATAGAGCGCATCGCTTAGTTCAATCTCATTCAGATGGTAATCCAGCAAATAACCCAGCCGCTGGGCAACCACAACCTGGTCATACTGTCTTGCAGCTTCTGCCAATTTCTCTCCTTCCATTTCTTCCCTCAATTCGTCCAATACGGTTGTCACCCGGCTAAATCCGCCCACCTCATTGTAATAGTTGACCAAATCCAGGGCAGTCAGCTCGGGTGACGAAATGTTCATGTATCCGGTTTCGACTTTCCTTTTCATGACGCCAAGTTTATCCCATGATTTCCGGATGAAGAAATCAATGCTGACCAGTTCATTTTTAATCGGCCTCAAGGCTATTCCTTCGGTTATGACCGCAAAGTTTTGTGGTTGCTGATGAGCCGCCCCATGGTATGCAGCAGCATTTAGCAAACCGACGTAATAATCCCTGTCCAGGAATTTCATAAGGTCATTTACATAAAGACTGGTCGGAATAATCCCTTTTACCCTGTATTCGGGCGGAACAATCACATAAAACCCGCGCCGAACCATCGCTACCGCTTTCCGTCTTTTAAGCCGTTGCATTGCCTTTTTCAAAGCGTTCTCCGATACGCCCAGATGGCGATGCAAATCTAAAGTGGTAAAACTATACTTGCCATTTGATCTTAGCTCATCGATAAAGGCTTCCAAATATTTATACTGCCCTACCATAATATAAGTTAATGATTGCGATATGGGTTTATTTTTAACCCCTTACGCAAATACAAACTTATAATATTTTGATCTCAAAAGCAAGTTTTTATGTGAAATTTAATCGATGCTGGTGCTTTGCCAAGGAAAATCATTAGAGATTAAGGAAAGGGCATGCCCTTTCCCTACGATTCGTTTTCCAAATGAAAATCGTCGATCCGCACCTACCCCTCGTTTGTAACGAGGGGTTGATTGTTCTGGGTTTGTAACCCATTTATGATAATAATTGGAGATTTCAATGGATAGAAAAAAATGAAAAATGCATACCAAATGCTAATCAGCTAACCCCTCGTTTACAACGATGAGTAGGCCTGGGATGGCATATTTGTAAAACCATCCAGTGGAAACCATAAAAAACCCTGAAACTACCCCTCGTTTGTAACGAGGGGTTATGGGCAATGGGTTTGCAACCCTAACATGTTGTTTCTAATCTGGTTAGGAATTGTTTTTAAATAGACCTATGCATTGCAAATGCATACCTGTTGGCCCNNTCGTTGCAAACGAGGGGCAGAGGGGGTTATCCCTGAAATCTGTGGTGAATAAGGGTGAAAAAAAGCGAAAGCCAACTAAGTATTCCCATTTTCTTTATGACCATTAAATGTCAACTTCATTTGTTAGCAATAAATATCTATTTTTGCACTTATACTAAAGGTTGTATGGTTTTTGCAAGCTCATTTATAAAGACTGCATAATGAAAATCTCGGAAACGGAAATTTTACACCTTCCCATCCTTATTGAGCAGGACGAGGATAATTTCTATATTGTAAGCTGCCCTGTATTCAAAGGATGTCATTCATATGGTTCCACCATTGACGAGGCATTGGCCAACATTAAGGAAGTGATTGACATATGCATCGAAGAAGAGAAAGAAAAAGCCTCTGAGATGAACCGTTTTGTCGGTTTCAGGGAAATGCAGGTGCCAATCAAAAACGTGACGATTTAATCCTATTGTCCATGCCACAACTGCCAGTTATTTCTGGGAAAGCACTAATAAAGTTCCTTGAAGCCATCGGATTTATTGTTGTTCGTGTGATTGGCTCGCACCATAGGTTAAGACACTCCGACGGAAGGGTCACCACTATTCCTGTTCATAATAATCAAGACTTACCAAAAGGCTTGTTAAGGAAAATCATCCGAGAGGATTTGGAACTCGACCCCGAAACATTCATCGAACTCTGGAACTTGAATAAATAAATCAACAAAAGATGACATCCTCTCGTTGCATGCATCGGCCGCAAACATGCTGACAAACAGTATGGCAAGAATACATATAATTCTTGGCAGCCAATGAAACACGCCGACCATTGTTTTCATCTCATTCAGTAATTCGTTATTGCCTTACTCATTTGGCTTTTCAGAATACGCCCCGTTTTTGAAGTGGTCTCCGGACTCCACAATTCATGATTTCTGGTTTTCTATATACAAGTTACGAATATTTCAGGAAAATATGGCAGGCCGATTTTACTGGATTTGACATTGAAAACCGGAATCTACCCCTCGTTTGTAACGAGGGGTTATGGGCCTGAATCTACCCCTCGTTTGTAACGAGGGGTTATGGGCAATGGGTTTGCAACCCTAACATGTTGTTTCTAATCTGGTTAGGAATTGTTTTTAAATAGACCTATGCATTGCAAATGCATACCTGTTGGCCCCTCGTTGCAAACGAGGGGTAGAGGGGATACCTGTTGGCCCCTCGTTGCAAACGAGGGGCAGAGGGGAATAGATTTTACATCCGTAGGGAAAGGGCATGCCCTTTCCCTACAAATACGTTTCATCCGTGCCAATTCGTGGGTAAAATTCCAAATATATTGAGTAAATTTACTCACCTCATTGAGTAAATGATTTTAACATGTACGAACGCCCTTATTTAAAAGAAGTTAAGTCACGAATCGCGGAGCCTCGCAGATTCATCCAGGTGATTCTGGGGCCCCGGCAAGTGGGTAAAACCACCATGGTGAACCAATTGCTGACCCAGCTAACGGTGCCGTGTCTGTACGAATCAGCCGATGCGATATCAGCCACCAATTCGGCCTGGTTAATGCAGGTTTGGGAGACCGCCCGCCTCAAGATGAAGGTTTCAGGTTCACCTGAATTCCTTCTGGTCATCGACGAGATCCAGAAAATAGACAACTGGAGCGAGGTGGTGAAACGGCAATGGGACAAAGATACCCTTGAGAAGGTCAACATCAAGGTAATCCTGCTGGGATCGTCGCGCCTCCTGATCCAAAAGGGCCTCACCGAATCGCTGGCCGGGCGTTTCGAATCTTTTTATCTCGGACACTGGTCGCTTTCCGAAATGGAAGCCGCTTTTGGCTGGACACCAGATCAGTATGTATATTTCGGCGGATATCCGGGTTCGGCAACATTGATTGGCGATGAGGAACGCTGGAAAAGTTACATCAAGGATTCACTCATCGAGACAAGCATTTCCAAAGATATCCTGATGCTTACCCGCGTGGATAAGCCTGCCCTGCTGAAACGGTTGTTTGAATTGGGTTGCCTTTATTCCGGACAAATTCTTTCCTATACCAAAATTACCGGACAGCTGCAGGATGCCGGCAATACCACTACCCTGGCCAATTACCTGAAGCTATTGTCAGATGGCGGTTTGCTGGGTGGTTTGGAAAAGTATGCCGGAAGTTTAATCCGCCAAAGGTCGTCGAGTCCGAAATTTCAGGTGTACAATAATGCCTTGCTTACCTCGCAGCATGTCGAAACCTGGCATGATGCCATTGTGAATCCACAACGGCGGGGTCGGTTGGTTGAATCGTCGGTAGGTGCCCATTTGCTCAACCATTCCGTTTCGGGAAGGTACCATCTCCATTATTGGCGCGAAGGGAAGCATGAGGTGGATTTCATCCTTGAAAAAGGCAACAAGGTCATCGGGATTGAGGTAAAAAGCGGAGCCAGTGCCGAAAACACCGGGATGGCCATCTTTAACGACAAATTCCATCCCGATAAAGTCATGCTGGTCGGTACCGGTGGCATACCCTGGGAGGAATTCCTGAAAATCAATCCCAGAGAAATTTTTTAAACCCAATTTAAAAAACTACAAACACGTTCCCGTTATATGTAGTTGTTGTCAAAAAAACTAAATTTGAAACAAACTTACATCAAAATCCAATGGAACTACCGATCGTCTCTCTCAAGGATATGCTTATGGGCGGCACCAAGGAAGATTTGGTAACCATGGCCCGCCGACTCCATATCAAGATCAAGTCGAGCCTGCGTAAGGAACCATTCGCGGCTACGCTGTCATCCGTAATTTTACATGAACCGCTGGTGCTTCTCAACCAGTTATCGTGGAGCGAACTGATGAGACTCCATGATTTCGTCCACGATCCCACCCCCAGGCTGATTCATAACCATCCTGTAAAGAACGACTCACTCGAATCTATGGGTATCGTGGTATTCACCGTCGATGAAGATAATTTACCGTACGCATTTATCAGTTACGAATTGGTCGAACGGCTGAAAACCAGAATTGATCCCTACATCGCAAGCCAGAACCCGAATTCGACAAAATTCAGGCGCCGGCAAATGCTGACCGGATTGCTTAACCTTTACGGGGTGCTGGACATATATGAAATTCGCAAATTGGCCAGGGAATTCGATCCTGAATTTTATGACTATGATATCATGAAATGCTTTGGCGACTCCTATGAACTGCAGAGTCTCGAATACATGGATACCACCATGGAGTACCAGTCAGGCTTCCTTTTGGATCATTACGATATCCTCGCAGAAATGCAGGCACGACCTGGGCTCAAGCCCCGGAAGTTCACCCTCGAAGAGATATTGGCCTCTGGCGACACTTACCATCCCATGCCTCCTACCAATGCGGCCACCCGTGAATTCCGGAAAATTCTTGCAAAAAACATGGCTTCGGAAGAAGCGGCAGATCGTACAATCAGTGAAATATGGATGCTTGTAAACAACGACGTGCATGCTTCGGATATCCTGTCGACGCTGACCAAATCATTTACGCTGGACAAGAAGAAGCTGCAAGAATTAGTGCAGGCCTATATGGAATTCACCAATCACATTCCCCGCTGGATACTGAAAGGGAACACTCCCAGCGAGGTATTCGAGAAATACGAGAAACCGAATCTCCTGCCGCTGCCCAAGACCCCGTTTGTTTACCCGAAACCTGGCAGCCAGCCCGACAAGGAAGGCCGGGTGGTGCCGTTCCCCTTCAATCCCTCCATAACGGGGAATCCCAACCAGCCTGCCACCCCTCCCAAAAAGATCGGCCGCAACGATCCCTGCTTCTGCGGCAGCGGCCGTAAATACAAGAATTGTTGCGGAAACTAAATAAATTGTATTTTTGATCATCACAATCGACAAACAACCGATGAGCAGGATAAAAATCAAAAATTTCGGACCTGTAAAGGAAGGCCTGATAGGAAACGATGGCTGGATTGACATTAAGAAGGTCACGGTTTTCATTGGGAATCAAGGCTCTGGAAAAAGTACGGTCGCCAAATTAATCTCCACGTTTACATGGATTGAAAAGGCCCTCTTCAGGGGCGACTACGATAAAAAATGGTTCGAACGAAGAAACCGACTAAAAAACCAATTTCTAAACTACCACCGGCTTGAAAATTATTTTAAATCGAAAGGCAACGAAGATACTTTCATTGAATACGAAGGCGATGCCTACTCCCTAAAATTTCAGGATGGCGTGCTTGAAATTCATGAAACATCAAACCCATCCTATTTGCTGCCACAAATCATGTATGTGCCAGCCGAAAGGAACTTCATCACCTATGTAAAGACACCCAGGGAGTTAAAGCTTTCTTCCGATTCCCTCAAGGAGTTCCTTACCGAATATGACAATGCCAAACAGGAATTAAAGGGCATTGAAAAGCTTCCGATCAATAATGTCGGAATCGAATATGACAAGCTTAACGATACCCTAAACCTCAAAGGTGAAGGATATAAATTGATGTTGACCGAAGCCTCAAGCGGATTTCAGTCGGTTGTGCCATTATACCTCGTCTCGCATTACCTGGCCCACTCCATCAGAAAACAAAGTGAAAACAAGGAGCCCATGAGCAGCGAGGAGTTGCAACGATTCAAGAAAGGTGTCGAGGAGATATGGAGAAATTCAAGCCTGACCGATGAGCAAAAAAGGATCGCTTTGTCAGTTTTGTCGTCAAAATTCAATAAATCGGCATTCATCAATATTGTGGAAGAGCCCGAACAGAACCTGTTTCCCAAGTCCCAATGGCAGTTGCTCCAGAGCTTATTGAATTTCAATAACCTGAATCAGGGAAACAAATTAATCATGACTTCCCATAGCCCATATATCATCAATTTCCTGGGTGTTGCCATCCAGGGAAAATATTTGCAGGGAAAAATTGAAAATTCGCCAAAAGGAACTGGGTCATTGACCCGATTGTACGAGCTGGTCCCTGAGAAATCCCTCCTTTCCGAAGATGATCTCATCATTTATGAGCTTAACGAGCTTAATGGCAGTATCAAGAAACTTGATACCATCGCGGGTATACCTTCCGATAACAATTATCTGAATAACAGTCTTGCCGAAGGCAATGAACTTTTTGATTCACTCCTTGAACTCGAGCAGGAACTATGAGCATTGATTTTTTCAATTCGCCATGCAGGGAATCTGCAAGGAAGGAAAAGCTTTTTGGCATTTGTGATGATCAGGATGGAAAGAAGGCTTATACCAATACCAGTGATCCTGAAAGGTGGATTGCAAGAGTTATAAATAATCCCAGCCACGAAATTGCATTTACAGCCATAGATCATTGCACTACTGTAAATAAGGAAGGAACAAATGACCAGGAAAGCACATGTGACGGAATGCTCACTTTTGAAGATAGCCTGTATTTGGTTGAGCTAAAGAATCAGCAATCCGGAGGCTGGATACCTGACGCGACAAAACAGCTCGAAAACACCATCAAACTTCTCCAAAGACATCACAATCTTGCAGAGTACAAGTATCTGAAAGCCTTCGTATGCAACCGCAAACATCCCCGATTTAAGACAATTGAAAACTCAACAAATAAGGCTTTCTTTGATCGGACAAAATTCAGGTTGGATGTCCAGGCAAACATAGCAATCAAAAAGTGACCATAACTTTACAGGCGGCGTAGCTCCCTGGGATGGATGAATATTCGTGTTCATCCGTGCCAAGACGTGGGTAAAATTCCAAATATAGAATTACAGATGTCTCCCCA
>DIFU01000106.1 GCA_002419285.1 Prolixibacteraceae bacterium UBA5740 | reverse complement strand
CCCTCGGACTGCTTCCCACCGGTGGAGGTAAATCGGTCATTTTTCAGGTGTACAGTCTGTCAAGGGAAGGAATGTGCCTGGTTATCACACCATTGATAGCCTTGATGAAGGACCAGGTCGAGAACCTGAACCGACGGGGAATCAAGGCTTTGGCCATTCATAGTGGAATGACTGCCATGGAGCTGAAGATTGCACTCGACAATGCTTCATGGGGCGATTACAAGTTTCTGTATGTTTCGCCCGAACGTTTGGCTTCCGAGCGGTTTATTGAACGGCTCCGAAACATGAACCTGAACCTGATCACGGTCGATGAGGCACATTGCATTTCCCAGTGGGGGTACGATTTCAGGCCATCCTATCTTAGGATTGCCGACATGAGGCCTCTCTTCCCCGATATTCCCATCCTGGCGCTGACCGCCACTGCAACCCCTGAGGTGGCCAGGGATATCCAGGAAAAGCTAAAGTTTACATCACCCTGCCTTCTCTCAATGTCGTTTGCCCGCCCCAATCTGACTTACATGGTTCGTGAGAAGGAAGACAAGGCCGGCTATCTGGTAAAGACCATCATGAAAGCCAAAGGATCGGGCATTGTGTATGTCAGGAACCGAAGGGCAACCCGCGATATAAAAGAGCTGCTGGTGAAAAACGGCATATCAGCCGATTATTACCATGCCGGATTAAGTGCCGAAATCCGCAGCCGGAAGCAAGACGAATGGAAGAATGGGAAAACCCGTGTCATTGTTGCCACCAATGCTTTCGGAATGGGGATAGACAAGCCTGACGTGCGTTTTGTGATCCATATTGATCCCCCTGATTCCCTTGAAGCCTATTTCCAGGAAGCTGGAAGGGCCGGACGCGACGGTAAGCGGGCTGTAGCTGTTCTCCTTTATAACCAGTCGGATAAGCTGAAGCTGAAAAAACACCTGACCGTTGCATTTCCTGAAATCGATTATATCAAAAGGGTGTATCAGTCGGTGTGTAATTTCCTTCAGGTAGCCGAAGGTTTCGGTAAGGGACAGATTTATGATTTTCCCATGGCGACATTCACCGAATCATACAAGTTGGCGCTGGGGATGGTATATCACAGCCTGAAAATACTTCAGCGACAAGGGTACATTGAATTTACCGAGGAGGTTGATACTCCGTCGCGAGTCTATTTTACCGTTGACCGCGATGATTTGTACCGCTTTCAGGTGGCCAATGAATCACTGGATGATTTCATTAAACTGTTGCTGCGATCCTATACCGGACTTTTTACGGGATATGTTGTGATTGATGAGGCTTTGCTGGCCTCACGCGCCCATACTACCACCGAAGCCATTATTGAATATTTGAAAAAACTCAGAAAACATAAAATCATCGATTACGTCCCCAGAAAAAGAACACCCTATATCCTGTTCACGAAAGAGCGGATTGCCGAAGACCGGCTCAGTTTTTCAAAAGAGAATTATGACCTTCGCAAAAAGGATTTTCTTGCCCGCGTAGAATCAATAATCCACTATGCCACAAGCAATACCAAATGCAGGTCGCAAATCTTGCTTGAGTATTTTGGAGAGAAGGATTCGGTTCGATGTGGCACCTGCGATGTTTGCCAGTCGCGAAACCAACTGGATATCAGTAAGTATGAATTCGATCAGGTCGAAGAGAAAATAAGGGAATTTTTAAAGGAACCTTTGCCATACGAGAAACTTCTTTTCATGCTTGATGAATCCAGTCCGAAGATGAGGGAGGTCCTTCGCTGGCTGATCGACCATGGCAAGGTTACATTCAGGGTCGATAACATGCTGGAATGGAAACAGCATCCTAAGGGCAGTTAATCGCAACGTTGGGATAACCATCCCTTTGGATTTTGTTATTTTTGTGCAGAATTTGATAATGAGAATATATGAATAACCCAGGCGACATAGTGTATTCTAAAAATGTGGTTGAATTTGTGGCTGTAGCCAATGAATATTGCCAGCTCATTGAAAACTGCACCCAGTATCCGACACCCCAGTTGCTCGACATTACCCGGAAATTGCTGCCATTGCTTTACTTCAAGGCCAGTATGGTTCCTCCGGTTGAAAAAATCCTCGATGAAGAGGTTGAAAGGTATGTTTCCGAACTGGATTATAATCTGCATCAACAAAAATGGCTCAACAAACTGGGTGAGTACGACCTGTACCACGAGGTGTTTGACCCTGAACTGCAATTTGGATCTGAACTGGTGACCGCATCAGTTTCGGAAAGCCTTCTTGATGTATACCAGGATGTCAAAGACTTTATAACATCCTATAATTTTGGAAATGAGGAGGTCATGCAGGATTCCCTGGCCGATTGCATGGAGCATTTCAGGGATACATGGGGACAAAGACTGGTAAATGTACTCAGGGCCCTCCACCAGCTGGTTCATTCCGATATTGACTGGAGCGGTACGGACCTTTCCAATTTTCGCCCCGACGACGATGAAGAGCCCCAGCAGGGAAAATGGATTGACCGGTTTTTCAACCAGGATCCCCAATAAAACAAAAGTATGTTTAAAGAAAGTATAACGACCGAAGAGCTGGTAAGTCTGCCATTAAAGACTTTTGAAGGCGAAATTGTCCTTGTCGAGAACCAGCACATGGTTAAGATTGCGTTGGAATACCTGAGCCGTTTTGACGTGCTCGGATTTGATACGGAAACCAAACCCGCCTTCCGGAAAGGAGATAATCACAAGGTGGCACTTCTGCAGCTTTCCACGAATGAAAGGGCTTTCCTTTTCAGGATGCAAAGGATCGGAATGCCCGATGGCCTGAAGAAGCTGCTGTCTGACCCGGAAATCATCAAGGCTGGAGTTGCCATTCGTGATGACATCATCGCCCTGCAGAAGGTTTCCCGCTTCAAGCCGGGAGGTTTTATCGAACTGCAGGACCATGCCAAAAATTCAGGGATCATCAATTTCAGCCTGAAGAAACTTTGCGCCATCCTTTGCGGTTTCAGGATCTCCAAATCGCAGCAGCTGACCAACTGGGAAGCCGATGAGCTGACGCCACAGCAAATGGTTTATGCTGCCACGGATGCCTGGACCTCCCTCCTGATTTATGAAAAACTGTTTTACACGAACGGAGAATGAATGTACCTTATCTTAAAATTATACTGAAACCTGGCAAGGAACAGTCCCTTCTCCGTTTCCACCCATGGGTTTTCTCGGGTGCCATCAAATCGATCCAGGGGAAACCTGACGAAGGAGACGTGGTTGAAGTCTTTTCCTCCAATGGTGATTTTCTGGGGATCGGTCATTACCAGATCGGATCTATTGCCGTGAGAATCATTTCTTTCACTCCGTGTGTTGTCAACGATGATTTCTGGAACACCAAGATTGAAAATGCCTGGAGCCTCCGAAAGCACCTGCCTTTTTTCGAAAATTCAGGTACCGATGTCTTCAGGCTTCTCCATGGAGAAGGGGATGGTTTGCCCGGACTGGTTGTCGATTATTACAACGGGGTGGCGGTAATGCAGGCACATTCGGTAGGAATGTTCCGGCATCGCGAAGATATTGCCCGGGCCATGCATAAGGTGTTGGGCGATAAGCTGACCGCTGTTTACGACAAGAGTGAAAAAACCCTTCCGTTTAAAGCGGATATTTCCGCAAAAGATGGGTATGTTACAGGTTCAGCACCCGAATCACACATGGTTAGTGAATATGGACTGAAGTTCAGGGTCGATTGGGAGGAAGGACAGAAAACCGGCTTCTTTGTCGATCAGCGCGAGAACCGCAAACTGGTGGGTGAATTGTCGAAAGACCGCGATGTGCTGAATATGTTCTGCTACACCGGCGGATTTTCATTCGCGGCGATGCAGGGTGGTGCCCGATTGGTCCATTCCGTTGATGCCTCAGTCAAAGCCATTGATTTGACAAGGCAGAATGTAGAGCTCAATTTTCCCGGTGATTCACGGCATGA
>DIFU01000050.1:36348-105298 GCA_002419285.1 Prolixibacteraceae bacterium UBA5740 | reverse complement strand
TCACCGATTCACTGGCTTCAGGTGCTGTTTGCAGGCAATTATAACAAAATCCTTGACCGAAGGAGGTCTTGGTCATCTTTCCACATGAAATGCAGTTGATCTGGCCTGTAAAATAAAATTTGACCTCCTTATCCAATAATTCATTCATGTAGACCTCATCGTTGCCTAACGGAAGAAAATACTTCACAGGTGAAGCGAATTCAGTACGCATTTTTAAGATTTTCCCTTCGTTTGGCATATCATATGGATTTTGGGTAATTTTAAAGTAATGAATTCCAGCGTAAAAAAAGATCCGTTCCGCTTTGCTCAGTTTCTGTCGTTTGCGGCGCCCATGATTCCCAGGTAGAGCAGCTTAGCGGCGTCTTCCATGATTTCAGGAGTCAGGGCATCAATGTTATCCAGGGGGTGATGGTAATAGACAGGCTTCACCGACTGTGTAGTCCATAAGCTTAAGACTGAATATCCGCCCTTCTCGAATACGGCACCGTCGGTGCGAGGTCTTCCAAATGATGGTCTCAATTCAGATGTACGCATTTCTCTGTGTAGGTACTTGTTATTTGCCATTTCAAATGGGCGGTAATAGTTGGGGAATGACAACCCTCCACTCATGAAAAAACCTTTTCCGTTTCCAACCATATCGAGATTCATCATGAACAGTGTCTTCTCTTTAGGCCATTGCGGTTCATTTACATATTTTGTGCTACCATAAAGACCACACTCCTCGCCTCCGAAAAACAAAAACATTACCGATCGGGCAGGTTTTACCTCGGAAGATGCCAATGCCTTTGCGGCACCTAAAAGGTCAGCCACGCCTGAAGCATTGTCAAGGGTGCTGGGAAACAGTGCACCCGGACTGCCCTGTCCGTCGAGATGGGCCCCGATGATGATGACTTCCTTCTTCAGTTCAGGATCTGTACCTTCAATATAACCAATCACATTACACGACATGGCGTCAGGATAATGCTTTGTCCGGGCAGTAATTTCAGCCTTTCGGTTCAGGTAAAAAGAGCCCGGTTTCATGTCTTTAACAATTTCCCTTTTTAAATCTGCAAAAGGTCGGTTCACAACCGGTCTGACCAATTCATCAGCCACTTCCTCACTTATATGGGCATTAAGAAAACCCTCAATAAAAGAGGTATTGGGATTGGCTACGAGCCCGACATATAAAAGGCCAGCCGCTCCCAAATCCTTGGCCCGTTGAAACTTATAACGATGATAACTATAGGGTTCCCACCTCTTTAAGTCCGGATCATTTGCGGTATATGGCACCCCTGTCTCCATTAACAGGATTTTACCTTTTACATCCATCCCTGCATAATCATCATATCCCAACTCAGGAGCAGAGATACCAAATCCTACATACACCACCTCCCCTTCGACCTTTCCAGAGGCAGAATTTGAACCTGGAAAGAAGTCTTCGGGGAACTTCAGTACCCGTTCCTTCTGGTCAGATCCTTTAACCGGCAATAGCCTAACACTCCCGGTTTCCAGTACATCAGTCCAGGCATTCGGAAACCATTGGAAATAGGAGGTATCTCCCACCCCGGGCTTCAGGCCCCATTCCTGTAGCCTTTCTGCCACCCATCGTGCCGACATTTCATAACCGGGGGATCCAGACAATCGTCCTCCATATTTCTCAGAACTTAACTCAGCAGCGAAACCGAGCAAGTCGTGACTTGAAATTTCATGATATGCATTCAGGTCAACTTCAGGTATTGTTTGTGCATAAGCAAAGGAATTGAACGTCAATACCCAAAAGGCAATAATGAAAAAACGTCGGATCATATGCAATTTCGTTGTTTATTGTATTGATTCATTAAGTAAGACCTATGCCGGGAGACCATCACTTCCTGACGAAACGGATAATGGACAGCAAGGAATCGGTAAAAACAATTTTGGGATTACCATTCCGGCTGATATGCAGGTAAGCTTCCTCAAAAATTCTGTTAAAATGAGTCACATTCCGTTCATTGATAAAAGGAGAAAACTTTTCGCCGAATAATTTTTCCTCCTGATTGAGATAAACCAGCGACGGCTTCTTCAGGTTCATCATAAAAAATTCCCGTGTCAGCTGCATGGCATACAGAAAAAAGTCCTTCTGCCTTTCCCTTCCGATTCCTGCCAACTCTTCCGCTGTATCGAGCAACTCAATAATGGCCCCATTGTTTTTGCCAGCGGAATACGCTTGTCGCATGACGTTCTGAAACATGTCGAAAAAGTACTTTTTATCCTCCGATGGTTCAGAAAACTCTATGGCTTTCAGATAATTGCCTCCAGCATGATGGATCATGCCTGCCATGGTTTCCGCATCATACAAACCAGTTTGGGTGAGATGCTCCTGAAGGTCAACATCACTAATTCTCGGAATCTTTATAACCTGGGTACGTGAGCGGATCGTGGAAATGATGTCAGCTTCGTTTTCGGTTACCATGAGAAACAAGGTCTTCACCGGTGGTTCCTCAATCATTTTCAGCAACTTATTGGAGCAGGCAATGTTCATTTTTTCGGGTAGCCATATGATCATCACCTTGAACTCAGCTTCAAATGGCTTGATGTTCAACTTACGGATAATAGATTCGCTTTCATGGGAATAAATAGTCAGCTGAGAATTCTCGGCTTCGATGAAGCTTCCCCATTGGTTCAGTCCGAAGTATGGTGACTTCAACACCATTTCGCGCCATTGTTTCAAAAAATCATCGCAGTATGATTTCTGTACTCCCTTTGGCTTATAGATCGGAAAAACGAAATGAAGGTCAGGATGTTGGAGTTTTTGATACTTCCTGCAGGAAGGACAGACACCACAACTTTCATTTTCAGTGCGGTTACGGCATGAGATGTATTGGGCATAGGCAAGAGCCAGAGCCAGTTTCCCATTACCTTCAGGTCCCGAAAATAGTTGTGCATGGCTGATGCGCTCTTCATGTACCGACCTGATGAGCCGCTCTTTGATTTTACCCTGCCCGATGATATCTTTAAAAAACATATGAAATCACTTATTCTGAATATTTCCGATCCACTTTCGGCCGGTAGCCAAAAATAAGGGATATCCGTAAACAAACGGTCATAACCATGGAATGTTTTTCGAGTGAACCATGAGGTTATTTGAACATTAAATTCAGATATACCTTACTCCGTTAAAAAAACTAACGCTAAATAATCCTTATCTTTGATTCAACAAAACAACTAATAATTAGAGATATGCAGACCATACATTCGTACGATTTTACCGGAAAGAAAGCTTTGATCCGTGTGGATTTCAATGTCCCGCTGAACGAAAATTTCGAAGTAACTGACGATACCCGAATCAGGGCCGCAATCCCCACCATCAAAAAAGTAATTGAAGGAGGTGGTTCTCCCATCATTATGTCACACTTTGGAAGACCGAAAGAGGGTCCGACCGATAAATACTCAATGCGCCACCTTGTTGCACCTTTCAGCAAATTACTGGGTGTCGAAGTGAAACTTGCTCCCGATTGTATTGGTGAGGAAGTAAAAACCATTGCCCAAGCACTCAAGCCAGGTGAAGTATTACTGCTCGAAAACCTGCGTTTCCACAAGGGCGAAGAAAAAGGAGACGTTGAATTTGCACGACAGCTATCTGAAAACGGTGATTGTTGGATCAACGATGCCTTCGGTACCGCTCACAGGGCACATGCATCGACCGCCGTTATAGCCCAGTTTTTCCCAAATGACAAAATGTTCGGTTTCCTGATTGAAAGCGAAGTGGAAAGTCTGGATAAAGTCATGAAAAAACCGCAACGCCCACTGACCGCCATTATGGGTGGAGCAAAAGTATCAACCAAGATTACCATCATTGAAAACCTGTTGGATAAAGTTGACAACCTTATTCTCGGTGGCGGAATGACTTTTACTTTTGTGAAAGCCAACGGTGGCAACATCGGTACATCACTCTGTGAAGATGATTACCTTGAAATGGCACTGAAAATTCAGAAACTGGCTGCCGAAAAAGGTGTGAAAATACACATGGCAACCGATGTAGTCGCTGCCGATGCTTTTGCGAATGACGCAAACACCAAGGTAGTTCCGGCAAATGCCATCCCTGAAGGCTGGATGGGTCTCGATGCTGGTCCGCAGAGTATTGCCTCCTTCAAAAACGTCATTGAAAATTCAGGAACCATACTTTGGAATGGTCCCGTGGGTGTTTTCGAAATGGAAACATTCGCCAATGGAAGCAGGGCTGTGGGTGAAGCCATTGTGGCTGCTACCGCCAAAGGAGCCTTCTCTCTCGTTGGTGGTGGTGATTCCGTTGCTTGTGTCAACCAGTTTGGCTTTGCCGATGGCGTCTCTTATATTTCAACTGCCGGAGGTGCACTTCTCGAATACCTCGAAGGTAAAAGCCTTCCCGGTGTCGCAGCTGTTCTCGAATAACAACTTTCAATCATATACAGTAAGGCTGTTTCGGATTTTCCGGGACAGCTTTTTTTATTCAACCAATAGACCTGTCGCCTAATAATCAGCATTGTAACAGCCAAGGCGATCCCCCTTTCGCAAATATCCCAGAATATTCAGTCAAACCCGCATCATGTTAAAACAATAATCAGTCCCCTTGCTATTTCTCCTGAAAGAACCTCAAGCCGAAATTTGAAAATTGTCAACAATGAATCCTTGTTTTTAAGGATCAGGGAGTTTGACATCCCCGTAACTTTTAGCATTTTTGAAGAAAAATTCATGATCCTATGAATAAGAGAATATTCCATACAGTCATTGTACTGGCAAGTTTAATCTGGCTTGCATCATGTAGTTCCCAAAACGGGGATCTATTGACAACCATTGAATTGAGTGAATCCTGGGAATTCAGGCAGGCGGGAGATGAAAAATGGATGCCGGCGACTGTTCCCGGAACCGTTCATACCGATCTGATGGCAAACGGAGTGATCGAGGATCCCTTTTTCAGGTTGAACGAACACGATGTGCAATGGATCGACAAGGAAGACTGGGAATATCAGACACAATTCCAGGTAACAGCCGAATTACTTAAAAAGGACCGGATTGCCCTTGATTTCAAAGGTCTTGATACTTATGCCGATGTTTTTTTGAACGGACAGGAGGTGCTCAAGGCAGATAACATGTTCAGGGAATGGATGGCTGACATCAAACCTTACCTGAAAGAAGGAAGCAACGAACTTAGAATATTGCTTAAGTCTCCCATCGCCGAAGGACTTAAAAAGTATGATGCCCAGGGATTTGTCATACCAGTTTCCGACAACGACCTGGCCGTGATCGGACAGGTTCCTGATGGCAAAAAGGTTAGTATCTATACCCGAAAAGCAGGATATCACTTCGGTTGGGATTGGGGCCCAAGGTTAGTGACCAGTGGCATTTGGAGACCAGTATACGTCTTTGCCTGGGACGACGCCCGGATTGAAGATGTACAAATTGTCCAGAACGAAGTGTCAGAAGAAAGAGCCATGCTCACTTCTGTTTTCGAGATTGACAGTCAGGAAGATCAGGCAGCAACCGTGACCATCGAAAGTGAAGGCACCGTATTGGCCCTTGAAAAAATAAGGCTTTTGCCAGGAATCAACAAATATTCCCTGAATTTTGAGATAACCAATCCACGCCTGTGGTGGACGAACGGATTGGGCGAACCCTATCTTTACAACCTCACTGCGAAAGTTTCCGTTTCGGGAAACACAACTTCACTCGACAGGAGAATCGGCATTCGTACCCTTGAATTCGTTCGCGACAAAGATGAGCAAGGTACTTCCTTTTACTTTAAGCTAAATGGCGTACCGGTTTTTATGAAAGGAGTCAATTATATACCCAACGATGCATTCCTGCCCCGGGTGACCACCGAAAACTATCGGAAAGTAGTTAATACAGCCCGGTTATCGAACATGAACATGATCCGTGTATGGGGTGGAGGAGCTTATGAAGATGACCGTTTCTATGATTTCTGCGATGAATCAGGAATCCTGGTTTGGCAGGATTTTATGTTTGGCTGTGCCATGTTCCCCGGTGATGAAGCTTTTCTTGAAAATGTGAAGCAGGAAGCTATTGACAACGTCAAACGCCTGCGAAACCACCCAAGTGTTGCTCTCTGGTGTGGTAACAACGAAAACCTCATTGCCTGGTATAACTGGGGATGGAAAAGGATAGAAGAAGAAAAAAGTCCTGAAAATGCTGCCAAAATATGGAAATACTATGAAGATGTCTTCCACAAAGTGCTTCCTGAGGTAGTACGTGAATTCGATCCACAACGTGGGTATTGGGCTTCCAGTCCCCAATCGGGCGAAGGCATTGTTCCTGATCTGGTGAATGGTGATGAACATTTTTGGGGCGTTTGGTGGGGAAAAGAGCCTTTTGAGAATTACGCAACACACATTGCAAGGTTCATGAGTGAATATGGATTCCAGTCATTCCCTGATATCACCACCATAAAAAAATATGCGCTCCCTGAAGATTACAATATTTATTCAGATGTCATGAAATCGCACCAGCGGTCGTCCATAGGAAACGAAACCATTGAATACTATATGCTTAAGGAATATAACATGCCACGGGATTTTGAATCCTTCCTGTATGTCAATCATATCTTACAAGCTGAAGGTATTAAATTTGGACTGGAGGGACACCGGCGGGCGGCCCCCTTCTGCATGGGTTCATTATACTGGCAATTGAATGATGTATGGCCGGTTGCATCATGGAGTTCAACCGATTATTACCAAAGGTGGAAAGCTCTGCAGTATTATGTGATGAAAGGTTTTGAACCCATCCTGGTATCTCCCTACAGGTCAGGAAATGAACTAAAAGTCTCAGTCCTGAATGATAAACTTGAAGGATTGGATGCAATCCTGAATATCAGTTTAATCGATTTTGAAGGTCGCGAACTGGTCAGCAAAGAGCAGGAGGTAAGTGTTGATGCAAATTCCAATACCCTGGTATTTTCAGAAGAACTCAACAAATTTGTCGGAAAGAATGACACCCGGCAATCAATGATCGTGACCCGGTTGATGAAGGGGGATGAGGTTATTTCCGAGAATGTATTATATCTGAGACCTTTTAAGGAGTTGAAGATTCAAAAACCCAATGTGCAATACTCGGTTACACCCTCTGGAAACGGTTTCAACATCGAAGTCACAACAGATAAACTGGCCAAAAATGTATATTTCCAGATAGGGGATGAAGAGGGATTCTTCACTGATAATTACTTCGATCTGCTTCCGGGCAAGTCACAAACTATACAATTGGTTTCCGGTATATCACCTGACAGATTGGATGAAGTACTGACTGTCAGGACCTTGGATGATGCATTTTAGTAAAGTTCCAATTCGGCATGTGCATCTAAAAAATTAAGACATCAACAATTCGCTAAAAGCATATTGCTTAAATATTTGCCAGGAATGCATCAACTTTGTTAATTATTAAATATCAGAAGGATTACTTTATAAAAAAACAAGTTTTTCCATTGGCACCTATTTTACAATATTGATAATTTTTATTTTTGCAATACTTCACGTCAGATACAGATCTGACATTGTGTGTTTGGGGGTTAACATTTGAAAGGGGAGCTATTGAGCTCCCTTTTTTATTGCACCTAAAATGAAGTTTATCTTATTTCGGTTTCAGTTTGCAACTAAACCAATAGATATAAAATTAAATTTGCGCACAAAAACCACATAAGATATAAATTTGTTATAATGACTAAGATTACAAAAGAGGCTGCCCTGAAATATCATTCTGAAGGAAAGCCAGGAAAGATTGAAGTAAAACCCACCAAACCACATAGTACCCAAGCCGATTTATCACTCGCATATTCACCCGGGGTTGCAGAACCTTGTCTGGAAATCGAAAAAAACCCGGATCTTGCCTATGAATATACCACGAAAGGTAATCTGGTAGCGGTTATTTCAAATGGGACAGCCGTATTGGGATTAGGCGATATCGGAGCCCTGGCAGGAAAACCGGTAATGGAAGGAAAGGGACTCCTTTTCAAGATATATGCTGGCATTGATGTCTTCGATATTGAGGTCAATGAGAAAGATCCTGAAAAATTCATCCAGGTTGTGAAGGCCATTGCACCAACCTTCGGAGGAATTAACCTGGAAGATATTAAGGCTCCTGAATGCTTTGAAATTGAGGAACGGCTTAAGGCAGAGCTTGACATACCAGTGATGCATGATGATCAGCATGGTACTGCCATTATTTCAGCGGCAGGATTACTTAATGCTCTGGAGCTGACCGGTAAAAAAATTGAGGAAGTCAGGGTAGTAGTCAACGGTGCAGGAGCTTCTGCCGTTTCATGTTCCAAGCTCTATATCGCCCTGGGTGTGCAAGCTTCGAATCTCGTTATGCTCGACAGTAAAGGTGTGTTATCAATCAACCGGTCTGATTTGAATGATTCCAAAAGACAATTCGCAACTTCCCGGACTGGTATTTCCACGCTAGAGGAAGCTATTGCAGGAGCGGACGTTTTTCTGGGACTTTCAAAAGGGAATGTTCTTAGCAAGGAAATGGTTCAAAAAATGGCACCAAATCCAATTGTTTTTGCTTTGGCGAATCCAACTCCCGAAATTTCATTTGAAGATGCAAAAGCTTCCCGTGAGGACATCATATTTGCCACAGGCCGGTCTGATTATCCGAACCAGATCAACAATGTCATCGGGTTCCCTTATATTTTCCGGGGTGCGCTTGATACCCGGGCCACCCAAATCAACGAGGCAATGAAACTTGCAGCGTGTCAGGCTATCGCAAACCTGGCTAAACAACCCGTACCGGACATAGTCAATAATGCCTATAATGTAAATAAGCTTTCCTTTGGCAGGGACTATATCATACCGAAACCGGTAGATCCAAGGTTGATAACCGAGGTCTCGGCAGCTGTAGCCCAGGCAGCCATCGATTCAGGAGTGGCGCGCAAGCCAATAACCGATTGGGATGCCTATAAGGTAAATCTCCGCAACCTGATGGGTTATGAATCGAAACTGACCCGTAGGTTTCGTGAGATGGCCCGAGAGAATCCCAGGCGCGTAGTTTTTGCTGAGGGATCACACCCCAACATGCTTAAAGCTGCGGTGGAAGCATACCAGGAAGGTATCTGTCATCCAATCCTGTTGGGCAACGATGAACGAATCGAAAAACTAGCTGCCGAACTGAATGTCAGTCTGGAGGGCTGCGAAATTGTCAATCTCAGGCACGACAGGGAGGCTGAACGCCGTGAAAGATATGCCCGCCTCTTCACAGAAAAGAGGGGAAGGCAGGGAGCCACACTCGAGGAAGCCAATGATAAGTTGTTTGAGCGGAATTATTTTGGCATGATGATGGTCGAAACAGGGGATGCCGATGCATTCATCACAGGCTTATACACGAAATATTCCAATACCATCAAGGTAGCGAAAGAGGTAATTGGTATCAGGGAAGGGTACAATCACTTTGCCACCATGCATATTTTCAGCTCCTCAAAAGGGACTTTCTTCCTTGCCGATACCCTGATTAACAGGCATCCATCGACTGAAACACTGATAGACATCGCAAGGCTTGCACAAAATACAGTCCGTTTGTTTGCAAGGGAACCCAAAGTGGCCATGCTCTCCTACTCCAACTTCGGATCTGATGAGGTAGGAAGCCCGGCTTCCGTTCATGAGGCCGTGAAGGTGCTACAGGAAGAGTTTCCCGATTTAGCCATTGACGGAGAAATGCAGGTGAACTTTGCCCTCGACAGGGACCTTAGAGACCGGAAATATCCGTTTTCCAGGTTGAAGGGACAAGATGTCAATACGCTTATATTCCCCAATTTATCGTCGGCAAACAATGCTTATAAGCTGTTACAGGAAATGGCCGAAGGTGAATCAATCGGTCCATTGCAAATGGGACTGAATAAACCAATCCATTTCACTGATTTTGAAAGTTCGGTTCGGGATATCGTAAACATTACCGCGGTTGCAGTGATCGACGCTCTTGTACAGGAACAAATCAACAATAAAAAGTAACGTTATCCCTTTTTAGGTTTTCGTTCGACAGTCCAGCCAAATTTCCCGATCTGTTTTCCAAGTCCGAAATAATGCCCATGGTTATAGACCAGGGGCATTGCACGGGCGAAGCTGAATGCCCCGTTTTCATCCATATAGGTGTCATCGACACTGACATTGACAACTTCGGCCACAAACATGACGTGGGTACCCAGAGGTATTTCCTGTTTCACGATGCATTCAATATTCACGGGAGATTCGGCAATGCCAGGTGCCTTTATTACCTTTGACTGTTGTGGGGTCAGACCCATTTCCTTCCATTTATTATACTTGCGGCCCGGCCGGCATCCGCACCAGTCGGTAGCCCGGGCAAGCCTTTCGGTGGTAAGGTTGATGACAAACTCCCCTGTCCTCTGGATTATGGGAAAGGAGGTACGGCCCGGCCTAACCGAAATGTAGCACATTGGGGGATCACTACAGATGGTGCCAGTCCAGGCAATAGTGATAATATTATACTCCTCTGGGGTCTCCCCGCAACTAACCATCACTGCCGGCAACGGATAAATCATGGTTCCCGGTTTAAAGTCGATCTTTGCCATAAAAATTGATTATCCCTGATTATTCATTTGTGCGGCCAAGGCCAATGCTAAAGATAAACCAGGCACGGGAGGCAGCCGGATTGAAATTCAGGGCGAATTTGAGCGGAACCGAGGTTCGGTCATCAATTCTGATCTGATCAGAGACTGCCAGTCCGGCATGAACCCATCCGAAGCTATCATTATAATAACCCTCCCAAGGCGTCAGGGCTGTCGACACTTCCACGTTGGTTCCGGCAAATTGAAAGGGGTAAGCTGCCTGGATATAGGTTGAATACAGGTGTTCGTCGGTAAGTAAATGTCCGTCACCGTAAAGGAATGTAGCCCACATCAAAGTGACCGGAAAATTGGAAGAAGCAAAATCCACCACGATTTCTCCGGAATGTCTGTTACCGTCATCCGAAAAGTCAAAGAAGCGGTTCTCCTCTCCGGGTATGGGATTATAATAGTCGAACAAGGTAAATTCAAAATTCCCAAACGATAAAACTGGATAGAGATCAATTTCACTGTAACTTTCGTCGAATGTATAGGATGCCCAGACATTGAATGTAAAATTTTTATGGCCAAAGGCAATTTGGGGTTCAATGGCGGGACCATTTCCGAAAACATTTCCACGCCAGTAATGTCTGCTTAAAACATCAACCTGCCAGGTAAGCCTGTTTCCTTCACCAGCCATCAGATCAGTGGTCAGGACAATAAAAAAAATAAGCAGGAAACGCCTCATTACTTATCATTCCAATCCCCGTTCTCACGGATTAGCTGCTCCAGTTCTTCCACCGCGTTTTCGTATGGGATGTGACGTTTAACCAATTTTTGGCCCTTATACAGGTTGACGTTGTTCTTTCCGGCACCTACGAAGCCGTAATCAGCATCGCTCATCTCACCGGGACCGTTAACCACGCAACCCATTATCCCAATTTTAAGATGACTCAGATGACCAAAATGTTCCTTTATCTTTCTGGTGGTTTCCTGAAGGTCGAACAAGGTACGGCCACAACCCGGACAAGAGATAAACTCAGTTTTGGACATTCGCATCCGGGAAGCCTGAAGGATACCAAAACTAAGATCCTTCAATTCAGTAAAAGTAATGCTTTCATCATCATCGGTTAAGCAAAGGCCATCACCATATCCGTCGATGAACAATCCGCCCAGGTCGGCAGATGCCTTGATCTGCAAATCCTCGAGGGACTTTTCGTTATATTTTCTGTGGATAATAACAGGTACTTTCCAGATATGGGTTTCCAGCATCATGAAGAATGCCCGAAGCTCGGCAAATGGGTTCCGGTTATAACTCTCAAGAATCAGGACTGTTTTCCTGGTCTGTTTTAGCTTCGTCATTATTTCAGGATGCATGGCCATAAAACGGTCAAACTCCTGTTTATTGGTCCTGATGAATTTCATCCTTCCCCAGCGGGTACTTTCAAAAAGATACTCTTCAAGTGATATTACCGGATAATAATTGCCCTGGATATCAAGAATTTTATTACCCTGGAGGAAGTAATCAGGAATCAGTTTCCCCCGAATGGGCAAGATTTCGGCCAAGGATCGTTCACCCAGATCAGCAACCACCACAGGCAAGGATTGTCCTCCCATATTCAAGACCGGACGGGTGGACCTTCTCTCATATTCAAACGGATTTGTCTGGGCATGTAAAGGAGCAGATATTGGCTGATGGTTATAATAACTTCTGAAGTGACTGATCAGTTTTCGGGCAACCGGAATTTCACGTTCCGGGCTCTCTGTCAATGATACCCTGATGGTATCCCCAATTCCGTCGGCTAAAAGGGCGCCAATTCCCACGGCCGACCTGATCCGGCCCTCTTCACCTTCCCCGGCTTCAGTAACTCCAAGATGGAGAGGATAGCTCATATCCTCGAGGCGCATTTTGAAGCAAAGTAACCTGACGGTATAAACCATTACCCTGGTATTGCTCGACTTAATTGAAATAACCACATGTTGAAAATCCTCCTTTTTACAGATGCGGAGAAATTCCATGACTGACTCCACGATTCCTGTTGGGGTATCCCCATATCGGCTCATAACCCGGTCGGAAAGGGAACCTTGATTTGCCCCGATCCGAAGGGCAGTATTGCTTTTTTTCAGCATCTGAAGGAATGGAACGAACAATTCCTCAATATTCTTCAGCTCATCCCGATACTCCTCATCAGTGTACACTTTGGGCTTAAAGGAGGCACGTTTATCATAAAAATTACCGGGATTGATCCTGATTTTGGAAATATATCTTGCAGAAATTTCGGCAAGCTTGGGATTAAAGTGGATATCTCCGACCAATGGATTGTCGTAGCCACGGTCTACCAATTCCTTTTTGATAAATCTCAAATTTTCGGCATCGCGGGTATCCTTCACGGTAACACGCACATAATCAGCACCGGCTTTTATGATGCGGATGATCTGTTCAACCGTGGCATCCGTTTCCTTGGTATCTGTATCGGTCATGGATTGTATCCTGATTGGCTGATCGCCTCCCACTGAAACCATCCCTAGTTTTACCTCTGATGTCTTATATCGTTCAAAACGACATAAGTTATCTATATATCTGAAATTTGAATTTTCCATGTCCAAAAGCCCAAGCCGTGAAATGCAAATTTAATCCATTCAGGTAAATTTAAAAAGAATCAACTATTTTTGTTTGATACGAAATGAAGATGACTGTTGAAATAGAAAACATATCCAAGTTATATGGCAGCCAGAAAGCCCTGGACAATATTTCATTTTCGATCAGCAAGGGCGAAATGCTTGGTCTTCTTGGGCCTAACGGTGCCGGAAAATCGACACTCATGAAAATCATGACCGGCTTTATTCAGGCCAGTTCAGGAACGGTTTTGATTAATGGGAATAAAGTGCATGTCGACAGCATTGAACTCAAAAAAGATGTTGGATATCTCCCCGAGAACAATCCCCTTTACTCTGATTTATACATTACAGAGTATTTGGATATCGTTGCCGGCTTTTACAAATTGCACAATCGTCATAAACGGGTGTGGGAAATGATTGGAATTACTGGACTGGAAAATGAAAAACATAAAAAAATAGGGGCATTGTCGAAGGGCTACCGTCAGAGGGTCGGACTCGCACAGGCACTGATCCACGATCCATCAGTGCTGATTCTCGATGAACCAACTTCAGGACTGGACCCCAATCAGCTGGTACAGATCCGATCACTTATTTCAGAAATCAGCAAGGAAAAGACGGTCGTGTTATCTTCCCACATACTGCAGGAAATTGAGGCCATCTGTAAAAGAATCGTCATCATAAATCAGGGAAAACTTGTCGCCGACAGTCGAATAGAGGAAATTGGGAATCTCGAAAAAAGAGTTGGCCAAAAAGTGTTTGTAAGTTTCGACAAACAGGTCGTGAACGATAAACTTCTTAGCATTAGTGGCGTAAACAATTGTGAGAGTTCTGCCGGTGGATACCTGCTCTCCTCGAACAGCTCATCAGACATACGACCCGAAATATTCAGGTTTGCGGTTAAGAACGACCTAGTCATACTGGCCATGGTCGAAAAACAGCAAAACCTGGAAGAGGTGTTTCACTCACTAACTCGCTGATTTTGAAAATGCAAAATTAAATAATCCATTTGACTCTTTTTTTGTTTCAAAAAGAAGTGTAACTTTACGCCGCTACGTGGAAAAATTTGTGATTGATTGCAACCACCGAAAAAAAATGCTAAAACAATCGGGTTAGTACTTGCTTTTCAATCATTTATCCCGCGTTATAATTATTGTTTAACCTATCCGGATTCTAACCGGAAGAAAAATTTTGGGATAATGAGTTACCTATTTACAAGTGAATCCGTATCTGAAGGTCATCCGGATAAAGTGGCAGACCAAATTTCAGATGCATTGCTGGACCATTTTCTGGCATTTGATCCCGACTCAAAAGTCGCTATTGAAACCCTCGTGACAACAGGCCAGGTAGTTGTTGCCGGAGAGGTGAAATCGAAAACATATGTTGAAGTACAGGAAGTCGCAAGAAAAGTCATCCAGAAAATAGGCTACACCAAAGCCGAATATCGCTTCGACGCTGACTCCTGCGGGGTATTGGTGGCCATTCATGAACAGAGCCCCGACATCAACCGTGGTGTGGAGCGAGAGAAAAAACTCGACCAAGGTGCCGGCGACCAGGGAATGATGTTTGGATATGCCTGTAAAGACACCGATGATTACATGCCCCTGCCACTTGAGCTTTCGCACCGGATCCTTCTTGAACTGGCTGCCATAAGGCATGAAGGCAAGGAAATGCCTTACCTGAGACCTGATTCAAAATCACAGGTAACCATCGAATATAACGACGATCATACACCATCCAAGGTTCATACCATCGTGGTATCAACACAGCACGACGAATTTGACCAGGACGAGCCTATGCTCCAAAAAATCCGCGAGGATGTCATAAATATTCTGATGCCTAGGGTAATATCAAACCTTCCCGGGAGATTGCAAAGTCTTTTTGGAACTGACATCAAATACCATGTCAATCCAACCGGAAAATTTGTGATTGGCGGTCCTCACGGTGATACCGGGCTGACCGGACGAAAAATCATTGTTGATACATACGGAGGCAAAGGAGCCCATGGTGGTGGTGCATTTTCTGGAAAAGATCCGTCAAAGGTGGACCGTTCAGCAGCTTATGCAGCACGCCACATTGCAAAAAACATGGTCGCTGCCGGCATTGCCGATGAAATGCTGGTTCAGTTAGCCTATGCTATCGGCGTTGCCCAGCCCGTTGGAGTGTATGTCAACACCTATGGAAGAAGTCGTGTAAAGCTATCAGACAGCGAGATCGCCGTAAAAGTTCAAAAACTGTTTGACTTGCGCCCGGCAGCCATCGAAAAGCGTCTGGAGCTCAGAAAACCAATCTATCTCGAAACAGCGGCATACGGTCATATGGGGCGTACACCGGTAACAAAGACCCAGACTTACAATTCATCATATCACAAGCCCAAAGAGATGGAATTGAATTTTTTCACCTGGGAAAAACTTGACATGGTGGATGAGATTAAAAAATCATTCAAGATCGTTTAGTCTCTGACATTCAATATATTTATATAAGGCTGGCTCATTTTGAGCCGGCCTTTTTTANNGTCTGTGAAGCTTATCACGGATTTCCTATATAAACTCTCTTCAAAGCTTAACCAAGTCCAGACCAACTTCCTACTCTCACGATACTTTTTTCATGGTTTTACCATTATTTTGCCATTATGTAATGGTGAAAGAATGGTAAAAGACTGCAGAAGCTATGGTAAAACCCAAAAGGGGTACAAGACTTGGTCAAACCAGACAAGGTATTTTACAGTGAATCATCCAATACTTCTTTCTCGCAAAAGGAAGCTCAGAGAATTGATACACATATATTTCCTTGTCAGAAATATATTTCCGTTGGATCATCGGTAATTTTTAAAATGAAAGGCCCGCAGAATAAAACACAATTTGAAAACAAATAACCCGTTCTAGAAAGGATTATAATTCTATTCATTCAAATTTTAATCTATTGGGCACCCTGGCTTTTTTTGAGCCGGGGTGTTTTGTATATAGCCCAATCTGATGAAAATTTCTTATCTTGAAGACCTCAAAATGATGCGATTATGACAAAGCTTAACAGACGACAGTTCATTCAGACAGGTATGGCCGGCGTTGCCGGTTTATCAGTAATTGGTGCCGGTCTTTCTCAAATATCTTTTGCACCTGCAAGTGATGCCGTTGTTGACATGGTTAAACTTGGAAATACCGGGTTGACCCTTCCACGGCTGGCTATGGGTACGGGCTCTCATGGCGGTGGGAAAGCTTCAAACCAGACCCGGCTAGGAGTTGAGAACTTCGTGAAGCTTGCCCGACATGCCCACGAAAGAGGAATACGCTTCTTTGATTCGGCCGATTCATACGGATCACACCCCTTTGTTAAGGAAGCCCTGAAGGAAATTCCACGCGACCAAACCCACATCCTTACTAAAATGTGGATCACCCAGACCAGCTGGAATGATGTCCAGCCTGTCCCGGTAGTTCTCGACCGGTTCCGCAAAGAAACAGGGAGCGACTATTTTGACATTGTACTGATGCACTGCCTGATGAAGGGCAACTGGAAGGAAGAGCGCAAATCATATGTCGACGGACTTTACAAAGCCAAGCAGGACGGAATTGTCAAGGCTGTAGGAGTATCATGCCACAATTGGGATGCAATGGCAGAAGCAGTTGAAGATCCATGGGTTGACGTTATCCTGGCCAGGATCAATCCTTTTGGTGCCCATATGGACGGAACTCCAGAGGCGGTAATGGGCCTGCTTGAAAAAGCCCGCAAAAACGGTAAAGGAATTATCGGCATGAAAATATTCGGAAACGGAGATAAAGTTACCGATTCGGAGAGGGAACAATCAATCAGATATGCCGTTAACAGCGGTAATGTCCATTGTATGACCCTGGGACTTGAAAGCCCTGAGCAGGTCAACGATGCAGTTTCACGGGTAATGAGGATTGCAAAATCCTAAAATCACCCACAAAATACTCTGTCTTAAAAGTCTGGTTCATGGCAATTCATGAAATCAGGCTTTTTTTTTGCCATAAACTAACATTTATTTAAGATTTTAAGTCAACCCAAACATACCATCCCTATTTCCAACGAAAAAATATACTTTTGTTACCCTTGTAACTGTGCATAATTATTGATAATGAACCGGACAAAAATTAAAGAGATATTGCTGAAAGGCGAAACTGGCCAGGAGGTACTGGTAAAGGGTTGGGTGCGAACCAAAAGAGGAAGCAAAAATGTGAATTTCATCACACTGAATGACGGATCAACCATCCACAATCTTCAGATCGTTGCCGACACCCAGGTTTTTGGAGAAGAATTCCTGAAGGACATCAACACCAGTACATCGCTTTCTGTCACCGGGGAACTTGTGTCTTCCCAGGGAAGCGGACAAAACGTTGAACTGGCAGCCAAAACCATCCAAATTTATGGCAAATCAGATCCGGATAAGTATCCTATTCAGCCGAAAAAACATTCTCTCGAATTTCTACGCGAAAATGCACATCTGCGGTTCAGGACAAATACCTTTAGTGCAATATTCCGGATTCGCCATGCCATGGCTTACGCAATCCATGATTATTTCAACAGCAAAGGATTTGTCTACCTGCATACACCCATCATAACAGCTTCAGATGCTGAAGGTGCCGGTCAAATGTTCAGGGTGACCACTCTCGATGCCAGCAATCCCCCGCGGAATGAGGAGGGAAAAGTTGATTTCACGGAAGATTTCTTCGGAAAACCCACCAACCTGACTGTGTCGGGACAGCTTGAAGGGGAATTGGGCGCCACCGCATTGGGTGAAATTTATACTTTCGGACCGACTTTCAGGGCTGAGAATTCAAATACATCACGTCATCTCGCCGAATTTTGGATGATCGAACCCGAAATGGCCTTTTATGAACTGACGGATAACATGGACCTCGCCGAGGATTTCCTGAAATCCCTGATCCGTTATGCCCTCGACAATTGTTTGGATGACCTGAAATTCCTTGCAAGCCGACTGAAAGAGGAAGAAAAAGGAAAACCGGCTGACCAACAGTCGATGGACCTGATCGAAAAACTAAAATTTGTAGCCGAAAATGACTTTGTCAGGCTTACGTACACTGAGGCTATTGAAATTCTCAGAAATTCAAACTACTACAAGAAAAAGAAATTTCAGTTCCCGGTCGATTGGGGTATTGACTTACAGAGTGAACATGAACGATACCTGGTTGAGAAACACTTCAAAAAACCCGTGATTCTGATCGATTATCCGAAAGATATCAAGGCTTTCTATATGAAGCAGAATGAAGACGGAAAGACTGTGGCAGCCATGGATGTCTTGTTCCCACAAATTGGAGAAATCATTGGTGGATCACAGAGGGAGGAAAATCTCGATAAGCTGGTCAGGCGAATGGAAGAAATGCACATCCCGGTTGAGGAAATGGGTTGGTTCCTCGATACCCGAAGGTATGGAACAGTGCCCCACAGTGGTTTCGGACTAGGCTTTGAACGGTTTATACTTTTCGTTACCGGAATGGGGAATATTCGCGACGTCATCGCTTTCCCTCGCACCCCGAAGAATGCAGAGTTTTAGCAGTCCCTTATTCCGGATAGCCTTAAGACAATATTGATAAATTTGCTATTTTTGACCTGCAACCATTTGTGCAGGGATGAAAACAAAGCTCTCATTACAACAAAAGCTGCTCCAGAAGCTTTCGCCACAGCAGATCCAGGTGATCAAGCTGCTGGAGATCCCTACGTTGCAACTCGAACAACGAATAAAAAAGGAGCTGGAAGAGAATCCGGTACTTGAACTTGAAGGTGACGAAAATTATTCGGAAGACGACGAACAGGCACCGGAACTGCGATCAGATGAAGACAAAGACAATGAGGAATTTTCGGTTGAGGACTATATTCCCGATGACGAAATCCCCAGTTACAGGCTGAACGCGAACAACTATTCTCCCGATGATAAACAAGTCGATGTCCCTTACTCTGTCGGGGACACCTTCCATGAATTTCTGTACGAACAGGTGGGAATGGTCATGCTCGATGAACGGAACCGGATGTTGGCCGACTATATTATCGGAAACATCGATGAAGACGGATACCTTCGCCGTGACCTGCTTTCAATTTCCGACGACCTGGCTTTTACCCAAAATATGGACGTAAGCGAAGAGGAACTTTCGAAAGTATTGGATATCATTCAGGAATTCGATCCCCCCGGGGTTGGTGCTCGCGACCTGCAGGAATGCCTGCTTTTGCAGCTCCATCGCAAAAAACATGATTACCAGCACATTGCCGTTGCAATAATCAGCGATGCATTTGAGGAATTTACCAAAAAACACTATGATAAAATTGTCCGCCGTCTTGGAATTGAAGATGATGACCTTAAGCAGGCCATTGATTTAATTCTTAAACTTAATCCCAAACCAGGCAGTTCTTACAGCAATCCCCTCAACAAATCCAATCAGCATATTGTACCTGATTTCATTCTCGACAACATTGACGGTGAGCTTCAATTAAGCTTAAACCAACGAAATATGCCCGAATTGCGAATCAACGATTCGTATCTCGATATGCTTCGGGCACTTGCCCAAAGACGAAACGGACATAATCGTAACACCAAGGAGGCACTGACCTTTGTAAAGCAGAAACTCGATTCAGCCAAATGGTTCATCGATGCCATCCGACAAAGGCAGCATACACTGCTGGTTACTATGTCTGAAATCATCGACTTACAAAAGGAGTACTTTATGGATGGGGATGAAACCAAGCTCAAACCCATGATACTTAAAGATATTGCAGAGCGGACAAACCTCGATATCTCTACTATCTCAAGGGTCTCGAACAGTAAATATATTCAAACCCATTTTGGCATTTACCCGTTGAAATACTTTTTCTCAGAAGCGATGCAAAAGGATACAGGTGAAGAGGTTTCAACCAGGGAGATCAAGAAAATCCTGAAAGACTGCATTGACAATGAGGACAAAAAACATCCTTTAACCGATGAAAGACTCACGGAAATACTTAAAGAGAAATCATATAACATTGCCCGCCGAACAGTCGCAAAATATCGCGAACAACTGGATATCCCTGTGGCCAGGCTCCGCAAAGAACTCTAAACCATGCTGAAAGCAATTTCAAAAGGAATTTCCATTCTCTTTTCACCCTTGCTGATACCTACCTATGCAGCCCTGATCCTGTTATACTCTGGCTTCCATTTTTCAATGTTTTCATGGGAAGCCAAACGTTTTTTGCTCATCGTAGTGATCATTTCAACAGCAATAATGCCGGCAATTACCTTGACTGTTGCAAGCTTGGGAAAGAAACTGCATATAACGGCCAATAACAGCGGAGATCTTTGGATACCGATGATCTTCAGCGCCCTGTATTATTATCTGGGGTTTTACCTGCTCAACAAAATGCCGTTTTACGCAATTTTTAAGGTACTTCTGCTTGCAGGAGCCATCCTGATTGTGATACTGATGATGATCAGCCTAAAATGGAAAATAAGTTACCATACAGCTGCCGCTGGAAGTTTATTTGGTCTGGTAACAGCCCTTTCCCTGAGATTGGGAGCGAACCCCTTGGTGCTTCTAAGCATTATTGCAGTAGTGTCAGGATTAATCGGAACAGCTCGTGTAATCCTGCTAAAGAGCAGCCTGACTGAAACACTGGCTGGTTTTCCCATTGGTTTTTTGGTGTTTTTTCTGATTTTTTTCTTGCTTTAGTCTGTGAAAACAGAACTGGAGCCAAAACTGTTTGACAAAGCAAAAATACCACTCCAAAACAGTTTCCAGACAGCATTCCATAGAAAGTGATGCTCACAAACTCTCCCCATAAACCCGTTTTATAAGCAGATAATTAAACTATTTTTGAAACCGACTTGTTTAGTAGGGGCGCATTGCTGTTTTTTCAAGTTGAATTATCCTGTTATAACCATTAAAACATGAAAACAATTTTTCCACTCTTAATTTTATTGATAAGCATGATCGATATGAATGCACAAAACAATCCGTTATTACTTCCTTTTGATACTCCACACCAAACAGCCCCATTCCCGGAAATCAGGAATGAGCACTTTATGCCGGCCATGATGGAAGCCATGGAACAAGGCAGGTCTGAAATCAGGGCCATTGTGGAAAATCCGGAGCCGCCAACTTTCGCCAATACCATTGAAGAATTAGAGAAGGCAGGTCGACAGCTTAGCAGGGTTTCGGGAGTATTTTATAACCTGATGAGTTCTGAAACCAATGACGAACTCCAAAAGATTGCACAAGAGGCATCGCCTTTGCTTACCCGCTACCAGAACGACATCTCCTTGAATCCGGAATTATTTGGACGGGTAAAGGCAGTTTATGAAAACCGCGATAAACTCAATCTCAATACTGAACAAACAATGCTGTTAAATAATACCTATCAGCAGTTTGTAAGAAGAGGAGCCAATTTAACCGAAGATCAAAAAGAGAAATACAGGGCCATTAGCACCGAACTTTCCATGCTTTCATTGAAATTTGGCGACAATGTCCTGAAGGAGACCAACCAATATGAAAAGTTGATAACGGATAAAAACCTCCTTTCAGGACTTCCCGGAAGCCTTTTAGAGGCTGCAGAAGCGAAAGCCAAAGCCAAAAAAATGGAAGGGTGGTTGTTTGATATCACCGCTCCCATCTACGGCCCATTTATGAAGTATGCCGATAACCGTGACCTTCGCAGAGAGCTCTATTTTGCCTCTGCATCAAAATCTTTCAAAGGTGACGACTACGACAACCAGGACAACGTGAAGCGGATTGTTGAACTTCGACTTGAAATGGCCCGTCTGCTTGGGTACAATACTTATGCAGATTACGTACTTGAACGATCTATGGCCTCGTCATCAGAAGGAGTATACCAGCTTTTGAACCAATTGCTTGAATCGGCAACCCCTGTTGCGGAAAAGGAAAAGGCAGAAATTGTGGAATTTGCACGATCATTGGGATTTACAGATGAACTAATGCCTTGGGACTGGTCATATTATTCCGAAAAACTAAAAGAAAAGAAGTTTGACCTGAACGATGAGATGCTGAAACCATATTTCGAATTGAACCGGACCATAGACGGGGTTTTTGGTTTGGCTACCGAATTGTTTGGAATAACTTTCAAGCTGAATAGGGACATCCCTGTTTATCACGAAGAAGTGCTGCCATATGAAGTATTTGACCGTGACGGACGTTTCCTTTCGGTACTTTATGCCGATTTTCATCCCAGGGCTGGAAAGAGGGGAGGAGCCTGGATGAATGCATTCAAACCTCAATGGAAAGAAAATGGAATTGATTCGAGACCGCATATTACCATTGTCATGAATTTCACCCGGCCAACCGAATCGAGGCCATCGCTGCTCACATTCTATGAATTCAGGACCTTCCTTCACGAATTCGGACATGCTTTACACGGAATGTTGGCAAATTCAACCTACGCCAGCCTTTCCGGAACTTCGGTATATCGCGACTTTGTGGAATTACCCTCTCAAATCATGGAAAACTGGGCGTCAGAAAAAGAATTTCTTGACAGGTTTGCGGTACATTATGAAACCGGAGAAAAAATTCCGGAAAGCCTGGTCAAAAAGATCAAGGAATCCGAAAAATTCCAGTCGGCGTTTGCCACAATGAGACAATTGAGTTTTGGTTTCCTTGACATGGCATGGCATACACTCGAAAATCCCTACACTGGAGAATTAAAATCTTTTGAAGAAAGCGCCATGCAAAAGACCCAATTGTTCCCAAAAGTGGATGGAACTGCCATGAGTACCCAGTTTTCCCATCTTTTTGCGGGAGGTTATGCAGCGGGATATTACAGCTATAAATGGTCGGAAGTGCTGGATGCCGATGCTTTCAGTTTATTTAAGGAGCGTGGATTGTTTGATAAAGCAACTGCTGAATCATTCAGGAATAACATCCTGGAAAGAGGAGGAACGGAACATCCCATGGAACTCTATAAACGATATCGCGGCCAGGAACCAACAGTTGATGCCTTGTTGGAAAGAAGTGGGCTGAAATAAAAAAGTGGCCGGTTCTGCGTACAGGACCGGCCTTTTTATATGGAGTAAACGTCAACCTGCTTAAGCAGAATGACAGTTTACGGAAGGGCGTCAACAGGAGCTGACGCCGATAATATTCTTACATGTTACTTATCAATTTCCATACCAAAACCAGGCTCTACTGGGTTTTATTCCAAGGTGTAACAGCCTTGGCTCCGAAAACCTTACCGGTAAATGAATCAACATGGACCTTCATGACACCCACATTCCTGATGGCTGGTTCATTGAATTTAAAAGGAAGGTCACTATACTGTGCCATGGTTTTTAACATACATTGGTACTTCTCGTCATAATCATCCACAAATTCAACCGTACCCTCAGCAAGTACTGATGCGGATTTTACCCTGTAACTGCAGCCTACCTGCACATCTTGCCAGGCAATCTCCTCCCCAAGGGTCCAGTTTATACACACACGCGGATTCGATTTCAGGGTATCCCACATCCGACCATGCATGGCAGAATGGAGTATTACAACATTACCATCAAGGCCAAAATTCATGGGCAATACATAGGGTTGGTCGTTCAGGCTCATTGCAATATAACAAGTTTTACATGATCTGATGATACGGTCCATTTCGGAGCGGTCTTCAATAAATAGTGTACGCATGATTATTCGTTTGAGGGCTCAGATGATCGCTCTGCTTCCCAGTTTCTCAGACAGATATTTTTCAATTTTCTTCAGGTTCTGTATTTTAGCAAGAATCTCAAACAGCCCACTCTCTCCATCCATATGATCGATACCCGTCAGCTGTTGTTCCAGCTCCATATGCATTGCCTTGATTTTCCGCAATTTAAACTCATTCACAATACGGGGAACCAGCTGATCCAGAATTTCGTGTTCCTTCTCGGTGTGTCCTCCGCCCCTTGTCCACCGTTTACTTTCAATCCATTTTTCGGCAAGAAGGTCACTGGCTAACTGACTAACCTGGTTGTCGGAATGATGCGTAAAATAACGTTCAGCCTGGAAGGATTCATCCTGAAGTCTTTCCGCTATTTCGCTGAAGATAACCCTGAACACATGTTTATCAGGCACCAGTTCGTCTTCATTCAACTGGCCAATAATAAAGTCCCCGACCGATATGATTCCCGGTTGATCTGAATGTTCCATATCCTGCTCAAAAAGAGGGTAATGGGAATATTTTAACAGGAAACGCAGCAACTCCAACTCCTCGTTGTCAAGATCTCCTTTTTGCTCAACATCAATTACCGGTTTTGGCTTCGGTTTCACCACAAGTTCAGGGGGAAGCGAACCTCCACTCTTTTCAGCCCTTGTCCGCAAAATACGGCGTACTTCGTTGTAAAGCACAGCCTCTTCCACGTTAAGGAGACGGCTGCATTCACGGATATAAACTGCCCGGGTGATGCTTTCCGGGATAACAGCCACCGAACGAATGACATCCTTGATCAGAGTAGCCCGGGCGACAGGATCATTTTCAGTCGTTTTTAGCAGCAATTTGGTTTTGAACTGGATGAAATCGGTCTCGTTTTCCGAAATATATTTCAGGAGTTCGGTAGCACTGTGCTTTCTGGCAAATGAATCAGGGTCCTCTCCCTGGGGAAGTAAAAGAACCTTTACATTCATCCCTTCTTCAAGAACCAGGTCGATACCTCTAAGTGAAGCTTTAATACCAGCTTCATCACCGTCGTAAAGGATGGTCACATTTAGAGTGAACCTGCGTATAAGCCTGATCTGGTCGGCTGTAAGGGCTGTACCCGAAGATGCGACAACATTTTCAATTCCCGATTGATGCAGAGAAAGTACATCGGTATATCCTTCAACCAGAAAACATTTATCAATCCGGGATATTTCCCTTTTGGCATGGAATATCCCATAGAGCACCTTGCTCTTATGGTAAATTTCAGACTCAGGCGAATTCAGGTATTTGGCAGCCTTGGGGTCCTCTTTTAAAATACGGCCACCAAAAGCAATAACCCGGCCTGCCACATTGTGGATTGGGAACATAACCCTACCTGAAAAACGGTCCCTGACCCAGTCATCCCGTTGAATGGTAAGCCCTGTTTTTTCGAGGAATTCCATGCGATAGCCCTCCTTCTGGGCTGCCATGGTAAAGGTGTTTTTGCCGTCGGGACAATATCCCAGTTCGAACTTCCTGACGATATCGTCCCTGAATCCCCTCTCCCTGAAATAACTTAGACCTATCGCCTTACCTTCATCTTCATTCCAAAGAAACCGGGTGAAATATTTCTGGGCAAAGCCAGATACGATCATCATGCTTTCCCGGTCATCCTTCTGCTGTTTCTCCTCGTCTGTTTCCTCCTTCTCTACAACATCAATCTGATATTTCCGTGCCAGGAATTTTAAAGCCTCGGGATAAGTCAGAGCTTCGTGCTCCATGATAAAATTGACCGAATTGCCTCCCTTTCCGCACCCAAAGCATTTAAAAATGCCCTTGGCGGGTGAAACTGTGAATGAAGGCGTTTTTTCGTTATGAAAAGGACAATTTCCCAGGTAGTTTACGCCCCTGCGCTTCAGCTTCACAAAATCGGAAACTACGTCCACAATTTGTGCTGCATCAATTATCCTCTCAATCGTTGCATGATCGATCATATTGCAAAAATAGAAAAATGCTTCCCCTTTTCGTTGAAAGAATGGACCAATCCTTTAATTTTGAAAAAGAACCACTAGCGGATGTCAATCCCAGAAATACAATCAAACCGGATATACTTATGAAACAGAAACTTGTCATTCTTTCAGGCGCAGGAATAAGCCAGGAAAGCGGGCTAAAAACTTTTCGTGACATGGGAGGAATCTGGGATACTTACCAGGTAGAAGAAGTGGCCAGTCCGGATGCCTGGAAGAGAAATCCTGAGCTGGTACTCCGTTTTTATAACGAAAGACGAAAAGCCTTTTGGGAGGCCTTGCCCAATGCCGCACATATCACACTGGCCTCCCTGGAAGAGCGGTTTGATGTTGAAATTATTACCCAAAATGTGGATGATTTGCACGAACAAGCCGGCAGTAAGAAAGTACTTCACCTGCATGGTGAACTTCGTAAAGCCCGCAGTACGGCAGATCCATCAATAATTTACACCCTTCAATCGCCGGAGTTGAACCTTGGGGACCTGTGCGAACTTGGCAGCCAGCTCCGGCCACACATCGTATGGTTTGGAGAACCCGTACCAAACATTGTCAAGGCACAGAAAATCATGGAAAAGGCTGACATATTGGTGGTAATAGGTACTTCCCTGGTCGTATATCCGGCGGCCGGACTTGTCCATTTTGCACCTGAAGGGATTCCGGTGTTTGTCATCGATCCCGGTTCACCCTCCGTGATGCGGCCAGGGGTGGTGTACATTCAGAAAAAAGCAAGTGAAGGAGTTAATGACCTTGTTGAAAAATTAGTGCAATATCTTCAGGGTTCCAATCAAAAAGAGTAATTTGTCCCATTTAAACTGAACGAAAATGCAAAAACCGATATGGATAATCCTGTTGCTGGTTATGATGGCTTCCATCACAACAGCCCAGCGTTTTGAGGGTGGAATTCTGGGAGGATTCAATGGTACCCAGGTTGAAGGCGACCGCTACAAAGGATACAATAAACCCGGACTGTTGGTGGGGGCTTTTGTTCAAACTGACCTGGCACCTGCCATATTCGCAGGGATGGAACTGAAATACTCCCAAAAGGGTGCACGTAGCCGATCCTTGCTGAAACAAAATAAAATCATCGGAAATGAGAATGGTGAAATTCCAGAGGAACCAATCTCCACGAAATATATCATGCGCCTTGGCTATGCCGAAATGCCCTTTTTTGTGGGTTTTCGCACAAGTGAATTTATTTCGGTTGTAGGAGGCGTCTCTTTTGGTTACCTGATGCATGCCGCTGAATATGACGACTATGGAAGATTTCCTGAAGAAGACGAACAAGCATTTAATCATCTCGATATCCAACCATTTGTAGGTTTTCAATACGATTTGCTCGACCAGCTGAAACTCGACCTGCGGCTTGCCTATTCTGTCCTGCCTATTCGCGGGAAACCAGTTGATAATTATTATTGGATAACCAGCCAGTATAACAATGTAATATCCATGGCCTTGTATTATAAATTCGGAAGGGCATACTGAAAACAGCGAGTGAACTTTTTTATTGAAGAATATCTGATTTTCGTTATAAAAATGCCTGTAAAAAAAGAGCAACCCAGTTCGGATAGCTCTTTTTTTGAAGTCAAAAACTGCAAAAAAAATACTGATTACATCAATCAGGCAGTAAACAAAATTTCTTAGAAAAGTCTCTTGATTCCCATGACTGATTTGACCTCTTCCAGCGTCTTACGGGCTGATTCGCGGGCTTTTTCAGCACCCTGCAAGGCAACCTTGGCCAAATATTCGTCGTCATTTCTGATTTCAAGGATTCTTTCACGGATTGGGGTCGTGAATGAGATGATATCCTCAGCCAACTGCTTTTTCATGTCACCATATCGAATGGCGCAATTGTTATATTGATTATCAAAGAAGCTAACTGTTTCAGGACCAGAGACAATCTTCATCAAGGTAAACAAATTCTCGATGGGCTCGGGCTTTTTCTGGTTCATTTCGGTCGGGCCGGCATCGGTAACGGCACGCATGACTTTCTTTCTGATTTCGGCCGGATCTTCATACAGGAAAATACCGTTACCCTCAGATTTACCCATCTTCCCGGATCCGTCAAGACCCGGAACCTTGATCATATCCTTTCCATCGAAGGTAAAGGGCTTTGGCATAGGGAATACTTTGTGATGGTACATGTGGTTGAATCGTTTTGCAAATTTCCGGGCCATTTCCAGATTCTGTTCCTGATCCTTGCCTACAGGTACATAATTTGCCTTATGGATGAGAATATCGGCTGCCATCAGAACAGGATAGGTCAGCAAACCGGCATTGACGTTATCGGGTTGCTGACGGGCCTTATCCTTGAAAGAAGTGGTTCTTTCAAGTTCACCCAAATAAGCATTCATGTTGAGAAAAGTATATAATTCGGTCACTTCAGGAACATCACTCTGAATAAAAATGGTGGCCACTTCAGGGTCGATGCCGCAGGCCAGGTATTCGGCCAGGACCTGCTTCACTCCATTCTGTAAATTTTCGGGGGTGGGATGGGTTGTAAGTGAATGTATATCAGCGATGAAAAAGTAACAATTATAATCATGCTGCATCTTGACAAAGCTACGAACAGCACCAAAATAATTGCCCAGATGAAGGTTTCCTGTAGGTCTGATTCCGCTTAATACAGTCTTTTTCATATTTTTTTTCCAATTTCTGTTTTTGTGGCTGCAAAAGTACGTATGGAAAACCAAAGTACAAAAGAATTATACTGCATAAAAATGTCTGGTTCAGGGAAATCAGATTGCCTCAAAAACCCTTTAGACAATAAAAAAATGGCACGCTGTAACATTTGAAAGCCATAAACGTCCTATCCTAAAACTTACCACAAGTCAGAATGACGGTCCAGGAATTTAACCAATCTGTAGATGAATACAGCGACAGGCTTTTCAGGTTTGTGCTCAAGAGCATGAAAGATCGGCATATGGCCGAAGATGTAGTGCAGGAAAGCTTTGAAAAAATGTGGAAAAACAGGGAAAATGTGGATGGGAGCAAGGTGAAGTCTTATTTATTCACCACGGCCTATCACACCATGATTGACAAGATAAGAAAGGAAAAAAGGATGGTTGCCACCGAAGAAATTCCTTCTGGAGCTTTGAACCATTCATCTCAGTACAGCGATCTGAAAGAACGGCTCAACGAAGCCGTCCAACGACTCCCTGAAGTGCAGAGAATGGTTTTGGTACTGCGCGATTTTGAAGGATATTCCTATCAGGAAATCGGGCAGATTTGTGAACTCGGCGAATCGCAGGTAAAGGTTTACATTTACCGGGCGAGGGTATTTTTGAAGAATTATATTGGGAACCTTGAGGTGTTGGTGTAGCTATGAAGATAACCCGTGATAATTATGAGATTTACTTTCTGGATTACCTGGAAGGTAACCTTGATGAAACCCTGGTCGATGAATTCATTGAGTTTCTGGAGCAAAATCATGACCTGAAAGAAGAGCTTCAGCTTTTCGAATGCGTCACCGTTCCCCATGAGGAAACAGCTTTTTCGGGAAAAGATAAACTTTATAAAAAAGACAATGAATCTTCAGACTCCATTGATCACAGCGCCATCGCCTGGCTCGAGGGTGATCTTTCACCTGAAGAAGTCACCTCTTTTGAAGCATGGATGAATGCCCATCCTCAAAACAGGAAAACGGCCGATCTATATCTCTCAACCAAACTAATTGCAGATCAAACAGTTAAATATCCCGATAAAACAACATTATATCGTCAGCCATCTATCAATGCCTGGTTTATCAAAAGTGCCCGGGTAGCGGCAGTCCTGTTGGTAGCCATGGCCATCTGGGGATTATGGCCTGATGACCTTTCTGAGCTGGGTGTCGATCAGGCAATCGTCCAAACAATACCTGTTCCTGAAACGACCTCTCCTACTGATGTTATGACCGAAGCACAGGGAAAAGAGATAACAACGGAAAAATCTGAACAATTGCTTTCAGACCAAAATTTGGCAAAAAACCAGGAATTTCAATCAGATTCCCCTGTTTCGAAACCGGTACAACCTATGAAAACAGAATCAGATATCGCGGAGCGGGTCCCGGTTGAATTAGACAAACTGCCAACCAGGGAGGTATTGCTTGCAAGCGTGGAATCAGAGCCTGTTCTCAACGATTTCAACCTAAAGACAGCGATTATTCAAAACGATGAGGTAGCCGAAAATCTGCCGGTACAGGAAAAAATTGCTTTGCGGTTTGGAGTGAATAACTTTACCTTCAGTAAGCTTGTTAAATCGGGTCTACAGGTTGCCTCGACTATCTCAAATTCAAGGATATCCTATGAAACCGATATGGCGGGAGAAGTTGTGGCATTATCACTCGACACCAGGGTGCTTGGTCTGCACATACCCGTAGGAAAAGAATAAAAATATTTTCGGCCTTGTAACTTTCTCACATGAGAGTCCGTCACACAGACAAAAAATATTAAAAGCAGAAAACATGAAACGTATTACACTATTACTCGCAGCAGTCTTATTTATTGCAACTGCATACTCCCAAAATGATTCCACAACAGTGAAGGTCCTGAAAAAAAACGTGGTTACTGTAACCGAAGATACCGATAAAACCCAGGTACGCGTTGGTGAAGAAAAAGGGGTTGAAGTTGTCACCAACCATGCCGGTGACACCACCAGCATCCGTATCGGAAACCGGACCTTTGACGTAATCGGAAATGGAGAAGGCACCAAAATTCACATGAGTCGTGAAGAAAGAGAAAAACCTCACAAAAGAGGCCATTTTGAAAGTACGTGGGGCGGCTTTGGCATGGGAGTCAACACCTTCCATACTGCCGATTATTCACTCTATTATGGCACCGAATACGGTGAATTTTTCGATATCAACCATAATAAATCGCTTTCTGTAAACCTCAATTTCGCCGAATATGCCTTCAGTGATAACAGCAATACAATTGCACTGGTCACCGGACTCGGTTTCAGCTTCATGGATTTTCGATTCGATGAACCAATCACCGTTTCCAAAGAGACAGGAACAGGAAGGTTGATTCCAGTCATGCTTGATGGGGACGTCAGCAAATCAAAACTGAGTGTTAGTTACCTTACCGCTCCATTGATCCTGGAAATTGCAACCCCCCTTAAGTATAAATCTAACCGTCTAACATTGGGTGCCGGTGTCATTGGAGGTCTCAATATCGGATCACATACCAAAATAAAGAGTGGAGATACCAAATCAAAGGAACGCAGAAACTTTAATATCAATCCTGTGAAATATGAACTGACTGGTCGTATTGGATTCGGAGATATCGCGGTTTTTGCCAACTATGGAATGACCTCCCTTTTCAAGGACGAGAAAGGTCCTGACCTGAAACCACTTACAATTGGTCTGCACCTGAATATGTAATCATTCAACCAGCCTGAAAACAATTAAAGAAAATACAACCGCGGGAACTAACATTCCTGCGGTTTTTATTTTTAATCCTTGGAAAACCCCTTTACGTTTGATCATTTTGCGGAATTAATGGTTTAATTATGATGATTGTCCTTTATAACAGAACTGAAACATGTAAATTTGCATGGTATCTGTAATACCAAAGCCTTATCTGAAAACAATGATTAAAAGTTGCATAAAAGCCAGCCCTTTACATTGTCACAAGCAGAAGATTATCCTGGGCATACTGTTTATTTGGATATCCCAGACCCTGTCGGCACAAATTCCGGATAGTATCCGTATTTCTGACAAAAATCCCGAGAAACTCCTGAAGAATATTCATTTCAAAGAAATTGTACAAGATGGATTTAATTTATGGCAGGACGATTTTACAGGGCATTTTGCAGGGATCGATTTAGGATTTAACATTTTGAACAAAAAAGAACCAGGTTTTCCAGAATCTGACATCCTTAGATCTAACTCTCTGTATATAAATTTCATACAGCAGAGTATAGGAATCCAAAGATCCCGAAATACCATCGGGATTGTTACCGGAATGGGGCTCCATATGAAAAGCTATCGACTTGATAAAAACACTACCCTGCAAAAAGAATCTTCAGGTTTGATCACCTTGCAATCGCTTTTCTTCGACAGTAATCAAAAATCAAAATTCTCGATGGTTTATGCTACTGTTCCCCTGCTGATCGAATTCCAGATACCGGTTAACCATTATGCCAACCGAATCTACTTGTCGGCAGGTACATTTGCAGGATATAGGATTAGCAGTCATATCAAAATCAAATATCGTCTCGACCGAAAAAGGGAGAAACTGAAAACACCCGGCGACTTTTCGCTGAACGATTTCAGGTATGGCTTAATGGCCAGGGCTGGTTATCGTCGCTTCCAGGTTTTTTGCAATTACGATCTGCAGTCGATGTTCAAGGAAGAAGCCGGTATGCCGCCAATACATCCAATCACTTTTGGAATCACGTTGCTAAGTTTATAATTTTAAAAATATATCTGATCATGAAACTACTACTAATAAGCAATTCAACCATGCCGGGTGAACCATACCTGGACTATCCAAAAAATGAAATCAAGACATTCCTTGGTGAAAAACCAGTCAAGGCATTGTTTATTCCTTATGCTGCCGTTACCTTTTCATTCGACAACTATGTTGAAAAAGTGAACGAGCGTTTTGCTGAAATCGGACATTCAGTTGTAGGTATCCACACTTTCAGTGATCCGGTGGCTGCTGTTCATGCAGCTGAAGCCATCATCGTCGGAGGTGGAAACACCTGGCAGTTGGTCAGGATGCTTCATGATAACCATCTGATGGGACCTATACGGGAAAAAGTCATGGGGGGAATTTCCTATGTAGGTTGGAGTGCCGGATCCAATGTAGCATGCCCGACTTTGCGAACCACCAATGATATGCCTATCATTGATCCTAAAGGATTTGATACCTTGAACCTGGTCCCCTTTCAGATCAATCCACATTATATAGATGCGAATCCTGACGGCCATGCCGGTGAAACCCGGGAACAACGTATCCAGGAATTCATTGAAATCAATTCCTGCTATGTTGTCGGACTTCGCGAAGGTACCATGCTGATTAGGGAAGGCCAATCGCTGAAACTTCTGGGTAACCGCCCTGCAAGAATTTTCAGGCAGGGTTCGACTCCTGTCGAACTTACTGAAAAAGACGACCTGAGTTTCCTTCTCAACATCTCTCCCTGTATATAAACACAGATCTTACGGATAGATAGTCCGGATTATTGAAGATTTACTTTCCGAAAGCCTGCTTCTTTTTCCTTTGGTGAATTGGAGCAGGCTTTCAACATTTTCTGACCAATGGATTGTTTGGGTTAAACTTTTGACCTGAAAGTAGCGTATCAAACTGAAATCTATTCTGTTTGCATAACTTTGCGCCAAAATTATTGCCATGGAAATATTCAGTAACAGCTATTTTGCTCTTTTTGTGATCATTGCCCTTGGATATTTAGCAGGGCGGATCAAAATTGGAGGGCTTTCTCTTGATGTATCTGCAATAATATTCGTAGCGCTTCTTTTCGGACATTTCGGGGTAATCATACCCAAAGATTTCCAAAATCTCGGGTTGGTTCTGTTCATTTTCACTATTGGAGTGCAGGCAGGTCCAGGCTTTTTTGAATCCTTCAGGAAAGACGGCCGGGCTCTCGCCCTGTTTGCTACAATCCTGATTGTTGCTGCCGGATTGGTTAGCCTGATAGTAATAACCGCATTTGGAGTCGATAAAAACATTGCCATTGGTTTGCTTACCGGTGCCTTAACAAGTACTCCCGGATTAGCTGCTGCAATTGATTATACCAACTCTCCCCTGGCATCTATCGGCTATGGGGTGGCCTATCCTTTTGGTGTTATTGGAGTCATCCTTTTTGTCAGGCTTATGCCAAAACTAATGGGAAAAAAGGTTTTGGAAGCGGAACAGGAATACACCCGGGAAATATATAAGGACTATCCTGAAATTGAAAAGAAAAATTTTGTGGTTGAAAACGATAACATTGTCGGTAAAAGTATTGGTGAACTGAAAATCAGGCATATGACCCAGGCAGTCATTTCAAGGGTCATGCGTGATGACACCGCTTTTGCCCCGACACCCAATACCATCCTGCTAAAAGGAGACATCATTAAGGCAGTGGGATCTCCGGATGCCTTACACAGAGTCAATCTCCTGATCGGAAATGAAACAGATGTAGAAATTCCACTTGATCCGCAATATGATGTCAGGGGAGTTTTGGTTACCAACAAAGAAGTGGTCAATAAAACCCTGGGACAGATCAACCTATTGGCGACCTACGGTGCAACCATTACCCGCATACGAAGGGCAGGAATCGATATTTCACCGACACCAAATTCAAAGCTGCTCATGGGCGACAAGCTGATAGTGGCAGCCAGCAAGGCCAATATGGCCATCGTTGCAAGGATATTCGGCGATGACGACAAGCGACTGTCAGACACCGACTTACTTCCTGTGGCTATTGGAATTATCCTTGGAGCACTGGTCGGGATGATTCATATCACCTTCTCAAATATCGACTTCAGTTTTGGACTGACAGGCGGTGTCTTGTTACTGGCGTTGGTACTCAGCCGGATAGGAAAGACCGGCCCGTTGATCTGGACTATGTCCAGTGCAGCTAACAATCTTCTTCGGCAGTTGGGGTTGGTTTTGTTTCTTGCCTCTGTCGGTACCAGCGCAGGTGCAGAAATCGTAAATACTTTCCAACAGTATGGAATTGAGCTGTTTGTATGGGGAGCGGTAATAACCCTGATCCCGATGATTCTGGCCTTGTATGTCGGAAAATTTGTTTTTAAAATGAACCTCCTTACCCTATTCGGAGCCATAACCGGGGGAATGACCAGCACGCCAGGTCTGGCTGCAGCTGACTCAATGACCGAAACAAATGCCCATTCCATTGCCTATGCCACTGTATATCCGGTGGCAATGGTCTTGCTCATATTGGTGGTACAGTCATTAAACTTATTGTTCTGATCCTTTACTGACAATCCTATCTAATTGATAAACAATATATAACACAGAATTTTTCAAAAAGTGGGCAAGTCTTATATAGGACTCAGCAAAGAGATTGACAGAAGAACAAATTTTCTAAGTTTGTAATATCATCAATGCCAGTACCATTCATGAAAACCAGGACTTTATTACCAGCTTTTATAATACTTATGAATACATTGATATCGTGTACTTCGGATAAGGCAGACTTACTTATACTTAATGCCAGAATCTATAAAGTGGATGAATCCTTTTCAACCGCTGAAAGTATGGCTATTAAAGATGGAAAGGTCATTGCTACAGGCACTTCCGAAGAAATCACATCCCGATTTACTGCTCCGTTAAAGGAGGATCTGGCAGGTAAGTTCATATATCCCGGTTTTAATGATGCCCATGCTCATTTCTATGGCTATGGGATCAATCTGATTCAGCGTGCAAATTTGGCTGGCACCAAAAGTCAGGAAGAAATCTACAACATCCTGGAGCAACATTATGCCCAATTTGGAGGTGACTGGATTTTGGGAAGAGGCTGGGACCAGAATAACTGGCCAGAAAAAAGCTTCCCCGATAAATCAAGACTTGATGAACTGTTTCCCGATGTAGCTGTTTACCTGATCCGCATTGACGGCCATGCAGCGTGGTGCAATTCAAAAGCCCTGGAGCTTGCCGGTATCACATCTGAAACCCACGTCGAGGGTGGGGAAATTTTACTGAAAGAAGGTCATCCCACCGGAATTCTGATTGACAATGCTGAAGGATTGGTTTCATCAGTTGTTCCTAAACCAAATGAGGAACAGCAGGCAAAAGCCCTTCAGGCAGCACAACAAAATTGTTTTTCAGCTGGCCTTACCTCAGTTACTGATTGCGGTTTATCAAAAGAGGTAGTGTTATTAATTGACAGCCTCCAGAAAAAGGGAGATTTAAAGATGAGGATCAACGTAATGCTGGATCCTACCGAAGAAAATTTCGACCATTTTGTGAAGAAAGGTTCATACCAGACAGAACGGATGATGGTTAATACAATAAAAATTTATGCCGACGGGGCTTTGGGTTCCCGCGGAGCGCTGATGCTTGAGCCCTATTCTGATGATCCCGGCAATTCAGGTTTAAGGATGTCACCGACTGAGTTTTATGAGATGATCTGTTCTCTGGCTTTTGAGAATAACTATCAGGTTGCCACCCATTGTATTGGCGACAGTGCCAATCGCATGATATTGAATACCTACGGAAAGTATCTGAAGGGTGAAAATGACAGAAGGTGGAGAATTGAACATGCTCAAATCGTCCATCCTGATGATTTCGGCTTATTTGCTGAATTTTCGATTGTGCCATCCATACAGGCAACCCATGCCACCAGCGACATGGACTGGGCCGATGAAAGGGTGGGGAAAGACAGGATCAAAGGTGCCTATGCCTACCGCAAGCTAATGGACCAATTGGGATGGTTGCCTAATGGAACTGACTTCCCTGTGGAAGAAATCCATCCGATTTATACCTTTTATTCATCCGTGTTCAGGACACACCATGATGGCACCCCCGCTGGAGGATTTCAAATGGAGAATTCCCTGGACAGAGAGCAAGCCTTGCGCTCAATGACCATATGGGCCGCAAAAGCCTCCTTTGAAGAAAACCTGAAAGGCAGTCTGGAGAATGGGAAATGGGCTGATTTTGTGGTTCTTGATACCGACCTGATGACCGCTTCACCTAATGAATTACTGAAAGCAAAAATTGAATCAACCTGGGTGGCCGGGGAAAGAGTGTATTAAGACTCTTCGGCCAGAAGAGCCAGCATGATTTCATCAGACACCATGATTCCCTGGCGGGTAAGGTATATAATATCTCCATCCATTTTAAGATGACCTGATATCAGGTACTTTTTTGCTGAATTTTCAAGCTTCAAGCGAGCTTTCTGACTGAAGTATGTTTGAATCTCCCTAAGATCCAAGCCCCATTTGGTTCGGATTCTTGTAATCAGGAAGTCGTTCAATCGATCTGTATCTGAAAGAATTTCCCTTTCAAAGTTGAGTTCTCCTTGTTGGAGCGATTTCAGGTAATGGTATAAGTCAGCGATATTCCACTGTCGGGAGACCCCATCATAACTATGTGCCGATGGCCCCAATCCGAGATACTTCTTGCCCTTCCAGTAAGCCGAATTATGCTTTGAATAAGCTTGATTTCGGGCAAAGTTTGAGATCTCGTAATGTTCATAACCAGCAGCAGCCGACATGTCCATCAGCATTTCAAACTGGGCTATACTGTCATCTTCGGGAATCTCTTTCAACTGGCCCTTCTTCAGCCAGTGATAGAACATGGTTCCTTCGTGATAGGTCAAATGATAAGCAGAAAGGTGGGTAGCCGGAAGCTCCATTGCCTGGCGAAGATTCTCTTCCCAGCGGCTCATTGAAAGCTCTGGCAGTCCATAAATCAAGTCAATACTGATGTCACCGAATCCTGCGTCAAGGGCATTTGCCACTGAAGCGACAGCCTGATCGCGGGTATGCCTCCGGTTCATTCGTTTGAGGTCTTCGGGATGAAATGACTGGATACCGATACTGAGACGGTTGGCACCAACCATTTTCAGTTCTTTCAGATAGGTAAGTGAAAGGTCATCCGGATTGGCTTCAACCGTGACTTCAGCCTGATTGGAAAATGCATGGCAGCGCCCCAGATGCTCAAGTATTTCAGATATTTCAGAGGGTAATAAAACAGACGGGGTACCTCCTCCAAAATAAACCGTATCAACTGGTTCGTTCTGAAGATATTCACACTGCAGATCAATTTCACGGTGCAACGACTGCAAAAACAGCGGCTTTTGTGAAACCGCCGTAGTTTTGTAGAAATCGCAGTAAAAACACTTCTTACGGCAAAAGGGAACATGGATATAAATTCCTCCCATAGCCTGATAACAATCGGTTATAATCTTACCAGATCTTCGAATTTCTCAATGTCTTCAGATACATTATGCAGACTGGTATTCTTATAGAACGCAGATGTTTGGTGCCTGAGTTCTTCATACTTGAAATGCACAGGGCAGTAAGGCTTACTGGGATCGTGGGTGGAATTACAGGGATGAAGGCCGATCAGGCAGTTGGTAAAATAATCAAGTCCGTCAACATTCACAACGATATCCCACAGGCTGATATCCTCCGGTTTTTTACCAAGGCTAAAACCTCCATTGGGTCCTTTTGTTGACACCAGCAATTTCTGCTTGACCAGATTTTGTAAAATTTTACCAAGAAATGGTGAAGAAATTTTGAGGTCTTCAGAGATCTTTTTAATACCGATTCGATGATCCTCCTCTGAATATTTCGAAAGGTAGATCAGGGCCCTCAAAGCATATTTACAAGTATTTGACAACATAATTATAGATTTTGTAATTTCCAATTTCTACTAAAAGAACGGTCTGCAAACCGGGGTGTGTGTTTCCCTTTGCCAAGCGGATTACCTGCGATTCGGGCCAATCTTCTTTTGAACTTTCCATTGAAAAGATCAACTCTCTCACGTTTTCCAAAGGTAAAAACAAAAGCTTTCATACCAGCCCTCCAAAGCAATCCTGAACCATGTTGTGCAACATTTCGCTGCCGGTTAAGCAGCAAAAGGTCATGCAGGGGAATTTTAACAGGGCATACATCACTGCATCGTCCACAAAGGGTGCTAGCCTCACTCAGGTGCCCAAACTCCTTAAAACCGCTTAAAAAGGGCGTTAAAACAGATCCTATCGGACCGGTATAAGTCGAACCATAGGTATACCCTCCTATATGCTGATAAACCGGACATGCATTCAGGCATGCTCCACATCGTATGCATTTCAAAGCCTCCCGTACATCCGGATCATTATAAACCTCGCTGCGTCCGTTATCCAGAAGTATCACAACCATTTTTTCAGGACCGTCGATTTCGCCAGGTTGCCGTGGACCGCTGATAAGTGTATTATAAGCCGAAATATTCTGGCCCGTGCCATGAACTCCCAGCCATTGCCAGAAAAACGGAATATGCCGAATGGATGGAATTACTCTTTCTATTCCGGCAAGAACAATGTGAATTCGCGGAAAGGAGATGGTCATCAGTCCGTTGCCTTCATTCTCGGTGAGACAAATGGATCCGGTATCGGCAACCAGGAAATTAGCTCCGGTAACTCCCACATCAGCATGGATGAATTTTTCGCGTAGGAAGTTTCTGACGTATGCCGCGATATCAGCAGGAGAGGAATCAGCAGGAGTACCGAATTTTCGATGGAACAAATCAGCCACGTCCTCTTTTGATTTATGCATGGCAGGTGTCAGAATATGATATGGTTTCTGACCGTCAGTTTGTACAATGAATTCACCCAGATCGGTTTCAAGAGCCTCAATGCCGAGTTTCTGGCAATGTTCATTGAACCGAATCTCCTCCGAAATCATGGATTTGCTTTTTACCACGAGGTGTGCACTGTTTTCCAGCAGCACCTTTTCAATATGGCCCAGGGCTTCGGAACTATCCCTGGCCCAAAGAACCTCAGCGCCCCGGGCCTTGATATTTTCCTCAAACTGTTCAAGATACTCAGGCAATGCCGAGATTACATGATTCTTGATATCAGAAGCATACTGACGGGCCTCAGCAAACTTGTCGTATCGGGACTTTCCTGTTTGTACCGATTCATTATACTTCGAAATGTTGAAATACAGGGTGGAATGATGCCTGTTATCATAGGCAATCACTGAATCCTTAATGAATTTTGTTCTCCTGTTTCCCATCCTTCCGCTGAAAACACTTTTTTCTATTCCTTAACCGGAATTTTTTCAATTCTTCTTTGATGTCTGCCTCCCTCAAAAGTTGCATTGAGATAGGCCTCCACAATGGCAATGGCTTCATCATCGCTCACAAAACGACCTGGGATTGCACAGATATTGGCATCATTGTGCTCCCGGGCAAGCCTGGCTATTTCGGGATTCCAGCATATAGCAGACCTGATTTTCTGGTGCTTATTGGCCGTAATGCTAATCCCCTGACCACTACCGCAAAAGGTTATTCCAATTGAAAATTCCCCATCGCTTATTGCTTTGGCTATAGAATGGGCAAAATCGGGATAATCACAGCTTTCGTCGGTATAACATCCAAAATCGTGATAGGCAATCCCATTCTCCTCAAAGTAGTGGATGATCGCCTGTTTTCTGGCAAATCCTGCATGGTCACTGGCCAATGCAATAACAAGTTTATTCATTGATAAAATCTGCAAAAAATTTCTGTTCAATCATCTGCATTCCGGCATTGGTTATCTGCCCTAAAATACACAAAATTAATACTTTTTAGTTCTTTATCCTTTATTCCTCTTTAAGATTTGAAATATTTCCTGCTTTTCAAGCCTAAACATAATCATCAAAAAGGTGATGAACAAACCTGTATTAAGCAACATTTTTATCAATAGAGAAAAATCATTGAATAAGAACGATATGAAATATAAAATCAAGCCTGAGAAAAAATAGATGGCCATACGTTTCAAATCGTAGGGTATAAAGTAATACTTCTGTCCCCACAGATAGGTTATCACCATCATAACCATGAAACAGACCAGCACAGCAATTGCTGAACCCAGATAACCCATCCTGGGTATCAAGACAATGTTCAAGACCAGGGTTATTGCTGCACCAATCAGGGCAATGTAAGAACCATATCGGGTCATATCCTTCAGCTTGAACCAAATTGACAAGCTGAAAAAGATCCCAAAGAATAAATTGGCAATAAGTATGATGGGTACAATTTTCAGTCCTTCGTGGTAACGAACATCAATGGCAACAACCTTTATCAAGTCGATATAAAGTGTCATTCCAAGAAAAATGAGCATACCGAATATTAAAAAATACTTCATGATTGTTGCGTACAATTGTGGATCCTGAGAATCATCATCCGAACTCCTTGAAAAGAAAAAAGGTTCGAAAGCATACCGGAATGCCTGGATAAACATATTCATCAACACGGCCAGCTTGTAGTTAGCACCGTAAATTCCGACCTGAAACATTGGATTTTGACTTTCGGGTACGAGGAAAGGTATTAAGATCTTATCAATGTTCTGGTTGACCATACCTGCCACTCCGATAACCAGAATTGGAAAAGAATACCTGAGCATTGTTTTCAGGAGCTCCTTGTCAATGCTAAATCGCATTTGGAGTATCTCGTTACGAAGTAAAACCAAGGTGGAAAATGAAGCTAATAAATTAGCTATAAAGACATATCCAACCCCAATTTCCGGGGAGTAAATGTACCTGACAGGATTTTCGGGGTAATGTCGCAAAATCCAGGGACACAGAGATAGAAAGAACAGGTTAAAACCAATGTTCAGCCCTATATTAACCATCTTGATAAAGGCAAATTTGAGTGGACGGTTATCTAGTCGGAGTCTGGCAAATGGTATGGAAGTAAAAGCATCTATGGCCACAATGGTGGCCAGCAGCCATATATACTCAGGAAAATCAGGATACCCTATAAGGATAGCAATCTGGTTTCGAAAAACGATTGCAATAAACAAAAACAAAATGGTGGTCACAAACAGGGAGACCTGCGACGTTGAATAAACTTTGTCAGGATCCTTACTGCGGGATGCAAACCGGAAATATCCCGTCTCCATTCCATAAGTCAGAATAACCAACAGAAATGCAACATAGGCATAAAGGTTGGTAACAACTCCATACTCCTCAGGCAGAAATAGATCAGTATAATAGGGAACCAGCCACCAATTCAGGAACCGGCCTACAATGCTGCTGACACCATAAATTGCAGTATCACCGATAAGTTTTCGAAAAGGGTTCAATTCAGTAAATTTTAAAACAAAGATAGAATTCAAAAATTCATGCGTACCAAAAATTTGAATTCTGAAATGCCGGATTACTATCTTTGTCACAACTATTCAAGTTTGACTAGAAAATAATCATCAGAATATGAAAAACTGGCTTATTCCGATTATACTGACAATATTGGTATTTACAACATTTCAGTGTTGTACCAGCAATCCTAAGCGCTCTCGCAAACCAGTGAGTACCATTACCCTGTCGCCCAACAAACAAAAATATTATCTCAATGATAAAATTGATGTGACGGTCAATACCAAAATTCATGATGGCGAATTGGAAAACATTACCCTTTACCTGAATAATACAAAACTGATCTCTTCAAGGGAAACCAGTTTTACATTCACAATCGATTCCATAAGCCAGCTAGGACAAAATACACTGCGTGCCGTTGCCGTTAAAAGCGATGAAAATTCAAATACCCGCGTTTTTAATTTTGAAGTTTTAAGTAATACGCCTCCTGAAAAACTTACTTACGAGATTATTGCAGAACATCCACATTCTACCCAGCATTTCACCCAGGGTCTTGAATTTTGGAATGGATTTTTATACGAAGGAACCGGAGAACATGGAAAATCAGCCATTTATAAAAAAGATCCTGCCAGTGGCAGAATTCTCCTTTCAAAACCACTTGCAGATAAATATTTTGGAGAAGGCATCACAATACTCAATGACAAAATTTATCAGCTAACCTATAAATCCCAGCTGGGGTTTTCATATAACTTGTCTGATTTTGCAGTCATTGACAGCTTCAGGTTTGATTCAAAAGAAGGTTGGGGTTTGACAAATGATGGAAAAGAACTTATCATGAGCAATGGTACGTCGTCGCTTATTTGGTTGAATCCAATTGATTATTCTGTGGTACGTCAAATTCAGGTCGCTGATAATCAACGTGTATGGATGTATCTTAATGAATTGGAATATAGCAAGGGAAATATTTGGGCAAATGTATGGACAACCAACCAAATAATCAGAATCGATGCTGAAACGGGAAAAGTTACAGGAATACTTGATCTGGAAGGAATTCTGAGTATAATGCACCGCAGTCAGGCAGAAAGAATTGACGTTCTTAATGGAATTGCCATACACCCAAAAACAGGTCATCTGTTTGTAACTGGAAAATTATGGCCTAAAATGTTTGAAATTAAAGTTTTATAAATTCAAATCATGCATCAAAAAGGGTAGGGGAATCCCTATAAAAACTCCTGCCCAGGTGCTTGTAAGCCAACTCTGTAACCTCTCTGCCCCGTGGAGTCCTTTTCATAAATCCTTCCTTGATCAGGTAAGGTTCATATACCTCCTCAATTGTTCCGGCATCCTCTCCTACTGCGGTTGCAATTGTGGTAATACCAACCGGCCCTCCTTTAAACTTGTCGATAATGGTGAGCAATATACGGTTATCCATATCATCGAGGCCGTATTGGTCAATATTCAGCGCTTCGAGTGAATAACGTGTAATAGCCATATCAATGGATCCTGACCCTTTCACCTGTGCAAAATCACGGACTCTTCGTAACAAGGCATTGGCAATTCGAGGTGTTCCCCTGCTTCGTGAAGCAATTTCAACAGCCGCATCATCCGTAATTTTGATATTCAAGATTCCCGATGATCGGTGTACTATTCGTGTCAATACCTGAATATCATAGTATTCAAGATGAAACTTGATACCGAATCTTGCTCTAAGCGGAGAAGTGAGCAATCCTGAACGTGTAGTAGCTCCAACCAGGGTGAACGGATTGAGTTCTAGCTGAATCGACCTTGCAGATGGACCTTTGTCAATTAATATATCAATTCTGAAATCCTCCATTGCGGAATAAAGATATTCTTCAACAATGGGGGAAAGCCGGTGAATTTCATCTATGAATAGTACATCCATCGGTTCAAGATTTGTGAGCAAACCAGCAAGATCACCAGGTTTATCCAGCACAGGCCCCGATGTTACTTTAATGTTTACCCCCATTTCATTGGCAATAATGTTTGATAAAGTGGTTTTTCCCAATCCGGGTGGACCATGGAGTAATACATGATCAAGCGCTTCGCCTCTCATTTTAGCCGCTTTGACAAAGATTGTCAGATTCTCAACTGTCTGGTTTTGTCCCCTGAAATCATTAAATGATAACGGACGCAACTGATTATCCAGATCCTTTTCCTTATCTGAAAACTTATTTCCCCTTACATCAAAAAAATCAGTCATATCCGATGATTACTCCTTTTCAAACGATTTCTCTAAGATATGATTGAGTTTAATCATATCAAAAGGTTTAGAAATAAATTCATCCATCCCATTTTGGATACATCGCTCTCTGTCATTATCAAGTGTATTAGCTGTCAGTGCAATAATCAGACTTTTGGGCCGCTGTTTATCCTCCATTTCCATTTGTCTTATCCTGAGTGTTGTCTCATATCCATCCATTCCTGGAAGCATCAGATCCATCAGAACAACATCAAAGTGTTGTTGCTTAAACACTGATAAAGCATCTTCGCCTGTTGCGGAAACGTGAATCTGATGTTGGTGTTTCTTTAAATGAAAAACAACTATTTTCTGATTCAGGGGATTGTCTTCTACTAACAGTATATTCAGTCCTTTAATCATTATTTAATTTTAGATGTAAAAGTAAAAGAATGAAAATTATTATAGGCTGTTAATTACTGTTGATTTCTTTTTACCATTAATTACTAAAGCCGAGTTAACGGGTTACCAAAATTTTGTGAACAACCTTAATTCTATATTTTTTGTTGTAAATGAATCAAATATATATTTTATTAACGGCTGTTAATTAATCTTCACTTATTATTTCACTGCAAAATGAACTGTGAACAAGACGTTAATTTTATTGCGAAAAAGAGTTCTTGTTTTATTTGGTCTTTGAAATATGAGTTTGGAATAGTATTTTTTTTTGAATGTACCAATTTTTTAAGCTTTACTTATTTCCGATTTTTAAGGTAATTTTGAACAACCGTTAAGGGTAATATGTCATCTATAATATATTGAATTGCTGAATTTTATTAAAGCCGATGAAAACTGATTTTAACAACCTTGTTCATAAGATTGATGCCTTTAGAAAACGGTATCACCTGTTTCATTTTCTAAGGGGTTTAATCTTATTTCTTCTGGTTGCCATACTTCTGTTTTTTACCATAAATATTATTGAATATCAGTTATATATGTCCACTGAATGGAGGAGAATGCTGTTTGTTTCTTCCATGTTGTTTATTGCTGTCATTTTTTTTAGATACGTGCTTTTTACAGGTTTACTTGCCTTTGGGGTCATAAAAGTAATAAACAACAGGAAAGCTTCCCAATTGATTCATTCCTATATTCCGGAATTAAAGGACCGACTGGTCAATATTCTTGAATTACACGACAATTATGATTTGAATGCCTCTGATGAAATTACTCAAGCCGCAATAGCACAAAAAATTGATGAAATCAGGTTCATTGATTTCCGGTCAGCAATTAGTCTGAAACAGCTAAAAAATATATTTTTATATTTTATTGGAAGCTTTCTAATAGTGTTTGCCGTTCATTTGTTCAACAAAAATATTTACAGTGAATCAGCCAATCGCATCATCCATTTTAATCAGCAATTTGTAAGACCAGCACCCTACCAATTTGTTTGGACCAATGAAACAGAAGGCATAAAAAAGGGAGATAATTTTACTGTTCTTTTAAATCTGAAAGGAGAAGAGTTGCCTTCAATGGTGTATATTAACATTGGAGGCAACAATTATATTATGGATGCACAGGAACCGGGGATGTTTGAATATCAGCTAAATGCACTCGTTAATCCTGTTAACTTCTATTTTACGGACCTGAAATATAAATCCGAAAGCTTTGGTTTAAATATAATACCGGTTCCGGTGATCAATGCTTTTGATATCTTGGTAGATGTTCCTGACTATACTGGGCTAATCAATAGTAAAACCATTAATATAGGGGATTTACAGATTCCAAAAGGAAGTCGGGTGGAATGGATATTCAACTGTTTTGACACTGACTCTCTTATTTTAATCATTAACCAAGAAGAACCTTTGATTGCTGATAAAGGAAACAGCAATACATTCCAGGTCACAAGGACTTTTATGAAACCTTCTGTTTATGAAGTTAAAGTAAAGAATAATCAAGGTGAGTTTGAATCTGCAATGCGGTTTCGAATTGATATGATTGAAGATCTTTATCCTGAAATTAATATTGTACAAGTACAGGATTCATTTCAACTTACCAGGTTTTACTTCCGGGGTACGATACATGATGATTATGGTTTCTCAAATCTTGCCTTTCATCTTAATATTGAAATGGAGGATACTTTCCTTACACTGCCATTCAACCGATATGTAATGCCTCAGGAGTTTTATTACCAGGTTGATATGAATGATTATAAGTTTAAAAATAAGGCAATTGATTATTATTTTTCAGTAACGGATAACGATGCTGTTAACGGGCCAAAAACTACAACCTCCGAAAGTTTCTCTTTTATATTTCCTGAAAAGTATGAAATAGAAGAGAGGCAGAAGGAAGAATACAATAAAATTGAGGAGTTGATTAGTGAAAGTCAGCGTCTTACAAATGAAATTAGACAGGATATCAAGGATTTGCAGTTTAAAAACCTGAATAGCAATATTTCTGACTGGGAAAAATCACAATTAGTACAGGAATTGAGCAATAAAAAGAACAATTTGGAGTCGATGCTTGAAAAGATTGAAAACTCCTACAAAGATCTGTCTAACTTCCAAAATACTTTTACTGAACAGGGTAATGAGATTTTACAAAAACAGGAGATGATTCAGAAACTACTGGATGATATTTTTACGGATGAGCTTAAGAAATTAATGAATGAATTCAATGAACTGGCGAGAGAGTTCAATGAGAAAAGAATGAATGAGTTGTCACAGCAGATGGAAATGTCATTCGATGATCTGTCAAAACAACTGGACCGAAATCTTCAGATGCTTCAGAAAATGAAATTGGAACAAGAGCTTCAAAATATCTTTGAAGATGTTGTTATCATGCAGGAAAAGCAGCAGAATCAAGCCATTGAAATAAATGAAAAGGGAAATTTTGATCAAATGACAGAGGAATTGATTAATGATCACCTCAATATGGAAGAGATACAGCAAAAATTACTGGAAATACTGGAGAATAATCAACAGCTCGAAAAACCATTGTTGTTTGATAACTTTTCACAAGAGTTTACTGATATTAAGGAAAACATGAGAAATACACTCGAGGAATTACAGAAAGAAAATAAAAGAAATTCTTCGAGAAATATGCAGAATACCTCTGAAATGTTGAAGAACATGGCTTTTGCGATGCAACAAATGTTGAATGCAAACACGATGCAACAAAATATGGAAAACATCAGGGATTTGCAGCAAATATTGAAAAATCTCCTGGTAATGTCCTTTGGTCAGGAGGAGATTCTCACAGGAATTGGTTCAACTGCAGGTAGTGACCCTGATATTAACCGGCTGACCAGGAAACAACGAGATTTAATCAGGCAAAGTGAAATGGTAAAGGATTCATTGTATGCCTTGGCAAAACGTGCACCCCAAATTGATAATGTTGTAAATAATGAATTGTTAGCTTTGAATATTAATTTAATACGGTCTTCAGAGCTCTTAAATGAGGGGTTAAGATCACAGGCACTCACAAACCAGCAATTGGTGTTGACAGCAGCAAACAATCTAGCACTTCTTCTGAGTGATATATTAAAACAAATTGAGGAACAGATGAATAATCCACAGGAAGGCGAGGGTGAAGGCGAAGGTCCGCAGGGGAAAAAGATGGGTGGATTAAAACAACAGTCTGAGAATCTGAAGGATCAATTGCAAAAGATGCTTGATCAAATGAAAAATGGCAACCAACCGATGAGCAAGGATATGAGTGAATCACTAATGATGCATGAAATGATGCAACAAATGTTGCGCGACATGATGAACAGTGGTTCCATTGGAGAAAGCACCCGTAAACAATTACAGGAAATTGATCAGATTTTGGAACAAAATCGACGTGAATTAATGAACAGACGCGTTAATCCCCAATTAATGCGACGTCATAACGAGATAATGACCCGTTTGCTTGAAGCTGAACGATCGGAAAGAGAACGGGATCAGGATAACAAGAGGGAATCAAATACCGCCGATGAACAGTTTTATAGCAGGCCAGCCGAATTTTTCGAATTTAAGCAAGATCAAAAGAATAGTATCGAATTTCTTGAAAAAGGCAATGTAAAGTTGAATAATTTCTATCTGGACAAGTTTAAAAATTACATGGAAAAATTTAATCAGGTTAATCCTTGAAATAATGCAAATTATTATTGATTCTGATACTTTGAAATTGACGGATGTAGAGAGTTTTGTAGACAAGGCTTTTACTATGTATAACCTTCCCCAGGAATTTTTTCACAACATTCTACTATGTGTAAAGGAGGCGGTTACCAATTCCATCATCCATGGAAATCAATTGGATGTCAGCAAGAAGGTCATTGTAAAAATCACCCGGTGTCATGATGAAATTGTTGTAAAAGTAACCGATGAAGGTGCCGGCTTTGATTTCAGGAAAATCAAAGATCCCACCATGAACGAAAATTTAAAAGAGGAAAGCGGCAGAGGAATTTTTCTAATTCGAAAGCTCTGTGATGAATTGGAATTTAAGGGCAATGGAAAAATAATTGAATTTAGGATATCATTGGATGGTATATGACGGAGAGTCGCCGCTTAATCAGTAGCACATTTTTATTGAAATAGATATTTAGTTTAGTTTTGTTGGCTTTTTATAATTTTTATATATTAAGTATTATACAGATTATTAGATTGTTATATACTTTATAGGAGCACAGTATTAGTAGTTAAGACATAGTTTAATGAAAAGTATTCATATAAGTTTTGAGGGTATTGGCCCCGTTGAATTACAGAAGAATCTTGTAAGGAATTACATTAGGGATATCATTATCAGTGAAGGTTTTCGTCAAGGTGAGATATCCTTGATCTTTTGTAATGATGAATATCTTTTGGATGTAAATCGTAAATATCTCAGTCATGATTTTTTTACGGATATCATTACATTTAACTACACTGAAGATAATATCATTAGCGGAGATCTGTTTATCAGTATCGATAGGGTAAAGGAAAATGCTGACCAGTTTATTGTTTCTTTTAACCAGGAATTGATGAGGGTTGTTTTCCACGGAATTTTGCATATGACCGGCTATGACGATAAAACAGAGGAGGAAAAGGTTAGAATGAGAAAGAGGGAGAATGATTATCTGGAAAAATATGATTTGGCATGAAAGAGTTATTTCCGGTTTATGATGTGATTGTAGTTGGCGGTGGGCATGCCGGTTGTGAAGCAGCAGCAGCAGCAGCTAATCTCGGTTCCAGAACCTTACTGATTACCATGGATATGACTAAGTTTGGTCAAATGTCATGTAATCCGGCTATGGGTGGTATTGCTAAAGGACAGATTGTAAGAGAGATTGATGCTTTAGGTGGGTATGCCGGAATATTATCGGATCAGTGTACCATACAATTTCGATTACTTAACCGTTCAAAGGGTCCTGCCATGTGGAGCCCACGGGCACAAATTGACCGCATGAGGTATTCTGAACTTTGGCGTTTGACGCTTGAGAGCATCGAAAAACTTGATTTATGGCAAGATGCGGTCACTGGACTGGTTATCGAAGATGGGAAGGCAGTAGGAGTTAAAACAAAGATAGGGATCGAATTTCGGTCAAAAACGATTGTTTTGACTAATGGTACATTCCTTAATGGACTGATGCATATCGGGCGTACGAAAATGGAAGGTGGCCGAATTGGCGAAGCGGCTTCGTACCAAATATCGGAACAGATGTCGGATACCGGGTTTGTAACCGGACGTTTAAAGACAGGTACTCCAGTAAGAATTGATGGCCGTACAATCGATTTTACGAAATTGACTGAACAACCGGGAGAAATAGATTATTACAAATTTTCCTATATTCCCGCTGTCACTTCAAAATTAAAACAAAGATCCTGTTGGATCACCTATACAAATAAGCTTGTACATACAAAGCTGGAAGAAGGATTTGATGATTCGCCCATGTATAATGGAACTATTCAGAGTACCGGACCCAGATATTGTCCAAGTATTGAATCAAAACTTGTAACATTTGCCGAAAAAGAAAAACATCAGTTATTTCTCGAGCCTGAAGGTGAAATTACGAACGAATATTATCTAAACGGATTTTCATCCTCTTTGCCCTGGGATGTGCAACTTGAAGCTCTTCATTCAATACCAGGATTGGAAAATGCCCGTATTTACCGACCTGGTTATGCTATAGAATATGACTATTTTGATCCAACACAATTATTTCACACTTTGGAGACTAAGAAAGTGAGTAACCTTTATTTTGCGGGACAAATAAACGGTACTACCGGTTATGAGGAAGCTGGTGCTCAGGGAATCATGGCTGGTATCAATGCCCATCTGAAAGCTCAAAATACTGGTAGGGAGTTTATTTTAAGCCGCGATGAAGCCTATATTGGAGTTCTGATCGATGATTTAGTCACTAAAGGTGTTGACGAACCTTACCGAATGTTTACCAGCAGGGCTGAATACCGAATTTTACTTCGTCAGGATAATGCTGACGAGAGGCTGACTCCTTTGGGACATGGGCTTGGACTGGTCAATGACGATCGTTACAATTTACTGCAGGAAAAGATACAATATAGAAATCGTATCATTGATTTTCTGAATGATTTTAGTATTAAACCGCAGTATATTAACGATTTACTGGAAGTAAAGAAAACTTCGCCATTACGTCAGACAGTCAAGTTGGTTGATGTTCTGTTAAGACCCCAGATTTCTATTTTCGATCTTGAGGAACATGTGTCACCGTTCAATAAGCATCTGTCTTTTCTACCTGTGAACAGAAGAAAGGAAATTATGGAATCTGCTGAAATTGCTGTTAAGTACGAAGGTTATATTACAAGGGAAAGACAACTTGCCGAAAAATTGATTAGGTTGGAAAATATCATCATTGAGAGCAAGTTTGATTATCATAAGATTTTATCTATATCTACCGAGGCAAGGCAAAAATTAGATTCCATTCGTCCAAAGACGATTGGTCAGGCAAGTCGCATACCTGGTGTTTCCCCTTCAGATATTAATGTATTATTAATCATGTTAGGTCGTTAATGTTCCACGTGGAACAAAAATTTCTTACAATGGACTTAAAAAAATATATTCGCGAGGTACCTGATTTTCCGCATCAAGGTATAGGTTTTAAAGATATTACCACTATGCTTAAGGATCCTGATGCCTTTGGGTATGTTGTGGATAGTATTACAAGTATTTTTAGGGATAAGTATATTACCAAGGTTGTTTCTTTAGAGTCAAGGGGATTTATTATAGGAGGTGCCCTTGCTTATCAGCTGAAGGCTGGATTTGTTCCAATCCGAAAAAGCGGGAAGCTTCCATCGAACACTGTTTCGATGGATTATGAATTGGAATATGGTACTGACAGAATCGAAATTCACGAGGATGCTCTGTTGCCCGATGATGTTGTTTTGATTCATGACGACCTTTTGGCAACTGGGGGAACTGCACTGGCTGCTCTGCAGTTGGTGCAAAAGCTTAATGTAAGAAAAGTATATTTTAGTTTCATTTGTGATTTAGGATTTATAAAAACACCTCAAAAAGATATTGTGAAAAATTACGACAACCACATTTTGGTTGCTTACTAATCTTTTGTTTTTTGAAAGCTACCCACATCAATAAGAGCTGGGATTCGTTAAAGTCGATTCTGAAAACGCTTCCCGAGAAACCTGGAATTTATCAGTATTTCGATGACCGGGGAACCATTATTTATATTGGGAAAGCTAAGAATCTTAAAAAGAGAGTGAGTTCGTATTTTACAAAGGAACCAGAAAATCGCAAAACAGCAATGCTCATTAGGAATATTGCTGATATAAGGCATATGGTTGTCGATTCCGAGGAAGATGCGCTTCTTCTTGAGAATAATTTTATTAAAAAGTACCAGCCCAGATACAATATCCGTTTAAAGGATGATAAAACATATCCATGGATTTGTATCAAGAATGAAAGATTTCCAAGGGTTTTTAAGACAAGAAACGTCATACGGGATGGATCAAATTATTTTGGTCCTTATACTTCATGGCTCACGGTTAGTACTTTTCTTGACCTGTTTAAAAAACTGTATAAGCTCAGGACGTGTAATTATAATCTAAGTGAAGAGAATATTGCAGACAGGAAGTATAAATTGTGTCTCGAGTATCATATTGGTAATTGTAAAGGACCTTGTGAAGATCTTGTAAGTGTTGAGGATTATAATTTTGGTATCGAACAAATACGAGATATTCTTAAGGGAAATATTACGGGTGTTCTTAAGCATCTTAAACACATAATGGAAGAGTATTCAAAAAATTACCAATTTGAAGATGCTCATTTAACGAAGGAAAAAATTGCAATTCTTGAAAAGTATCAAAGTAGATCTACCGTAGTAAATTCCACAATTACGGATGTGGATGTTTATACAATCGATTCTGACGAGAATATAGCGATCATTAATTATCTAAAAATAATAAGGGGTGCCATTGTGCAAACCTTCACAATGGAATTGAAGAAAAGGTTGGATGAAACTGATCAGGAATTACTGCTGCTGGGTATGGTAGAGATAAGACAGAAAATACATAGCAATGCTCGTGAAATCCTTTTACCCTTCAAAATAGAGCAATTCCTGAATAATATTAAATTCACGGTGCCAGTTAAAGGTGACAAAAAAAAGCTCATTGAATTGTCGCACCGCAATGCAAAATACTATCGTTTGGATCTGATTAAGCAACAGGTTTTGAGCAAAACGGATAAACTGCCGGCCCCGTTGAGAATATTGGAAGGACTTCAAAAAGACTTGCAATTAAAGGAATTTCCGCGGCAAATTGAATGTTTCGATAACAGTAATCTGCAGGGATCAAATCCTGTTGCCGCCTGTGTTGTTTTTAAAGATGGCAAGCCGGCAAAGCGTGAATACCGCCATTATAATATCAAAAGTGTAGAGGGTCCAAATGATTTTGCCTCAATGGAGGAAATAGTGTGGCGCAGATATAAAAGGCAATTGGAAGAGAATCAACCGTTACCTCAACTGATTGTGGTGGATGGTGGCAAAGGTCAGTTATCATCCGCGGTTAATGCACTTGAAAAGTTAAACCTTCGGGGAAGTATTTCAATCATCGGAATCGCAAAGCGATTAGAGGAGATATATTTTCCTGATGATCAGATTCCTGTTTATTTAGATAAAAAGTCTGAATCACTTAGAATTATTCAGCAACTCAGAGATGAAGCTCATCGATTTGGCATTACTTTTCACCGACAGAAAAGATCGGGATCATTTATCAAAAATGAGCTTCAATCCATTCATGGGGTCGGGGAGAGCACAACCAAAAAATTGATTCAGAGATTCAGATCCGTAAAGAATGTTCAAAACTTGAGTTTATCTGAACTTAGTGAGGAAATTGGTACAAGTAAAGCAGAAAAGGTGTGGAATCATTTTCATTCAGCGCCTGATCTCGCTAAATGAAAGTGTGGTGTTTTTATTTATGTAACTGTAATTATCAGTAAAACAACACATTAATTGGAAATAAACATATTGTATCGGATTTCAGTGATCTTAAACAATTTGACATGACAACGGTTCAAATCAATAGGGGCTAAGTGGTATTGATTTTGTGAATATTACATGAATTTCTAAACATCATACCTTGACTTATGCAAAATTTATTTTTTACCTGAATGGATGAGTGCAATAGGGTATGAAGATGGATGCGTAATAATTCATTTTCATCTATGATCATTTTCGGTTAAAAGATTAACATGGCACGAATAATCATATTATGAAATGCCGCTGCAAAATGTTTCACGTGAAAAACGAGAGACCAGGATTTTATGACCAGAGTGAATAAATTAGTATGCCGGCCTGTATTTTTGATCGGATTCAAGTAATCCCAAATAGCTGATGAAACGTGATTCAGCAATCTCTCCGGTAGATACGGCTTCTTTGACTGCGCATCCGGGCTCATGTGTATGTGAGCAGTTATTATATTGACACTTTTCCGAAAGCCTGAATATTTCGGGAAAATAATGGGAGATCTCCCATGATTCCATTTCGAGCATCCCAAATGCCTTAATTCCCGGAGTATCAATTATATAGCCGCTGAAATCGAGTTCAAATAATTCCGAATAAGTGGTAGTATGTTTGCCAGTTTCATGATAATCAGATATCTCGCGGGTTTTTAAGTTCAAGGTAGGTTGAATGGTATTGATGATTGTAGATTTGCCAACACCGCTATGACCATTAAAAACGCTGATTTTATCTTTCATCCGTTCCTGTAATTCATCCAGACCAGTTTTGAGAAGAGCCGATATTTTGATGCACACGTATCCAATCGATTGGTACGTGTCGATAAGTTGGTGTAATCTGTCTGTCTGTTCCTGGTTGTAACGGTCGGTCTTATTGAAAAGAATGATAACCGGAATGCGATATGCTTCAGCGGAGGCCAAAAACCTGTCGATGAAAGTAGTTGATGTCACCGGATAGTTAATGGTTGCGACAAGGAATGCCTGATCAATGTTAGCTGCAATGATATGTGCCTGCTTTGACAGGTTTTGTGATCTTCTGATTATATAATTTTTACGCTCATCGATGGTGTGGATCATACCGACAAGCTTTTTTTGGTCCTTGCTGTCCTTTTCATGGTATTCAAAGCCTACCCGGTCGCCAACTGCAACCGGATTCGTTGTTTTAAGGCCTTTGATCCTTAAGTTTCCCTTTATTTTACATTCGTACCGGTTACCTTCATCATCTTTCACGGTATACCAGCTTCCGGTCGATTTTACTACTAATCCCTTTTTCAAGACTTATTAATTAAAACAACAACCCTCTCGCTTCTCCTCATTCCCAAATGAAACAATGAACATGGGTTGAGTGCAAAACGGAGGGTTGCTCTCAATGCAAATTTAACCTATTCAATCTTTTAATCCCAATTCAGGATAATTTTTCCACAATTGCCTTGTTCCATAATGTCAAATGCATCCTGAAACTTTTCTGCCGGAAAACGGTGCGTGATGACCGGAGAAACATCAAGTCCTGAAAGAAGCATCATTTCCATCTGGTACCAGGTTTCATACATTTCTCTACCATAGATGCCCTTAAGAGTCAACCCTTTGAATATCAGCCTACTCCAATTTATTTGTGTTGATGTGGGAAGCAATCCCAAAAGGCTGATTTTACCTCCGTTATACATATTGTTTACCATGTCGTTGAAAGCAACAGGTGACCCTGAACATTCAAGACCAACGTCAAATCCACCCACCATGTGCAAGTTACCCATCTTTTCTTTTAGCATTTCCCTTGAAGGGTCAATGACCATGGTTGCACCCATCTTCATAGCCAATTCACGACGATAGGGGCTTAGATCGGTACCGACTACGTTGCGGGCCCCGGCAAATTTACAGATAGCTGCAGCCATGGCACCAATAGGTCCGCCTATTCCTGTAATGAGTACATCCTCGCCCAGCAGGGGAAAGGATAGCGCTGTGTGAGTCGCATTTCCCAACGGATCCATGATGGCCAGAATTTCATCGGGAATCCTCGAATCGATTTTCAGTACATTTTTTGCCGGAACCGCGAGGTATTCGGCAAATCCGCCATCACGACTTACCCCGATACCGATTGTATTATCGCAGATGTGCTGGCGTCCACGCCTGCAATTGCGACAGTATCCGCAGGCAATGTGCCCTTCAACGGTTACTCTTTCCCCAATCTGGACACCCTGAACCTCGTCACCTATTTCCACAACATGACCCATGTATTCGTGGCCGATAATGACTGGTGTTTTAATCGCACCTTGTGCCCATTCATCCCATTTGTAAATATGAAGATCGGTTCCACATACGGCCGATTTGCTGATCTTGATAAGCACATCATTCGGACCAGGATGTGGCACCGGTACCTCTTCCATCCAGATCCCTTTTTCCGGTTTGCTTTTTACCAATGCTTTCATGTTCTTAATTGTTTTTGTATTACTATCAATGGCCTTCCGGTTTTCTACTCCCGCCTATCAGTTTGATTTGGATTGAACTATTGGTTACTGAATGGGCAAATGCACCTGAAAGGTCCGGATTTCCGGGCGAAATTTAAAATTATTCCCGGTTCTGAATACTATCAAATATCATTCATTTTCTATGGTGAAACAATCACCTTCCAGCCGGATTCAGCTCAAGGTGTTTACCCGAAATGTACCGCACCGGATACCAGGCTGCCAGAAAGCCAATAGAAAGGACCACAGTAGTGATCAATAAAAGGTCGACAGGCTCAATTTTTACCGGGTAAGCCGTGATTACAAAAGAACCATTTCCGGGTAGTGTAATCCATTCAAAATGAATCTGGGCAAGGCTGACAAGAATTCCCAGCACCAATCCTGCCAACACGCCTGAAACAGTAATCAGCCAACCCTCAAACAGGAATATTTTTCGGATCATTGAAGATGAAGCTCCCATTGATCGTAGAATTGCAATGTCATCCTTCTTATCAATAATCAGGAGGGAGAGACTACCCAGGATGTTAAAAGAGGCAATGACAAGGATAAAAACCAGAATCAGATAGGTGGCCCATTTTTCCGACTGCATGGTTTTGTATAACAAGTCGTGCTGCTGGTATTTGTTTTTAACCTGAAACTGTTCGCCCAAAAAGTTCCTGAGTTGATCCCTGACCGCCGATACTGAAGCATTCGCCTCGAGTTTGATCTCTATGGCGCTAACTTTATTACCGGTTTCAAACAGTTCTCTGGCAAATTCCAAGGGAACAAAAACGTATCGGTTATCGACTTCCTCCAATAGTGAAAAGACTCCGGAAGCCAGGATATATTCGTGATTCAGGGCATTGGTCAGATTCATGGAAGTGCGAATGCCTTTTTTAGGAACGTAGATGTGAAGCGGATCGTTAAAATTAAGGTTCATCCCCAGATTTGAAGCAACTCCCTGTCCGGGAACTGCATAATTAATGCCATTCTGATCAAGGAGAAATGTTCCGTCGATCATCAGCTCATCAATTCCCGTGGTACTTGCAAAATTATCTGGCACCCCTTTTACTGTTGCGATGTATTGACGCGATTCATATTTCAGAAGGGCATTCTCTTCGATAACTAATGAAAAATCGGCGATACCGGTTACCTTGTCTCTAACGTTATCAGCAAAAAAAGACGGATCGAAGAGCTTGCCTTCAACGGGAGTGATTTTCAAATCTGGATCAAGTATACTGAAATAAGAACGTATCAGGTCATTAAAGCCGTTGAATACCGATAATACCACTACTAGGGCAAAGGTTCCCACGGTAACGCCTGCCACTGATATACCTGATATGATATTGATGATGTTCTGTTTTTTTTTGGATATCAGGTATCTTCGGGCTATGAAAAATGGCAGGTTCAATTTTTCAGCAGTTTATCAATCTTATCGAGGTAATCGAGGCTGTCATCAATAAAAAATTCCAATTCAGGAATGATCCTTACCTGCTTCGCAATTTTATTACCGATAATACCCCTGATCTGTTTACTGATTGTTTGGATATGTTTAAGCGCGTCGTTCGCACGCTCGGTAGGGTAGATACTTAAATAACATCGGGCCAGTGAAAGATCAGCAGTGACCCTAACGGTGGTAACGCTGATCAGCAAACCGATGAAATCAGAGCGAAGCTCCCTGAGAAATACCTCCGCCAGTTCTTTCTGAATGAGCCGGGAGACTTTATTTTGTCTGGTGGAAAACTGTTCCATGGTACATTTGTATTTGATTCCAAAAGTACGGTTTTTAAACGAAATTGGTTTCTAAACTAATATTCGCCAAAACTGCTGTTTTTATGATTTCCGGGTCGTCAATCGGAATATGTGTTGAGATATTGTAGTTTTTAACAGACAACTGGGTGATAACTTGTTAATAACTATGGACATAGAGCAGTTTATATCCTATTGCAGGACAGTTAATAATTGTAAATTTATTGGCCCTCTTAAATACAAATACGAGAACCAGAATCTGTAAAAAATAAATTATAATATTCACAATGGTTATATTATCAAGCATTTAATCTTAAGGACCCAATAATTTGAGGATATGATAATGTTAAAATTATTTAAATAGATTGATTAAAAACTATTTTTGCGTCACAAATCTAAAATGAAAAATTGTATGAATAAACAAGTTAGAAAGCTATCAGTGATTCTGCTCATGCTGTTCTTTAGTGTTACAGCAGCATGGTCACAGGTCACTACTTCTGGAATGAACGGATTTGTTACCAGTAATCAGGGAGAAAAATTGCCGGGAGCTACTGTAGTTGCTGTACATGAGTCTTCAGGAACCCAGTATGGTACCATAACCAATGGCGAAGGTAAATTTAACCTTCAGGGTATGAGGCCCGGTGGCCCCTACCGTGTTGAAATTTCGTTCATAGGTTATGCCAAAAAGACCTATACGGATATCAGGTTATTCCTTGGGGAAGCATTTGTTTTGGATGCCTCTTTGGAAGAAAGTAATGTGGATGTGGGTGAAGTCACTATCGTTGGAAGAAAAGCATCTGCTTTTCAGACCGATAAGACAGGTGCCACCACAAATATTTCCAATGAGCAACTGAATGCAATGCCTACCATCAGCAGAAGCATTTCCGACATTGCCCGTATCTCGCCTTATGCAAACGGAATGAGTTTCGCAGGTGGTGATGGCCGTTCAACTAACTTTACGGTCGACGGTGCCAATTTCAACAACAACTTTGGTTTGAGTTCAAACCTTCCCGGTGGTGGTAATCCTATTTCACTCGATGCTATCGAGGAAGTACAGGTTGTCATTGCTCCATTTGATGTTCGTCAGACTAATTTTATCGGTGGCGGTATCAATGCCATTACCAAATCAGGTACCAATACTTTCAGGGGGTCTGCCTATACTTATTTTAACAATCAGGATCTCAGAGGTAACAAAATCGGTGATGTCGATTTTGGTGATCGTGCTGAAGAATCAAGGACCGTATACGGTGCGACGCTGGGTGGACCTATCATCAAGAATAAATTATTCTTCTTTGTTAACGGTGAATATGAAGTCCGTCCTGGTCAGGTGGTTACCTGGAGACCATCCGATAACGGTGTTGCCAATGCAGATTTGTCTATCTCCCGTACCAGCAAGGCTGACATGGAAAGGGTAAGACAACATTTAATCAATAATTATGGCTACGATCCGGGCTCATACGATAACTATCCCGCTGATGAAAGCAACCGGAAACTTCTGGCCCGTATCGACTGGAACATCAACGAAGCCAACAAATTAAGTTTACGATACAACTATACTAAGAACCAGGCTTGGAATGGCACCAACGGTAACTCTACCGATGCCGGATTCCGTAACAGCTCGATGAACCGTATTTCGCAGTATTCGATGGCTTTCTCCAATTCATTGTATTCGATGGACAACATCGTTAATTCATTTTCAGTGGATTTGAACAGCCGCTTTTCTGATAAAGTCTCCAATCAGTTCCTGACCACCTATTCTAAAATCAAGGATATGCGTGGTTCCAATTCTTCTCCTTTCCCCTTCATTGATATTATGGCTGGAGTAACCGAGGATGGAAAGCAGATTCTTGAGCCTTATATGTCAGCCGGTTATGAATTGTTTACCTGGAATAATGGTGTAAACAATAACATTTTCAATATTATTGACAACGTAACTTTTTATCTGAGCAACCATAAGGTCACTGCCGGTGTAAGCTATGAATACCAAATGGCTAACAACAGTTACATGCGTAATGGTACCGGTTATTATCGTTATGCAAGTGTCGACGACTTCCTGAATCAAGCTGCTCCAAGAGACTTTGCTCTGACATACGGTTATGCCGGTGAAACAAATCCTGCAGCTGAAGTTGCGTTTAATCAGTTTGGTCTCTATGGACAGGATGAATGGAACGTTGCCTCCGGATTTAAACTGACTTATGGTTTGCGTGCCGACTACATCAATTATGTAGATAATATCATCCGGAACAATGCCATTTATAATCTGGATTTTGGTGGTAAAAAAATAGATACCGGTGAATGGCCATCCGCCAAGGTACAGCTTTCACCCCGTATCGGATTTACCTGGGATGTAAGTGGTGACCAAACCATTAAACTGCGTGGAGGTACAGGTATTTTCACGGGTAGGCTTCCATTGGTATTCTTCACCAATATGCCAACCAACTCAGGTATGGTTCAAGGTAGCTATGCCGCCGTTACCCGCTACAGCTCAAATGGTACCATAACCAGCGTGGATCCCAAACTGGCTTCACTTGCAGGTCCTATGCTTACCGATGTGAATGAAATGATTGATAAATTGGGTCTTCAGAATACGATCACTCCTGAACAGGGTGCTTTGCCACGTGATATTAACGCAATAGATCCTGATTTTAGAATGCCCCAGGTTTGGAAATCTTCTCTTGCCGCTGATTTCGATCTGCCCGTTTCATTCCCCATGTCTGTGACGGTCGAAGGTATTTATACCAAGCACATCAACGATGTGATGCTTGAGAACTATGACCTCAAAAAGCCTGACAATACCTGGCAACGTTTTAATGGTTCGGATGACAGATATATTTATCCTGCCAGGACAAGTCTTACATACAACAGCAGAAATGCCTATGTGCTTGCCAACAACAGCGAAGGCTGGGGTGCCACTGCCAACATTACTGTTACTGCAGAACCTATTGAGGATTTTAACCTGATGGCTGCCTATACCATGACTGAATCGAAGGAAATTTCAGGTATGCCTGGAAGTAATGCAGCCTCAGCATACAATGGCCTGTATCAGGTTGATGGCCCTCATCTTCCGATGGTTCAGAGATCACAATATGTTGTGCCTCACAAAGCCATTGCTTCTGCTTCATACAGACTTCCTTATGCCAATAACCATATGGCAACCACCATTAACCTGTTCTATTCCGGTTCATCATCCGGTGGTTACAGCTTTACCTACACCAATGACATGAATGGTGATGGTTATGCTACTGACCTTATTTATATTCCAAAAGAAAAAGGGGAAGTCAAATTTATTAGCGCCGCTGATGAAGATGCTTTCTTCAAGTTCATTGAACAGGATAAATACCTGAGCAAACATCAGGGTGAGTACGCAGAAGCTTATTCAGCAAGGGCTCCATGGGTACATAATTTTGACCTTCGCCTTGCCCAGGATTTCAGCATTAAAACCGGTGGTATGACAAATACCCTGCAGTTCAGCCTCGATTTCCTCAACTTTGGTAACCTGATTAACAATGAATGGGGTGTGAGCAAGAACATGTTTAATGCCAACAATGGCAGGATTCTGAAATACGAAGGAAAAGATGCCAATAATGTCCCAAGCTACTCCATGGTGAAAGGATCAGATGGTAATTTCCTGTCTGAAACATTTTCGACATATTACAACTATAACCAGACATGGCGTTTGCAGATTGGCGTACGCTACTTCTTCTAGTAGTTGTGTTCTATAATTAAAAAAGGCTGTCCTGTTAATCGGGACAGCCTTTTTACTTTCTAAGCTATTATTAAATAGGTTTTACTTGTTCTTATTGCAGTAAGCTCAATCAAAATTCTTGTATTCTGCTATAATACATGTGAGCTAATCCACGCATTTTTTATCCCTTTAAGGCCGTGTCTGAGCTTCCAAGGTAATTTAGGACAGAATCCACCATTGCCCAAGATAACTAAATGCCGGAAGCAGATGAATAACACAATTAATGGTATGCTCAGCAGTCCTCCCTCCGCCATTTTTTCTGATTTTCATGAACTTTGAAGATTGTTATAACAAAACAATTATTCCGTAATACACAAATAATAAGCATTTTAAGGTTAAAAACAATGATATTTAAAAAATATTTACTACTATGTGTAACAATGTACCATATAATATACATATATTTGTAGTACCTAATTCAGTGTAAGGAAAGGTAGAATCTTAAAAAAAGTTCTTTACGCTTTGTAACGAAAGTAAAACAGTGTCGTCATAGATTCAAACAACAGAAAAACAGAAACATTTAAAAAGCGACAAAGCAAATTCAGAAACAACTAAAATCAAATTCATGAAAACAATTAACAATGTTCAGAAAACAGTAAATCCGGTAATCGCCACCTTGTTTGTTCTTCTTATCATGGGAACCAGTATGGTGACATCTGCCGCAAACAACGGAACCTCCACTGCCTCAAAGTCAAAGAAAATGATGCATTTCCAGATTCCGGCCGAAGAGCAGGATGCTAATTTATTAATTGAATCGTGGATGATCAGCGATTCCTGTTTTGTAATCCATGATGCACAGAAAGTTCCGGTATCACAAAAGGACCTGGATAAAAAGGAGAATACAATTAATCTTTCCATCCTTGAAGACAAAGCCACTGATCCAAAGTTAAAGCTTGAGTCGCGGATGACTTCTAATACGCATTGGAAATAGTGCAAACATAGAAATCATAACCGGTCATCTGACCTAAATCAATGAATATGAATTATAATGTAGGGCATCTTAAAACCCCGAATATCAGAAAGGAAATGAAATTATGAAGATTGAAAACACAAAGGCACAGATGAGAAAGGGCGTTCTCGAGTATTGCATCCTTCTTGTGCTCGATGGAAAGCCCCTCTACGCCAGTGATATTATTCAGGAACTAAAGGAAGGTAAAATGATTGTCGTGGAAGGAACTCTTTATCCTCTTCTGACCCGGCTGAAAAACGATGGATTGCTTACCTATAAATGGGAAGAATCGACGCAGGGGCCGCCCAGAAAATATTATGAACTGACTGAAGAGGGCCGACAGTTTCTGGGTGAATTGGAAGATTCCTGGCACGAACTGGTCGAAGCCGTAACCAAAATTAAGAAACATAAATCCTGACAAACAGAATAATACAGAAAATCATGAAAAAGACATTCACTATCAATATCAGCGGTACCCTTTTCCACATCGAGGAGGATGCATATGAGAAACTGCAGGGGTATTTTCTGAAACTCAAAAATCATTTTGGTAATGAAGCTGAAGGAAAGGAAATCATTACTGACATTGAAGGCCGTGTGGCTGAATTGTTCATTGAAAAAACCAAAGGGGATAAGAAGGTTATTACGCTCGAAATGATCGATGAAGTGATTTCAGTCATGGGTACCCCTGAGGATTTTATGGAGCAGGAAGCTGACGAATCATATATCAGTGCCCCTACAAAAAGGAAGAAGAGGCTTTACCGCAGTCCTGACAGTCGCGTGCTGGCTGGTGTTTGCGGAGGCTTGGGGGCTTATTTTAAAATGGATCCGGTAATTGTCAGAATCATTTTTGTCTTGCTCTTTTTTGCAAATGGTGTCGGATTACTGGCTTATCTGATCCTATGGATTGCAGTTCCTAAAGCAAGGACAACTTCCCAGTTCCTTGAAATGAAAGGGGAAGAGGTTACGGTTACCAACATTCAGCGGACCATCCGTGATCAGGGACAGGAAAATCCTACAGCAGATACCGTTCAGGAAGGTCAGGTTACGGGTGAAGGAGCTTCTCAAAGCTTTTCTGCAGCCCAGGATTATCAATCCCGAAAAAAGGAATCAGATACTTCGGCTGAAGCAGGACGAGCCATTCTGAGGGTTATTGCAGTTATTTTTGGGGCCTTTTTTGTGATAACCGGAGCTTTGGGTCTCATTGGTCTTATTTCAACCGTGATCATCGGTCAATCGGCAATGGGCAGCTGGCCGCTTGTTTGGAGCCCCGATATCCATATTTCCGGTTTCTTTGGTCATTTTATCTCTCCCGAAGCACTGACACTTGGCATGATTTCTATCGCATTGTTGACAGGACTTCCTTTACTCGCCATTCTTTTTATTGGGACTAAGTTGATATTCAGGTATAAATCCAATAATACAGCCATAACTCTGGGGATGGTCGGTGTTTGGCTGGTGGCTCTCATGACACTGATCTTTGTATCAGCCGGACAGGTCGGCAACTATAAGAGCCAAACCACTCTCACCAACACTGAAACCATCGTTTGTGACCCTTGTCCAACCCTTTACATTAAGCTTGGCGAAGATAAATACAGCGATTATTATGAAGTTGACTGGGACATTGACCCATTTAAGGTAGTGAATGTTAACGGTGAGAATGTAATGCTGGGCCAACCTCTTTTTGACATCGAACCTTCAGGTACAGATGAAATTGTGATGGTATTCAGGAAGAGGGCAAGAGGGAAAAACCATGATGATGCCGTGCAGAATATACAGGATATAGTATATCATTTCCAGGTCACTGACTCACTGATAACCCTCGATCCTTGGTTTCTGACAGGACCGGAGAGTAAATGGAGGGACCAGCGACTTGATGTCATCCTTAAAATGCCTGTGGGCAAGACAGTGCATCTCGACGAAAAACTTGAAGAAATTATTCACGATATTGATAACGTAACCAATATCCTGGATGAAGAAATGGTAGGAAAGTTCTGGACCATGAAACCCGAAGGGCTTACGTTGAAACAGGATTCTGCTTCGGTGGCTGTAATCACACCCTGAAAAGATTCGTTCAATACACTTTTAGCCGGCTTTGACCGGCTTTTTTCATTTAAAACCAGGAATAGAACACTTCCCTATCTGAACTGATTCCCAATTCTTCATGTGCTTTTTCAATGGTTTCAAACGTGTGGGGTCTATCGATCAATGCTTTTGCCAAAGCTCCCCCATCCAATCGCCGGTAATGGTCGCCTTCGATTCTAACCTTCGTGAATCGACATTTTTCGCTCTCCGCATAAATCGACAACGTACCACTTGACAGGTACACTTTATTTGTAAATGTATATGCCGGACTGTAGCCAAACTGCCATTCCCATGTCTCAAACTTTTCTTTAGCCAATTGGCTGATTGTGGAACGGTCATCACTTGAAAATAGATGCATTTTGCAATTTGGAGAGCTGTTCAGCTGATAATCCATGATCTTGTCTATGAACTGGGCAATGGGAATAGGTTCCTTCATAAAATCAGCTATGTTGGCCACTGTGCTCCGGTTCGATTGAACTGCCTTCCCAACATACTTTCCCGGTTTGACACGGATGGCGTTACCCAGGGTGGCTAAATTGGACTGGTAGAGCAGGGTACCATGGTGCAACACGCGGTTTTTAAAAACATGCTCCGCGTTTCCCGAGATTTTTTTCCCATCGACCAAAAGGTCATTCCTTCCAGAAGTTTCGGCAAGCACTCCAATCGTTGCCAGAGCCTCCACTATAGGCCTGGTAAAATGGCTGAAGCTGATTTCATGAGGTCCGGCGACATTTCGAATAAAAGTGAAATTCACATTACCCTGATCATGAAAAACTGTACCGCCTCCTGAAATCCGGCGGGCTATTTTGATGCCGTTTTCCCTGGTGTACCGATAATCAATCTCACCCATGGCATTCTGGTGTTTTCCAACAACAACCGTATCCTTGCTCTGCCAAAGCATAAAAACATCATCCGTGAAATTTCTCAGAAGATACTCTTCGGCTGCAAGACAAAAATATGGATCATCTGATCCGGGAAGTATACAGAGCATAAAAGGTGGAATTTGTGATGGCTAAGTTATAACTTTGCCTCACAAATTCCACCGCTATTCTTTCATCAGAATTCTACGATTATCCCAATAGATGGCAATAATGTTCCCGAAGTATTTTTAACGGATCGCAACTGATATCGCTGACCGTTGTCAGTCAGGACATAATTTCCCTGATCATCGGTATCCCGAACTACAATGTCTTGCTGCTCAGACTGGAAATTATAAAAATTCTGGAAATCGATATAAAATTTCGCAGTTGTTTTATTAAGATAGTATGCTTTATCAATTCGCAGGTCGAGTTGATGAAAGGGATTAAATCTCAAGGAATTGATTTTTTCATAATCCAGGTAAGGCGCTCCCGTCAGGTTCCATGCACTTACCAATGAACTTTTCTCAAGATCCCATGGAGTGTATGGAAGAGCACCAACATATCTCCAACGCGTTCCAATCCTCCAGTTTCGCTTCATTTCTTTCGTTGCGGTCAGGACCAACAGGTGTTTGCTATCCCAGCTTGAAGGTATATAATTCAAATCGGGGCCCGCGAATTCACTTCTGACCAGAGTGTACGACAAGTTCATGTTAAAACCTTTACCACTTGTAATTCGTGTTTGGAATTCCATACCATATGCTCTACCAGAGGAGGCTGAAATAAGCTCTTCATCGCCAATTACGCCAAAGTCGGCTCCCCGGTTGGCCAAACTGATGGAATCATTGACAGAAAACGGATAATCCGAATAGTTCTTCAAAAAGAATTCCGTTGAAAACAAAATATTTGAGTTTGGCCTGAATTCCAGCCCTCCGATGATGTGGTCAGCGGCAATATACTTGATGTTATTATTCTTGTTCACCAGTTCATCGTTGACCATAAATCCAAGAGTTGTGTATGCAGGAAGCTGATAGTAGCGGCCAGTACTAAAGTTCAGGCTCCATTGGGGCGCCAGGTTATATGATGCTGAAAACCTGGGTGAAAATTGCTTCAGCAGGTTGTTCATTTCAGAGGAGTAATTATTGGCATCAGCCCTGAAGCCCAACGACAGCGACAGTCTTTCATCAAAAAAATATTTGCTTGCCTGGGCAAATAAACCCCATTTTAAAAGATTCAGGTCTGTTTTATATTCGACCTCTGTTACCTGGTTGTTGTAGAACCGTCTGCCCCATGTGTCGTTTAGGTAGGTTGAATATTCAAGGGAAGCACCAACATTCAACTTAAAACCATCAAGTCTGGTATTGTTTTCAATTCTTAGTTTATTTTCAATTTCTTCTGAAACAAAGTCATACATCTTGTTATCAGGAGATGAATCATCGTTATCCAGGTATTTATAGGCGCCGTTGTTCAGATGATTGCGGCTTAAGACCACCGTTTGGAAACTATTTTTCCGAAAGTGTTTATATACAGCCCCACCGGTATAGGTCCACTGCTCATTGACGGGAATGGAGTTAAGAATAAATCTTTGCTGGTCGTCGGGATCCTTTATCTTGAGGTTCAGGTCGAATACATCGATGGCTCCCAAACCAACAAAAGTGAGTTCATTTTTCTTGTCGATTCGGGTTCGTAATTTGAACTGGAAATCATTGAAATTAGGCAGAAATGGGAGTTCGAGGATCCCAAACAGGAATTCAAGATAGGAACGCCTGGCTGAGACAATATAGGTGGTTTTTTCACCTATAGGCCCGTCAAGTGTCGCAGAAAGCTCTGAAGCACCAACTGATCCCCTGAATTTAAGCTTATCCTGGTTCCCGTCAACCTGAAAAAATTCGAGCACGCCACTGAGGGCATTACCACGGTTTGCCGGGAATGCTCCGGAATAATAATTTACTTCCCTGAGAAAGTCGGCGTTTAAAATGCCCACAGGACCTCCAGAGGCACCTTGTGTTGCAAAGTGATTGATGTTGGGTACTTCCACGCCATCAAGATAAAAACGGCTCTCAGAAGGTCCACCGCCACGTATTATAATGTCATTCCTGAATGCAGGTGTACTTTGCACACCGGGGAATGATTGGATGACCCTGCTGACGTCCCGGTTGGCACCCGGACTATTTTCAATTTCGCCGATTCCAATGGTTCGCAGTGAAACCGGGCTCTCTTCCGTTTTTCTGAATGGGGAAGCGGTCACAGTAACTTCTTCGATTTTCAAATCTGAAACTTGCATGGGAATATCTACACTGGCAATTCTTGCGCTGCTCACTTCAATTTCGGGAGATACAGCCTGTTTGTACCCTACAAATGATGCCTGAAGTCTGATAAATCCTGAATACAGTCCGGTAATGACAAAATTGCCGTCAAGGTCAGAAATAGCACCAGTCTGGGTCCCGTCAACAATGATATTCACAAAGGGCAGAGGTTCGTTGCTTACGGCATCAAATACCCTGCCTCTCACTGACGCATTTTGGGCGGTTATATACTCTGTACCCGATAAGATGGTAATTAGGATTTGTAATATTCTAAAATTCATTGGTTGATTTTTTGGATAGAGACAGAATGAATGATTTCACTGGCATTTGTGATCCTTGTCAAATCGGTAAATAGTTTTCCACTCGAGCCATTTGGATCACCATGACCTATTGGATTCAGAAACAATGCCTCATTATTGTCTGGATCAATGGTGACAGCGTAAATAATGGATGGCTGCAGGGAAGTAAGGTAATTGCTGTCATCCGGATATAAACTATTTGTGAAATACTTATTTGCATCCCAGGGCTGGTTAACCTCCAGAAGTATCCTGAACTTTCCCTGTTGCGAATCTGTCAGGGAGGTGCGTATTCGATAGCTTCCTTTTGGCGTGGCTGAAGTAACAGCATCAGGCATGGGTTCATCAGGCGAGGGAATATAGAATCCGTCAGAGGCCTTTACTCCCCTCTGGTGAGCCCAATAAGGCAAACTTGCCGGCCTGCGGGCCGTGCCAGGCTGATCACTCCATTTTCCGGGTGCAATAGCACCTCTTGCATAAGTACTGGTACCCACAAACCGCGTGATAAACAATGTTTCGATATAGTTGCCCTCCAGATCTTCTGTCCAGATAACCATGCTGGGATGATTATGCTCAGGCCCTTTAACCACTTCAATCAGGAACTGATTTCCCTGTCCATCGGTGTTTGTGACAACCTCTATGATTTCATTCTCCGCAATCCTGCCCGACACACAAGCCGTCAGAAAGAGAGGGATCATGAATTTCAAGAATCTCATTTCTGGTTTGTTTAATGTTTCAATTTTAATGTTAAACATTGTTGTTGTACTAAAGTTCAAAACTTATAAATATTTTTGTCACTGAATTTACAGGAAAATAAATGAGAGCAGTAATTCAACGGGTAAGTTCGGCCCAGGTGGTCGTAAAGGGGAAAACCACAGCAGCGATTGCAAAGGGATTGTTGATTCTTTTGGGTGTTTCAGAAGGGGATGAGCCTGCGGATGTAGATTGGCTGGTGAAGAAAACCTCACAACTTCGGATATTCGATGATGAAAACGGAATTATGAACCTGGCCATTACTGAAATTCAGGGCGAGGTTATTGTTGTCAGTCAATTTACCCTTCATGCCAGCACAAAAAAAGGAAATCGCCCTTCATACATACGTGCAGCCCGTCCTGAAACTGCGATTCCTTTGTATGAGATGTTTGTCGACAGTTTGTCAAAATTTCTTGAAAAGCCTGTCGGGACAGGTATTTTCGGTGCCCACATGGATGTTTCACTGGTGAATGATGGTCCGGTCACCATCGTCATGGATTCGCGTGACCGTGATTTTTAATTTCTCCCTGATTAGACTACTTTTGTAATAAAGATAACACACTGTGATACAACAAATCTCCCTTTTGGAAGCGCAGCAACAGGTCGACCAGTGGATTCGACAGTTTGGTGTGCGATATTTCAGTGAACTGACCAA
>DIFU01000050.1:15285-36332 GCA_002419285.1 Prolixibacteraceae bacterium UBA5740 | reverse complement strand
CATACGGAGACCAATCGTTCAAGTCGTCTGAACTGGACCATAATCTTGCTGATGAAATGGCTGATGTTCTTTGGGTATTGATATGCCTGGCAAACCAGACCGGGGTAGATCTTACCCAGGCATTTCACCAGAATCTTGAAAAAAAGACCAAGCGCGATCTGAACAGACACAAGCAAAATGAAAAATTAAAATAAGGACACCATGAATTTCCCTTCATTACCCATCAATACCGCAATCCTGGCTGAACAGGCAAGGCATTTTACAGAGATGGCGCATCAGTCAATTAGCATCGATCAAATGAGACTGGCATTTTCCTGCATTGACCTGACCACCCTGAATGCAACTGATACTGTTTCCGGAGTAGCAAGGTTTACCGGAAAAGTCAATTCGTTTGCCGTCCAATATCCTGAAATGAAAAATGTTGCAGCTATTTGTGTATACCCGAATATGGCCAATGTCGTCCGCGAAAACCTGGCGGTTCCCGGAGTGCATGTTGCCGCTGTTGCAGGAGGATTCCCCTCCTCGATGACATTTAAGTCAATAAAGGTTGAAGAGGCCCGGCTTGCAGTGATTGAAGGATCGGATGAAATTGATATTGTCATGCCTTTATGGGCATTTCTGGACGAAAATTACGAATACTGCAGGGCTGAGATCAGGGCAATTAAGGAAACAATTGGCGATACCCACTTAAAGGTGATTCTGGAAAGCGGAGTTTTAACTCCTGAGCAAGTTTGGATGGCTTCTATTCTAGCACTGCAATCGGGAGCTGACTTTATCAAAACATCTACCGGTAAGCTGCCAAATGCCGCAACACCAGAAGCTGCAGTTGTAATGTGCCATGCTCTTAAATATTGGCACGAAACAACCGGACAAAAACGTGGATTTAAGCCGGCAGGCGGGATTGCCACTACAGCTGATGCCATGGTTTATTTGAATATCGTAAAAGAAATTTTGGGTGAAGAATGGTTAAACCCTGAATTATTCAGACTAGGAGCCAGCAGATTGGCCAACCATTTGCTCAGTGATATTCTGAATAAGGAGATCACGCATTTTTAAACGAAGACTTTATTTTCATTCTGACGAAAAGAATGCGGCACCATTCTTCATTGTGATATTTGGTATATCCCTGATTTGTCAGAATTATTTCTTGCGGGTCGTTACATAATGCATGAGTTCGATGAGTGAGCTCCTGGCTTCGCTTTCAGGAAAATCCATCAATCCATTGATCGCTTTTTCCCTGAATTCATTCATCATTTCGGTGGCATAGGCAATGCCGCCTTTATCGATCACCAGCTTTACCAATTCCCTAACGGTTGCGGTATTGGTGTTCTTTTTCCGTATAAGGCTTAGTATTCTCTTTTTCTCCGACGGTTCTGACTGATTAAGCACATACAGGAGGGGCAGGGTTATTTTTTTCTCTTTAATGTCATTTCCGGTAGGTTTACCTATGATCCCCTTATCCTGGTAATCGAAAATGTCGTCTTTAATTTGAAAAGCAATTCCGGCATCTTGACCGATACGATACATTTTTTCAATGATTTCAGGATCCGATGTTGTACTGGAAGCACCAATGGCCATGCTGGTGGCAATCAGGGAGGCCGTTTTCTTGCGGATGATTTCAAAATAGGTTTCCGAATCAATGTCCAGCTTCCTGCTTTTCTTGATTTGGAGGATTTCTCCTTCACTCATATCCTGTACGGCCCTGGAAATTAGCTGTAAAAATCCATATTGCTGGTGTTTTAACTGTAAGAGCAGTCCCTGTGCAAGGATAAAATCACCCACTAAAACCGCCAGTTTATTTTTCCAAAGTGCGTTAACTGAAAAAACCCCACGTCGTTCGTACGATTCATCCACAACGTCATCATGTACCAGAGTGGCAGTGTGAAGCAATTCGACCGAACAGGCGGCAACCTGTGCCAAATGATTGGTCTGCCCGAAAAGCTGGGCTGAAAGGAACACGAACATTGGACGGAGCTGCTTGCCCTTGGTTCTGTATAGGTAATTAAGGATGGTATTCAACAGGGGAACTTCACCTTGTAGTGAAGATTTGAAAAAAGGTTCAAAATCAATTAGTTCCTGCTGAATAGGCTCCTGTATTTTTTGTAAAGTCCTCATCTCCTTTGTTCTATGAATCAATGATTTCAAGATTTGGTTGCTTACGAAATAGTTGCAGACTCATCTTGAATTCATTATGCCGGACAAATTTATCCAATTCTGTTATACTTTGATTACAAAATGTGGCTTCAGTTTTCTTACAGGTCAAGAATTAATGGATTTTCCGGGCTTTTTGAAGAACAGCTTCATCAAAGGAATATTGGATTCTTAATGAGTGGAAAGCGTCTTGTTGCGTTTTTCAAAAAAACGGAGTTTTCGCTTCCATTTACCGGGAACCCAAAGCCATTCCGAATCAACCTCTTTCCAATATCCTGAATGATAGATTTTTCCTTTTGGAGGAATAATCCATCTTGGACCAAGCCAGATATACATATGCGAAGGTCGGTGCCATGCCCATCTCCCGGGAAGCATGATATACTCGGGGCCAGGTTTGGAAGGCATCTTCATATCAACTTTGGGAGGTATGGGTTTTTCTTTTACCCTTACCTGACCATAAATCTCACCTGTTGCCATAATCAGGATGAGTATGAATGCCAGTTTCAAAATCTTCATCCGGGAATTGATTTTATAGAATTATATCGGAAACAGTCAATTATGACACCAAAACCGGAGGCTACTGATTCCTATAGGACGTTGCCTTCAGATCCAGTAATCCTGCTTTCGAGTAACATCAGCTGATTATCATCTACTTTTCGGAACCATTCATGCATTTTCATTTTTGCCTTTTGTCTGATATCATCCGTAATGGCAGAGGAAATCTGCGAAAGGGCATATATCAAGACCCCCAGATCATCAGTAAATCCCAAAATTGGAGTCAGATCGGGGACTGCATCCACAGGCAAGATGAAATACCCAAGAGCAGCTCCGATGGTCAACTTCTTTTTGACTTCAGTGCCAGGATCTTTCATCATGTAAAAAAGGAGCAAAACCGCATATACAACTTGTTGGCCTGCAGATTTTGCAAATCCTCCAATCTTGCTCCATAAAGCATTTTCATTAAAATATTTCCGGTAAGGATTCTTCATGGTTCGTTAACTTAAAGCAATATCTGAATAATCAACATGCATGCCAGAATATTGTTCTTCAATCCGGAACAGAAGATCTTCAACTTCAGTTGTGGTCTCTGCTCTCAGCAGGGCGATCCTCAGTTCCCTGAAATCAGGAAGATGCGGAAAATATTTCGCCAGATGCCGCCTCATTTCGAGAATTCCCCGACGCTCATCATCTTTCCATTCAATGCTGAGTTTTAATTGCTCCCTGACGTTTTGGGCAACTTCCGTAACCGATGGTGGAGCCAACAGTTCTCCAGTCGCAAAATAGTGTTTAATCTCCTTGAAAATCCAAGGCCTGCCAATAGCTGGCCTCCCGATCATTAATCCATCAACTCCGGTCTGCCGAAGTAGTTCTGCGGCCCTGACAGGTCCTTTGATGTCTCCGTTGCCAATGATTGGAATGATGATACGGGGATCGTTCTTTACTTCAGCAATCAGGGTCCAGTCAGCTTCTCCCGAATAAAACTGTTCCCGGGTGCGGCCATGAATGGCAAGGGCAGCTATACCGGCATCCTGAAGCCTCAGTGCCGCTTCAAGCACCGGCTTTTGTTCATTGTCCCATCCCAGTCGTGTTTTGGCCGTAACGGGCAAATTTACAGCCTTGACGACCGCCTCAGCCATTGACTGCATTTTGGGGAGATCGAGCAACATGGCTGCCCCAGCTCCACGGCGAACAATCTTTTTCACCGGACAACCAAAATTGATGTCCAGAAAATCAGGTCCTGCTTCTTCGGCAACCTTTGCAGCCAATACCATGGCTTCTATATCGTGACCGTATATCTGAATTGCCACGGGCCGGTCGAAATCAAACAAGGTCATCTTGTGCCTTGTTTTTTTTACATTTCTGGCCAATGCATCCGACGAAACAAATTCGGTATACATGACATCTGCCCCATATTTTTTGCACATATACCGGAAGGATTTATAGGTGACATCCTCCATGGGCGCCAGAAACAGCGGCATCTCTCCAAGATCTGAATTTCCTATTTTCATAAAGTATCAATGACTGACAAAATTAATGGATTAACGCAACATAACCGTATGATTCAACGTCTTAATGAAAAACAACATGAAAGCCCGGGAACCAGATTGCTTTTCATCCTGCTCATATTCAGCTCATGCCGTGAGGATATGCCATGCTACAGATTCAATTTTGGCAGTGAAACCGTTTTTTTGGCCGATGAACCCTATTGCTCTGAAGATATGGAACTCACCCTTCAACTTGAAGAGATCAATGAAAGCTGTTGTCCGGAGGGCGTGGTCTGTGTTTGGGCTGCTGGTCAGGTGACCGTCTCCTTTGACCTGAAAGGCGCTGTTGAAGGCAAGGTTCAGCTTGCTTCCCTAATGAAACCTGCCGATACGGTTGGAAACTATTCTTTTCGACTTGTAAGGGTGGATCCTTATCCGAAATACAAACAGCCTCTCGAACGATCAGATTACAGGATAACCATGAAAGTCGACAAGCTTAACTGATACCAAACAGATGCTCGGCCAGAATTTTTAATCCGATCAGGATCAAGATGATTCCACCCACGATGATGCTTTTATGACTTTTTTCTCCCGATATATTTTTTCCAAACAGCATTCCCAGCATGGCGGCAATAAAGGTTACAACACCAATTATCCCCGAAGGAATAAACATGTTGGTATCCATAAAGCCGAAACTCAGACCGACAATCAGGGCATCAATACTTGTCGCCACTGATACTCCCAATATGAAACGCAATCGCAGTGGATTAAATACCTGTCGTTCATGAACAGGTCTCATGCCTTCATAAATCATCCTGATTCCAATCAAGGAAAGCAGAACAAAAGAGATCCAGTGATCAAAGGTGGATATCAGGTTTTTCAGTGACATACCAATCAACCATCCAAGAATTGGAAATGCTGCCTGAAAAAATGCCAGAAAAAAAGCGACGTAACACGCCTGTTGAAATCTGATCTCACGTTTCATAACGCCCAAAGAGACGGAAACGGCGAAGCTGTCAAAACTCAATCCGATCCCCAATAACAGGAATGTGATAAATTGCAAGTAATCCATACTCATTATTGAACCGCAAAAATAGATCTTCGTGACCGAAAGAATGGCTATGACCAAAAAAAAGTACATCCACTGTTATAAAAAAGCGGGATTGTCGTTAATAGAAGAGAATGACAGCTGAGGATTTCAAACAACAGATGATGCCATATGCGCGCAAACTTTATCCAATGATGAAGCGGATACTATGCAGCGATGAGGATACCCGGGATGCCCTGCAGGAACTGATGATCCGGTTGTGGAACAAAAGGAAGGACCTAAAGGATTGCCAGAATCTGGATGCCTATGTTGCAGTTGCTGCCCGTAATTTCTGTTACGACGTCCGGAAAAGGAAAAAGATCCCCTCGTCCGACTATCAGTTAGAGATTACGCTACCGGGAGTGAAATTGGAAAGTCAGTTGGATGCGAGTGAAAAGCTATCCTGGGTACATCAGGTAATCAGCCAGCTCCCCGAAAAATATCGTGAGGTTTTGCTCATGAGAGAAATGGATGGGTTATCGATTGAGGAGATTCATCATCTGACTGGCTATGAGATGCCTTATATCAGGGTGTTGCTTTCAAGGTCAAGGACAAGAGTGAGAGAGGAAATTGAAAAGATTTACAATTATGAAGGAAGAACTATCGATACTGCTTGAGAAATATTACCGGGGTGACACTACCCTGATCGAGGAAAAAACCATTCGGGATGGGGTGTCCAATATGAAGGAACCAGATTCCCTGCATGATGTTTTTGCTTATTACGATTCGGCTAAACATTTACCTGAGGATATATTGGAGGAGGTTTTTACCGGCCTCGACAGGCAGGAAAAGAAAAGGCGTCTGCCCACCTGGAGTTACTCTGCAACTGCGGCAGCAGCTTCGATTATTTTCTTTATGATGGCTTGGAGTATTCACCAGAACAAGATAAACAGGGAACAGCAGTTTGCTTTGATGGAAAATGCGCTGGTCAGTGTTTCCGAAGGACTGCAGCCGGTTGAAGAAGACCAGGAAATGCTGGTACTTTGGGTCGATGAAGATGTTGAAATTATAATCAATTAAATGATAAATGCCATGAAAACAATTATTCTATCCATTTGTATGTTGATTGCTACCATGAACCTGCAAGCCCAGGACCTCTTTGGCAGCCTGACAGGTAAATACGCGAATCAGGAGGGATTCAGTGCCACCCACCTCACCAACGACCTTTTTGATCTCTACCTGAAGAAAAAGCAGGTTGAGCCCGGTTCAGCCGTATATGAAACCCTGAAAAAGCTGAACAGGATTACGGTTATCTCCCAAAATTCTTTTGGTTCACCGGAAAATCAGGGTAAAATGAAGGAAACCCTTTCCTCCGTTCAGGATGAAATCTTGAATTATTACAAAGATCCTGCTTTCTCATTGTTAAAGACCGAGAACCGGATGGGTGAAGTGGTTAAGGTATATTTAAAAAAGAGTGGAGAAAAGGTCAATACACTCAGCATGATTTCTTCAACGCCAACCCGACTGACGATGGTTGAATTGGCTGGCGATATCGATCTTTCAAGTATTTCCGATATTTCGGGTGCATTGAATGTCAGGGGCCTTGAAAATCTGAATAAGATCAATGGCTCAACCAATAATATTGTTGTCCGTGGTTTTGACCCGAAACAAACGGAAGATCATCTTATTTTCCGGGATCTGAATACAGAAGAAATGAATAATCTCTCCAATCAGCGCGTGACTGTTGAAATGACGAAGACGTTCAGCGAAATGGCTGAAAAGCAACAGGAGATGACTGAAAAACACCGTGAAATTGCCATCAAACAACAGGAAATGGCAAGTAAATACGGTCGTCAGCCCATTTTCCTCTCTACGCCTGGCGATACAAATATTGTTTACTTTATTAATGAAAAAAAGGTGGATTCCAAAGCGTTTAAAGCCATCAATCCCGAAGATATTGAAAGTGTTTCGGTAATAAAGGCCGAACAGGGAAAGAAAAACAAAAAGTCGGAAATAAGGATCATCACCCGCAAGAAGTAACCAGTCAGGTGAGTTTTACCTTTTGTTTTATATTAGCATTATAGAATACCAATTAACAAAAAAGGCCGTGAAATGATTTTTTCACGGCCTTTTTATATTTCTTAATTATTGTAATACCTTGGAATAGGTAATGACAAACTTAATTCCCTGTGCACTGTTACTTCCTTTCAACACTGCTCTTCGCATCTGGTTGTTCTTGAAATAAGGTGTCAGGTAAAAACCATTGTTATCATTTTCGCCATTGATGATACTCTGGAAATGCTGGGTAATATTGAAACGATAAGTGAAATCGTTGTATAAATATCCGCCATAATAGGGCTGATAGAATGAATGATCCCTGGGCAGTGTTTCCTGTCCAGTCTTGCTGATATAAGTCAGTAACAATTGTGAAGGCAAAGGATATTTCCTGAATTCGGAAGCGGTTGTGTCGACCTGGAAGATCAATTCAGCCTTGTTCACGGCAATGTTGGATGAATCTTTCCACGATTCCAGGCCGGGAATGAATATTTTTGATTGAAGGCCTCCGGTTGACTGAATATATATGAGTGAGTCGGTCACCGATTCCTGGTTCATGTTTTGGTAAAAGGCGGTCTGGGAATAATCATGTTTAAAACTGTTCACCCGTGCACTAAAACTGGTGACAAAGTATGATTTGCTTTTTTTGACGGTATCATTCCGATAGTACAATACCATTCCTGATCCTTCAAAGGATGAAGAAGGCAACAGATCGAGCGAAACAATGGCACCTCCGGCATCGACTTGTTCCGATTGGATATAAAGTCCCTTAAAGTACTCGAGAAAAGCCTCGTTATTGATCATGTCGAGCGAATCGGCATTGATAAGCTTTTGTGCAAGGGAATGATCAAGATGGACTTCCACCAGCTGGTAAAGAGTATCCTGATAGATAGAATCCAAAGTCACTTTCGGTTTAAAATTATATTCGGCCAATGGTGTGGTAGAAGCCATTTGAGATAGCTCAACCTGGTCATAATAACGGGCGTCGGGATCGATACTGCTGGACAGCTCGTAAAACTTCAATCTTTGTGTCGTGGCCGTATCACCATATACTGTATTGTAATAAAAATAAAATTTAATGGAATCAATCACAGGATCAGTTCCGAAATTAGGAAATGAAGCAAGACGCAGCTGTAAAGCCAGATCAATGGAAGTTTTTCCAAAAACCGGATCATTCATGCTTCCCAAAAGACTGAAAGCAGCCTCATCGGTTGAGACCGAATCGTCGATGAAGGTAAAGGCCTTGATTTCATCTTTGATGACGACATTACCAACCGTAACCAGGTCAGATGATGGTAAAAGTTCCATCCCGACATCACCCGGTTCGTTACATGAGGTTATGAAAAGGGAGGCGGCAAATATAGATACAACTGTCTTACAAATGTTTTTTGTTCTGTTCATGGCCAATACTAACAAAGTTTATGCTTCCCAAAAATAAGCGAATTCCTTACAACTTATCGTAAAAATCGTTGTAACTCTCAATATAGTCCTCTTTGGATTGAAAAGGCAGGAATAACTTATTGGATTCGCTGATATAACCGGCAATTTCGGGTCGAATGTTTTCAGATCCCTGAATAACCGCATCTGCGAACTGAATCGCAAATTTGCTCACATTTTCAAATGTGGGATTTTCCAGCAATTTGGTGTCGCTTGAGGTTATGCCTTTGACAACCAACTTTTTTCGGAAGTTTTTGTCCAAAGATCCGGGAAACTCATCGTTGTAAACCGAGTAAATAACTTTCGACTGGCTGAAGAGCGGATCGTCGTGGTAATATTTTTTAATATATGCAGGTATCAGGGAAGTAAGCCATCCGTGACAATGGATAATATCAGGTGCCCATCGAAGTTTTATGACGGTTTCGAGCACTCCCCTTGCATAAAAGATCGCTCGCTCGTCATTGTCTTCAAAAAAGTTTCCATCGTCATCTGCCAGGACATTTTTTCTATGAAAATAGTCCTCGTTATCAATAAAATAAACCTGCATTCGGGCTGCCTGGATTGAGGCAACCTTAATGATCAGGGGATGATCGGTGTCATTAATGACAAGGTTCATTCCAGAGAGCCGGATCACTTCATGCAGCTGGTTTCTTCTTTCGTTTACACATCCGTACCGGGGCATAAAAGTTCTGATTTCCCGGCCTCTTTCCTGCACGCCTTGTGGTAAATAGCGGGAAATTTCCGACATTTCACTTTCGGGCAGGTATGGGGTAATTTCCTGAGAAATGTAAAGAATTCTTTTACTTTCCATTAATCGTTTCTATATGTTGAAAAAGCGTTGCAAAATTAACTAAAATATCGGTAATATCAATTTTATGCAGCAAATCAATCGGTTAGAAAAATCATCAATCACGAAAAGGATAATTGTTTTATTTTTGTCGGAGCAAAAAAGTTGGTATGGAAATCATCTATTCATCGAGGAAGCTAGCTGATAAGTTATCACGGCTTCGCAGTCAGGGACTGATTGGATTTGTCCCTACGATGGGAGCACTGCATCAGGGACATATATCGCTGGTCGAACATGCTGCTTCTGAAAATGATACAGTGGTGGTTAGCATTTTTGTCAATCCAACCCAGTTTAATGACAAGAAGGATCTGGAGCGTTATCCCCGTAATCTGAAAGCTGATATCAATATGCTTGAAAACACGGGCTGTCATATTGTGTTTGCTCCTTCTGCCGAAGAAGTATATCCTGAACCCGATACCCGGATTTTTGACTTTGGACGTATGGATAAGGTGATGGAAGGGTTGTTCAGGCCTGGACATTTCAATGGCGTTGCCCAGGTAGTCAGCCGGCTTTTTGATCTGGTCAGGCCCGATAGGGCTTACTTTGGACTGAAAGATTTCCAGCAGCTTTCCATTATCCGAAAGATGGTACAACAATTGCAACTATCGGTTGAAATTGTTCCTTGCCCGATTGTCAGGGAACCCAGCGGACTGGCGATGAGCTCCAGAAATGAACTCCTGACAAAGGATGAGAGGGAGAATGCCGCATTGATTTATAAAATGATCAGTCATGCTGTTGACTGGAAATGTGAAAGATCAGTGGATGAATTGGAGCAGTCAATCGCTGCCGGGATCAACCAGAATCCATTTCTGGAAACTGAATATGTCGAAATCGTTGATGAAGATACGCTTGAAAAGGTCACCGACTGGCAGCATCCGGGCCGAAAGGTGCTTTGTGTAGCCGTTTGGTGTGGAAAAGTAAGGTTGATAGATAATTTTTTGATAGGATAGGGAGGAAGAAAATGATCATTGAAGTATGTAAGTCAAAAATCCACAAGGTCACCGTAACTGAAGCGAACCTTCAGTATGTTGGGAGTATTACCATTGATGAGGATCTCATGGATGCAGCCAACATGATTGAGAATGAAAAGGTCCAGGTGGTCAATATAAACAATGGCGAGCGCCTCGAAACCTATATCATCAAAGGTGAAAGGGGCTCAGGTGTCATTTGCCTGAACGGTCCGGCTGCCCGAAAAGTGGCAGTTGGGGATGTGGTCATCATCATTTCCTATGCCCAGATGGATTTCGAAGAAGCCAGAAATTTCAAGCCCTGGATCGTATTCCCGGATACTGAAACCAACCGTCTCCCCTGATTTTTCAAAAGAGATTCCGCAAACGATTGTCACAATGGTCTGAAATACCCCATTTTTTTAGCCTCATAATCGTAGATCCTTCTCAAATTTTCATTCTAAAAGAATAAATGTTGCCTTTTAGGCAGGCATTGTAACGCTTATCCCTTAAGTATGGGTTAGGTAATTGGATATATATTGTAATTATATTCTATACTTCTTGTGTACCTGGCACTATACAATATGTACACAATAAGTATTCAACAAGTATACAATATACGACTCGGTGAGGAAGTTGATCAAAGATTGTTTTAAGTCAACCTGTGAAGTTCGGGGAAATCCCATTTGGTGTTAGAGTTTTTTTATTTCGTGAATCATTTGGAATTACCTTTTAATGCCATGAATGGAGCAGGTATTGATATCTAAACTACTTTTATGGCTATCTTAGAAATAAAACCTTTAGTATGACCAATAGGGAAATCATTTCCGAAAAAATCTATACCGATTTTAAATCTTTCGGCGTCGCCTTGAAGCGTTGGAAAAAAAGTGGCGATGCCATTGTTTTTACCAATGGCTGTTTTGATCTGATACATAAGGGGCACGTCGATTATCTTTCACAGGCTGCCGATATGGGCGACCGACTGATTATCGGATTGAATTCTGATCAATCGGTAAGGCGTCTGAAGGGAAGCAAACGTCCGTATATCGATGAACAGGCAAGGGCGTTCCTGCTGGCAGGGCTTTTTTTTGTAGATGCGGTGGTTATGTTTGATGAGGATACTCCTGAATCTCTGATTGCTCAAATCCTTCCCGATATCCTGGTGAAAGGGAATGATTATGGGATCAAAGAAATTGCCGGACACGAAACTGTACTGAATCATGGTGGAAAAGTGGAAACCATCTCCCTGGTGCCCGGGTATTCCTCCTCTTCGATTGTTGAAAAGATAATGCACACCCATGAGTAAGATCAAAACAGTTTTTCTTTGCCAGAATTGTGGTGCTGAGTCCCCAAAATGGATTGGAAAATGTCCTTCATGCGGAGAATGGAACACCTATGTTGAGGAAATTGTATCTTCTTCTAAGACCCAAGCCTCTGGGCCACCCAGTTTATCAGGAAACAAGCCTTTGCTGCTTGATGAAATAAACTCAGAGCGACAGGAACGGATCAATACGGATATGGGTGAGTTCAACCGGGTTTTGGGTGGCGGATTGGTACCTGGTAGCGTTGTCCTGATCGGTGGTGAACCTGGAGTGGGCAAATCGACGTTGGTTTTGCAGTTTGCGCTGGCCCTGAAAGGAAAGAAAGTGTTATATGCATCGGGTGAAGAGAGTTTGCAACAGATCAAACTCAGGGCACAAAGGCTGAAGCTGACCAGTCATTCTTGCCATTTTATCTCTGAAACGTCGCTTGAGATGCTCCTTGCCCATGTCGAAAATGAGAAACCCGATATCCTGATTGTCGATTCCATACAAACCATTTCGGCCGACGCAATTGAATCATCTCCGGGTTCGGTCGTTCAGGTTCGTGAATGTGCTTCTGCCATACTGAAATATGCCAAGAAAAACCATGTGGCAGTTTTGCTTATTGGACATATCAATAAGGAAGGCAGCATTGCAGGTCCTAAAGTTTTAGAGCACATCGTGGATACCGTGATCCAGTTTGAAGGAGATTCCCAGTATATGTACCGGATTCTCAGGGCAGTAAAAAACCGTTTCGGATCAACGTCTGAATTAGGAATCTTTGAAATGCGGCAAACCGGACTTGTTGAAATTCCGAATCCTTCGGAACACCTGATTCCACATGGCGGCTCTGAAGTCAGCGGTACAGCCATTGCTGCCACCATTGAGGGAGCACGGCCTTTTCTTGTCGAGATACAGGCATTGGTCAGCAGCGCTGCCTATGGCACACCACAAAGATCATCGACAGGTTTTGATTTGCGTAGACTAGGTATGTTATTAGCTGTTCTTGAAAAGCGGGCAGGTTTCAAACTGATTTCTAAAGATGTTTTTCTGAATATCGCAGGCGGACTTAAAATTAGTGACCCGGCTACTGACCTGGCTGTTTTGGTTTCCATCCTTTCCTCGAATCTCGATCTGGCTGTCAACCATCATACCTGCTTTGCAGGAGAGGTTGGATTAACCGGTGAAATCAGGGCGGTAAACCGGATTGAACAGCGAATCTCAGAGGCTGCCCGCCTTGGCTTTAAAAGGATTTTTGTTCCACGTTTCAGCAAGGGATATGACCTTACTGGTATCGAAACTGAGGTAATTAAGGTTGCCCAGGTGGGTGATGTTTTTAAAAAGCTTTTTCATTGATTTTACCGGTTAGCTGATTGTCCCATTTTTCTCGTCGAACGAATTATTTGTACCTTTGGGCAGCTTTAACAGTCAATGTATATGGTTTCGAAATTCAGGATAGTGACACTGGTTATTTTGATGGGATGGATTGGTACCTCCTGTGAGAAGCCTGTTGTGGAAAAGCCTAAAGATCTGGTTTCAAAGGACAAGATGATCGACATGCTTACAGATATTCATATTTCTGAATCCATGTACCAGACACGCCGTTACACATCACAGGACATGCGAAAGATCACTGAGGCTGACTTGTATTACTCCGTTCTTAAAAAATATGAGGTGGCCGACTCCACCTTTGAGCGTTCCCTGATTTATTATTCCAGCCTTCCCAAGGAATACGAAAGAATCTATTCAAGGGTGTTGAACAAGTTAAATGAGATGGAACAGGAAATTAATAACCAGAAGCAACAGCCAGTAGATATAAACGTACGCTAACAATGTCCAGAAAGTTTTCTGCAAGCTGGATTCTTCCATTGGATCGCCCTCCTTTAAAAAATGGCATCGTAACGGTAGATAGTGATGGAACCATACTCGAGGTTACCGATACGGGCGGAAATTTGAAAGAACAGGAGCGGCTCGAGTACCATGGAGGTTTGTTGGTACCTGGATTCGTGAATGCCCATTGTCACCTCGAATTGTCGTGGATGAAGAACCGCATACCTGAGAAAACAGGATTGGTTGCTTTTATCGGGGAACTCAACAAGATAAGGAAAACTGGTTCGGAAAAGGAATGCCTGCAAGCTGCCCAAATGGCTGATGCCCGGATGTTTCACGACGGTATTTCCCTGGTCGGTGATATTTCCAATTCTTCCATTACGGCCGGGATCAAGAAAAATAGCCAGATCTCCTGGTATAATTTTGTTGAGGTGTTTGGATTCCATCCTTCCCGTGCAAGCAGGGCAATTGAAATGGCCAGGGTAATCTGGGAAGAATATAACCATAGGGGTTTAAAGGCATCTATTGTACCGCATGCCCCCTATTCCGTGTCGCCTCAGCTGTTCAGTTTATTGAACCATCAGGATATTACGACAGGCAGTATCATATCGATGCATAACCAGGAGAGTGTTGATGAGGACCTTCTGTTCAGATCAGGTGATGGATCCTTGCCAGATCATTACAAGGAGAATCTGGGGCTCGATATATCGCACTGGAAACCGACTGGTTTTTCTTCTTTAAGGTCAGTTTTGCCATGGCTGCCATCTGACAGGAATCTACTTTTGGTTCATAATACCTATATGGGGGAAGAGGATTTGAAGCATCTTAGAGAATCACGGGATCCGGATAAGACATTTCTTGTGCTTTGTCCGGGAGCTAACCAGTATATTGAAGATTCACTTCCACCAGTAAAGCTCTTCCGGGAATATGGCATGAACATATGCCTGGGTACCGATAGCCTTGCTTCGAATAACCAGCTTTCCATGATAAAGGAAATGTTTATTTTACAGGAAAGCTTTCCCGAACTTCACCTGACTGAACTGCTTACCTGGGCTTGCCTGAGTGGAGCCAGGGCGCTGGGTATGGAGCACCAGTTTGGAACAATTACCCCGGGCAAAAAGCCCGGATTGGTTTTAATCAAGGGTGCTGATCTCGCTGAAATGAGGCTAACCGGACGAAGCCTTGCCAAAAGGCTGGTTTAAACAATCATTCTTGTCTGATTTCAATGGATATTCCTTCCGAAGAGGTACCCCCAATTTTATTAGCTTTGCATTTTATATCAAATTATGGGGACATTTTTGTTCGACAAAATCATTTTTGGTCCGGTCATCAGTCGCCGGCTGGGTGTTTCACTCGGAATTAATTTATTACCGGTCGATGCCAAAGTCTGCTCGTTCGACTGTATTTACTGTGAATGTGGCTGGACTCCCGGCAAGTACGATAAAAAGGTGATGCTGCCTACCCGGGATGAGGTAAAACTCAGGCTGAAAGAAAAGCTTAAGGAAATGGTTGCAAACCATCAACTTCCCGACGTGATAACCTTTGCCGGAAATGGTGAACCAACGATGCATCCTGAATTTTCCGGAATCATTGATGATACCTTGGAACTGCGCTCTCAATTTGCCCCTGATGCCCGGATTGCCGTTCTTTCCAACGCCACAATGCTTCATAAGGAAGAAATAGTCAGGGCTTTATGTAAAGTGGACGACAACATCCAGAAACTGGATTCTGCATTTGAAGAAACTATCCGGCTGATTGACAATCCCCGGGGTCGATTTAATCTCGGAAAAGTAGTCGATCAGCTTCAGTCATTTAATGGGAAAGTCATTATTCAAACCATGTTTCTCAGGGGATCATGGAAAGGAGTGGAATTTGACAACACAACCGATTGGGAAGTGGATGCCTGGCTTGAACTGGTGAAAAAGATTGCGCCTTCACAAGTCATGATCTATACCATTGCACGAGATACACCTGCCGAAACATTGCAGAAAGTGGCACTCAGTGATCTTGAACGAATTGCCGGAAAAATTCGTAACGAAGGCATTGAAGTTCAGGTTTCGGAATAAAAAAACTGCCCATCAGAAGATGAGCAGTTTACACAGTAGTTAGTTTTCATCAGAAAGAAGGTGCAATATTGCCTGGATATCAGGCATTTTAATACACAAAAATAATCATAATGTTGTTTTGTACCATTTCGATTCCCTGCCAAGCCATCTGATTCCTGCAACAAAGCCTTTCAGTTTCAGGACATCTTTATCCAGCCAGGCGTAACAATCGTAAGTTTTTCCGGATTTGGGATCATAAATTTTCCCTTCACTCCACTCTTTTTTCCCTGAATTGTAGACAAAACTATCCAGAATCTGTAGTCCTATAAGGGATCTGTTATGCAGCTTGGAATCTGGATTTTTATCATCGACTGGAGGTTGTCCATTGACATATTTTTCGGGAATCATGTATACGATAGTCCCAATAAATTTGCCATTTTTCTTTTCAACCTTAATTTTTGTGGTTTTTTCATCGTTCCACCAGATTCCTTCGATATCTTCGGCTTTCTGGGCGAAGGCAGTCGTTGTATAAACTGCAAGGAACAACAGAATCAGAATTCTTTTCATTGTACGCTGCATTAATTATCAGTGTCCGTTAATCAAAATTGCCTGTTTTCAGCTTGTTCCCATATTTCCGGATCCCGCCAAACCGTGGCTGGAGAAAGGAGTGTTGCTAAAAAAGACTATCAGGCTCAGCATGAATGGACGATGCGAAATTAATGATTTTATAATCAAAGCTTCATTTTCGGACTAAAAAACTCAATTTGCTCATAATTAATTTGTTAATTTTATATGACAAATTTTCTTCTGTTTGTCTGGTTGTAATAGGTAGCCCGGAATACATAAAAATTATCTGTGTCAACATTACCCGGAGAATTTTGTTTGAATTACTTTATGTTTGGTTTGAAAAGTCAGCTTAATTAATATCAATAACTATGAAATTTTTAAAAACTCTGGCTTGGGTTCTGGTGAGCCTGATCGTTTTAGTGGGATTGGCAATTTTCATTTTTTCCGGATTCCTGAAGAAAGCCTCTGTCCCTGATTACAATGCAAAAAGGATCATCCCTTCCATGGAAGCTGAGGTTACTGTTTATCGCGACACTTTTGGAATTCCCCACATTTATGGGGAAACGGAGCAGGATGTATACCGGGCAGCCGGATTTGTCATGGCTCAGGACCGGATGTGGCAAATGGACCTTTATCGCCGTGTAACCACAGGAAGGTTATCTGAGATTTTTGGTGCCGATATGCTAGGAACCGACTTGTTGATGCGATCACTTCGGATTCAGGATAAATCTGAAAAATTGCTTGAAAATATCGATCCTATGGTGAAAGAAGCCCTTGTTCACTTTGCCGAAGGAGTTAACCATTATATTGAGAAACACAACCTTCCTCCTGAATTTAAACTTCTGGGCTATAATCCTGAACTATGGGAGCCGGTCCATTCAATCAACCTGATTGGTTTTATGGCATGGGACCTGACTACTCCCTGGCATAATGAGGTGGTGTTGCATCAGCTTCGTGAGTCCTTGGGAGATTCACTTTACCAGATGTTTATTCCGGATATGGCTAAACATCAGACACCAATCATTTCCGAATTTGGCATGAAGGAGCCTGTCGATTTGGGATTGCTCGCCGAAGCATCTGAAAAGCTTGGTGACCTGGGAATCGAATTCTTCCATGGAAGCAATAACTGGGCGGTTTCCGGTGTCAAAAGCACAACCGGGACACCCATCCTTGCGAATGATATGCATCTTGGTTTCAATATTCCGGGAATCTGGTACCAGATGCATCTGGTTGCAGGAGAAAACCTGAATGTTACAGGGGTAGTTCTGCCCGGCCAACCTTTCGTCATTTCTGGTCATAATGATTCCATAGCCTGGGGAATGACCAACGTAATGGTTGATGATATGGATTTCTACCTGGAGACGCTGAATGAAGACAGCACCCGTTATATGCTTGACGGTGAATGGAAGGATCTGACTGTGGAGACAGTGACTATTCGGGTGAAAGGCATGGATCCCGTTGAAAAGGTAATCCGGTATACTCATCGTGGACCGTTGATTAATCAGATGAAGCCGTTGGAAGGTCAGGCTGTTTCCATGAGATGGATAGGCAATGAATGGAGCAATGAACTCCAGTCCGTTTTCTTGTTGAACAGGGCTTCCAACTGGGAGGATTTCAGGGAAGCGGCTAAAACCTTTATATCTGTGAGCCAGAATCTTGTCTATGCTGATCACCGGGGCAATATCGGGATGCAGATTTCTGCCGGAATTCCTATCAGAAAGGGTGATATTATCGGATTCTATCCCGGGGATACAACAGCCTACGACTGGCAAGGCCTCGTCCCTTTTGAGGCACTTCCTTATGAGTTTAATCCTTCAAGGGGTTATGTATCATCGGCGAATAACAAAACCATTGATGAGACCTATCCTTTCAAGGTGAGCTACTGGTTTGACATGCCAAACCGGATCAACCGCATTCGGGAGATGTTGGAAGCGAAGGAGAAGATATCGCCTGAAGATTTTCAGATGATTCAAACTGACCAAACTTCAGTTTTGGCCAGGGATTTTCTTGGCTATGCGCTGGTGCGGCTTGACTCGGTGAAGGACTGGAATCAAACGGAAACCAAGGCCCTTTATAGTCTGAAGGATTGGGATTTTGAACTGACGACAGAAAGTACCGCTGCAACCATTTTCGAATTATTCTATCGGAAAGCAATGGAGAACCTGGTAAAAGATGATTTGACTGAAGCGCTTTTCATTAGTCTTTTAGGGAGCCGTACCCTGATGCAGAATCTCCGGGTGAACGCGATCGAAAATCCTGGTAGCCGGTTAATCGATATCAGCCATACCGAAAAGACGGAAACAATGAAAGATATTCTGGTGATTTCCTTTCGTGAAACGGTAAGTGAACTCAGCTTAACGTTATCAGCTAATCCTGATGAATGGAAATGGGGATCAGTTCATTCCTTTACATTGCGGCATCCTCTGGCAACAGTGAAAATCCTTGACCGGTTCTTCAAACTTAACCGCGGACCGTTTCCCGTGCCGGGCAGCTTTCATACGGTGGCGCCATACTCCTACTCCTACCGCAAGCCCTACGACGTCAATCATGGTGCATCACAGCGACATATTTATGTTGTGGGCAAATGGGATTTATCGAAAACTGTCATTCCCACCGGAAATTCCGGAATTCCTGAAAGTCCGCATTACTGCGACCAGACCCTCTTGTACCTCGAAGGAAAATACCATGATGATCCTTTCTCAAAGGAAGCGGTAGAACTGAACAGCAAATTCAGGACGCAAATAACAGGAATACCCTAAAATAAGAAGTGCTGACGTGATTGAACGTCAGCACTTCTTAAATGTGAATCGCTTCTTACATGATACGTCTCTGAATAAGGATGAAATCCCTGTAGGCCTTTACCAGGTTGATGGAATGCAACAGTAGATTTTTTGTTTCAGATAAAGTATTGAAGAAAAGGATCGAATTTCGGGTATTTACTTCCCGGTTTTTAATGCGTCTTATCTGGACTTTCTCAATTTCGAGTAACAGGCTTACCAGTGCAACCCTTTTTGCGATCAGTTCTTCAATGGCGTCGAACTTGTTCTCTTTTACAATGTGAAGGGCGAAGTTGTAAAATTCATCGATTTCGGTCACCAACTTCCGGATCTCCTCCGACTGGGATTCATTGAAGGGTTTGTGCTGGTTTTCGAGATGTTCGGCCAATGGAAGTGTGATAAAATTAAGCGAGTGAGCCATTTCCCGCTGATAATCAATTACCTGAACATAGAAGTGACCTGAATCAACATCAACCTTCTTTATTCTGGAAATGGAATCCAGGATCTTGTTTTTTTGCTTTTTTGTTTTCCTGTTCAGCTCATCTTTCATATCCAGGGCTTCCCGCATATGAATGATGTCGTCCTTCATGAAATTATCAAGAGCGACGGAATAGATTTTATTGGCGGAAATGATGGTATTTACAACCTGTTTACGTGATTTGGACATTGATTTTTCAACTTCATCCTTTTCGGTGATCAGGTCTTCATCATCAACCGGCTTTTTGGACTTTTTCTTGAAAATGATCTGTGTTCTGATCACGATCACTATTGCCATCAGTATGAATCCTATGATTACCGGCATACCTCCGGCACTGATCAGCCAGGCGACAATGGCTGATATGGTGAAGGCAATAACAGCCGTGAGGAACCAGCCCCCAATTACGGCAAAAACACCGGATATCCTGTAAACTGCGCTTTCACGATCCCAGGCACGGTCAGCGAGTGAACTTCCCATTGCCACCATAAAGGTTACGTAGGTGGTCGAAAGTGGTAATTTAAGCGAAGTTCCGAATGCAATGAGGATACTTGCCACGATCAGGTTGATTGCTGCCCTGACCTTGTCGAATGCCGGTGCATTGGGATCGTCGGAAATACTATCACGGGTCTGATAGAATCTCTTTTCGATGAATGTGGAAACGTGATCAGGTATATATTTTGCGATTTTTTTATTGACCTTTAAGGAATTGCGAACTATTGCCCTGGCAAGCAGGGAGGAGCCGAACCTTTCGGATCCTTCCACTTGGCGACCCAGATTCACTTCTGTTTCAGTAACCTTTTGTGCCTTTTTTGAAGTGACCAGGGTGATGATCATGATAACTCCGGAAAGAATGAGGATGATAAAAGGGGTTGAGACTTCTCCGGACAACATTTCCATAGTGAAACTGTCGGGTGAAACGTTACCAGCAGCTGCCCAGGCTTGAAAGGATTTAAACCCGGCAATCGGTACCCCGATAAAATTGACCAGGTCATTGGCAGCGAAGGCCATGGCCAGGGCGAAGGTACCAATCAGAACCACCACTTTAAGTATATCGACTTTGAAGGCCCACATGAGTAGTTGCATCAGTATGGTGAATCCTGCAAAAAGTGTTAAGAGAAGATACCCGGAATTAACTTTGATCCAATCAGCTAATGGCAGGCCTGACGATCCAACGGGAATTTCCGCGAAGGTTGATCCCTTGATCCCCTTGATCAGCATGAAATAAAGTATGACGGTAATGGCAAATCCGCCAAACACGGATCCAACCTTCCTGACCATTTTTGAATAGTTAAACGTGAAAACCATCCTTGCCAGGTATTGGATGATGGTTCCGAAGGTAAATGCGATAATGACTGAAACAAGAATTCCTGAAATGATTGCCAGGGCCTTTCCTGAATTGATGTATTGTGACAGTTCAGCAATGGAGCCCCCGAGACTTTTAATCTTGACAAGCGATACGGCAACCGCTGAACCGAGAAGTTCAAAAACGATCGAAACTGTGGTGGAGGTGGGAAGCCCCAGTGTGTTAAACGCATCCAGCAGAATGACATCCGTAATCATTACAGCGATAAAAATCAACATGATCTCCGAGAAGACAAAC
>DIFU01000050.1:13042-15195 GCA_002419285.1 Prolixibacteraceae bacterium UBA5740 | reverse complement strand
CCGATGGCTGAGTTCAGGAAATTGACGGCATCGTTACTGACTCCAACAATGAGATCAGATAATGCAAGAGCGAACAGAATGACTACAAGAACTAAATAGAAATTTTCCATATGTGATATGTACAATCAGGTTGCAAAATTACTACGATGAAAAATACTGATGGTTTTCCCAGTATTATTAAAATATTAACTCAGCATGAATTTACTGTTAATCAGCATTTAGTAATAATTTTCTACATTTGGCGGTTGAAGATTTTTGCAATGAAGACCTATACATCAAAGCGACTGGCTTTTTACATTACAGGTATTCTTACCCTCATAATGGTATTTTTTATGCTGGTGAATTTCTACGCGGGTCATCATCTGGTCCTGGTATTCATAAGCACTGTTTTGTTTCATGGGATTTCATATTTTGTTGTGCTCTATTTACTTAACCGTTTTATTGCCGACAAAATCAAGCCGGTTTATAAAACCATCAGAGATTTGCCGGTTAGCGGAAAGAAGCTTGACATGCAGATCACATCCGATACCAATGTACTTACCCATGTAAGACAGGAAGTGGAAGATTGGGCGAAAACACAAACTGCCGAAATAGAAAGGCTGAAAGATCTGGAAAGGTACAGGAAGGAATTTGTCGGGAATGTTTCACATGAGCTGAAAACCCCCATTTTTAATATACAGGGATATATACTGACCTTGCTTGAAGGAGGAATTGATGATCCCAAAATCAATAAGCTCTATTTACAGCGGACCGAAAAAAGCATCGACCGCATGATTTCAATCGTCGAAGATCTTGAGTCAATAACCAAGCTCGAATCAGGCGAGATGAAGATGAAAATGGAAAAGTTTGATATCGTTAAGTTGGTCGAGGATGTCTTTGATATGGAGCAAATGCTGGCCATCGAACGAAAGGTAACACTTGAATTTACCCAGAAACCTGAGCGTCCGGTAATGGTTAACGCAGATAAAAAAAGGATCACCGAAGTAGTCAGCAACCTCGTCAATAACGGTATCAAATACAACAAGAAGAAGGGAACTGTTTATGTCAGCTTTTACGATTTCGAAGATCATATTCTGGTCGAAGTGGCCGATAGCGGGATCGGTATCGACAAAAAAGATCTGCCCCGGGTGTTCGAACGATTCTTCAGGGTTGATAAATCACGATCTCGTGAACAAGGCGGTACAGGACTGGGGCTTTCGATTGTCAAACACATTATTGAGGCCCATGATCAGACCATCAATGTAAAAAGCAAGGTCGAGGAGGGTACCACTTTCACCTTCACCCTGGAAAAGGCAAGATAAAAGGAGCAATCGACCGCGGTTTAAGGAAGTTATTATAACTTTGAGGAAGAAACGCTGTCTTTAAGAAATCTGTAAACAATTTATTTTCGGTATATGAGCGAGAACATTTTTAAGATCCTTCTGGTCGATGATGAAATTGATATCCTTGAGTTTATTAGTTATAATCTTGAAAAAGAGGGCTTTAAGGTTTATACTGCCACCAATGGGGCCGAAGCCATAAAAATAGCCGAGAAAAAGATTCCTCACCTGATACTTCTCGATGTCATGATGCCCGAAATGGATGGCATTGCGGCATGCGAGGAAATCAAAAGGATCCCTGCCCTCCAAAGCACACTTGTGGCTTTTCTGACTGCCCGTGGTGAGGATTATTCGCAGATTGCGGGATTTGAAGCAGGCGCTGATGACTACATTACCAAGCCTATCCGGCCTAAGGTTCTGATCAGCAGGGTAAAGGCACTATTAAAACGGTTCTCGACTGCAGCTGTTGAAACTGCAGTACCTGCTGGTGATAATACTGTGACAATTGGAGAGTTGGTCATCGACAAGGAACGATATCTTGTGAAATTCGGTCAGGAAGAAATGATACTGCCGAGGAAGGAATTCGAACTCCTGTCATTGCTGGTTTCCAAGCCTGGCAAGGTATTTACCCGTGAAGAAATCTACTTTTCGGTTTGGGGCGACAATGTTGTGGTTGGTGACCGCACGATCGACGTACATATCCGAAAGCTGAGAGAAAAGATCGGTAACGATCATATTAAGACACTCAAAGGTGTAGGCTATAAATTTGTTGAATAAACAGAGGTAAAAGCCTCAGTTTATTCAGTAATTTCAGTATTTCTTGCTCATTTACAG
>DIFU01000050.1:8408-12969 GCA_002419285.1 Prolixibacteraceae bacterium UBA5740 | reverse complement strand
CTGTCGACACCACCAACACCCCTCTGGCCAAAGTCAACATTCATCCTCACCAGGTCACGCTTACTGACATCTGTATAATGTTTCTGTTCCTTTTCTATAGGGCCATAATCCATCCCGATACGTGCGTCAAAGTCTTCAGAAAGGTATGGCATGGCAGTCATGGTAAATCCCTGTCGGGGCGATCTTCCTATCGTCAATAATCCATTTCCGTTTGTGTCGGTTAAGGCCGCCCATCGAACTTCCGTCTTGGATCCGTTTTCCTGTGGTCTGACATAGGGAACGTATTGGTCTGAGGCGTTTCCTTCGTACAATCCCACAAATGATGAAACATTGCGGTCAGAATAATTCTCCCAGGGACCCCGCCCAAAATAGGTGAGACGCTGATAGTTCCCGGGCATCGCGAAATTCATGCCAACCCTGGGAATATTCGTTTTTTCGGTCTCGGATGCTTCCAAATGGTTGGCAATTTCGACAATTCCATTTCCATAGATGGTATAAGTAGTATGGAATTTCGTATCTACCTCTTCGAGCATCCAGGAAACTTTCACTTCTGCCTTGCTCTCCGAAGTTTCCTGAATTTCACATTTGATAAGTTTGGGAGACAGGGTAACTTTTTCCAGTTGATGTGGTTTCGTGGCATTCCGTTTCCAAAGTCGTTGTTAACCGGTGCTCTCCAAAAGTCGGGACGAGGCCCGAATCCTTTACTGATCAGGTTATTGCCTTTGTATTGATACTCTCCTATTCTACCCTCTTTTTTATCAATTGAAAGTGAGAAATGATCTCCTGAGAAGTTCCAGCCATCCATTGTTTCATATACTTTCAATGGATCACCTGTGACTGTAACTCTATCTCCTGACTGGTACCAGGGCAGCCGAAACTGTTCTTCCGCCACTGAATGGCCTTTGGGCACCAGCCCCTTGTCGGCTGAGGTTAGTGCCTCCATTTCAAGAAAGTATTCAGAATTAGACGCCAATTCGATCCCTGCAAGGTCAATTTCAATGACTTTACTTGAATGTGGCCCGACTGAAATACTGGGAATGGGGATTGTCTTCAAGACTTTACCATCAGATTTTATGAAGGCTTTCAGTTCAAACTGATCGAGATTCGTGAACTCGTAGCGGTTTTCAACCAAAATCGTGGCAATGTTTTCTCTTACCCTCAGTTGTCTGAATTTAATCCATGCATGGGCTTTTTTTACCTCATAAAGTCCCGGCTGAACCGATCGGTCGGCAAATATGATTCCGTTTAGAAGAAAATTGCCATCACTTGGCATGTTTTCCCCAAAATCACCACCATATGCCAGATGTCGGGAACCATCCTTCCCGGTTTTCCAGATGGATTGGTCAACCCAGTCCCAAATAAATCTGCCCTGAAGTTGGGGATATCTGTCGATCACATCCCAGTAATCCTGAAAATTCCCCGTGCTGTTACCCATCGAATGAGCATATTCAGACGGGATAAAAGGACGATCAAGCAGTCTTTGGCCAAACCATTCAAAAGTTGCCGGATCGGGATATTGCGGAACGATAATATCGGTATTCCAATCAAATTCAAGGGCATGGCGACTGCCAATCTTAGTTCTTTCATACTGAACCGGTCTCTTGGTTCGGTCAGCTGCCTTAATCGCTTTGTAACCGGCATAGAAATTTACGTCATTACCGGCTTCATTTCCCATACTCCAGATAATGACCGAAGGGTGGTTCTTGTCGCGCTTTACCATACGAACCATTCGGTCGACATGCATCTCCTCATACTCCGGAAATTTGGCCAGTGAGCGTTCACTATAATAGAGGCCGTGCGATTCGATGTTGGTTTCATCAACGACATAAAGCCCATATTCATCACATAGTTCGTACCATTTTTCAGGAAACGGATAGTGACTCAGGCTTACTGCGTTAATATTGAACAGTTTCATCAATTCTATATCACGCCTCATTACCTCTTCGGTCAGGTAGTGTCTGGTATTGGGGTCCGTTTCGTGAATGCTGGTACCCTTGAGGGTGACCGGCACACCATTCACCAATAGTTGTCCGCGTTTGATTTCCACACTGCGAAAGCCAATATTTATGGCAGTGCTTTCGATCACTCGTTTTTTCTCATCACTGAGTGTGAGTGTTAAAGTATATAGATTGGGCTGCTCCGCATTCCAGGGACGAATTTCCTTCAGTGGCATCAGTTGTTGCAGGACAGGTTCAAGGTTGGTCGAAAGCACCAAGCCTGCCTTGATGGATTGTTTTAGCTCACCGGTGACCACGTCACGACCATCGCCGGCCAGGGAAAAACCGATCCAAACCGTACGGTCTTTTTTCTCGTGGTTCTCAAGTTCTACAAAAAGCTGAAGAATGCCATGCTTATTTGTTTCTTCCAGACTGCAAACGACTTGAAAGTTGTTCTGCCTTTTTCTTTGTTACGGTCAATTACCGAAAGATCCCGCCAGTCGTTTCTTTCCTGTCCTGTCAGATTCAGGATCTGACAAAGGATAACTGCACAAAAAAGGAATATACGCTTAACCATACCTGATTTATTAACGTACAGGTTGCCAAATTAATGATTTATAAGCCTCTTCATGACAAGCAACAATTGTTTTTAAAAAATTTAATAAGCCTCCCCTTCTTTGTAAACCTCTCTTTTGTAATGAAGGTATTCTGGTAAGAGTTTAAGTGTATCCTACGTTACAAATGAGCGAATCATCTTTCAGTAGGTATTTAAAAAATTGATTTTATCGAAAGTTAGAATCCAATGGGTCTCAGTTTCAGGGAATATTCTCCGGATGAAGGGAAGACCCGATATTTTGTCAGTGTCCGTCTTGCCGTTTCACCAACTCCTGAAATTTCATAATCTATATTCAGGGTCAGAAAGCCTGGTCTGGCCAGCTGAAAGGGATAGACGGCCCTGGTCAGCTGGTCGGTGTCATATTGGTGCAGGCTGAAATTCAGCAGATCTCCGGTAGCTTCCACAACGAATCCCTGTCCTTCCCTGTTTCGAACAGACAACCATCTTACATCTGTCTTGTTTCCATGGTCCTGTGGAATGAGGTAGGGAACATATTCACTGGTTGCCTCTGATTTCCAGATACCTGTTTTTGCGCCTGTTTTGCGATCGGGATAGGTTTCAAACGGGCCACGGCCATACCACTCAATCTGATCATATTCATCAGGTAAGGTAAAGAAGAGTCCTTTTCTTGGAAGAAGCAAGGGCATTTCACCATGAGGAATGATTTTGTGGGTTAAATCAATGGTTCCATCCGGATGGAAAATGTATGAACGGATTTCTTCAAATCCTGAATTCATCCCATTTTTTCCGGTAAAAATCACCATTTTAAGGGAAGCGTTCCGATTATTCAAATCTCCGGCAACAATTTCAGATACCTGACGGTCGGGATATTCCATTCCCAGTGTCCTCAGCTGATTTTCAATGCTTCGTCCCAGCCCTGGCGTAAAATGGCTTTTTGTGAACTCAGAACTGCCCCAGGGGTCCATATCATTGGCCAAAGGTGCCCTCCAAACCGAAAAATCAAATCCAGAGCGGATGAGTTCACGATCACGAACTTTCATGGAGGTGAAAGTTCCGCTTTGCATATCAATCGTATAGGTAAATTGCTCTCCACGAATGATAATTGCCTTATCATTGATGTCAATGGTTGGCGGTGTCATCATCTTTTCCAGGTTTGTCAGAGGCTTTTCTGCCTTTGTGACCAGAAACTGTTCCCATGCAATTTCGTGGCCTTTATCAGCCCAGCCCGATGATTCCTTCAGGATGAATGATACTGTCAGCCAAACATCTTTATCAGTACCCCAAAATGTCCTGTCATACCCCAGGTTCATTGTCATTGACTCTCCCGGAAGGCATTCGGGGCCTGTAATGACGTCGCTTATAAGGGTATCATTCCAGCTGTCGGTAATCGTCCAATGAAGATTAAATTCTTTCAGGTCAGTAAAATTGTGGCGGTTGGTGAATTTGAGAGATCCGCTGTTTTCGTCCAATAGTTCAATCAGTACCGGCTGAGCCGATTTTTTGATCTGATAGATTTCGGGTTGAATGGTGCGGTCGGGCCATATAATGCCATAGGTGCGCCCACCCAGGCCTGTTCCAAAGAATTGACCCTCGTTCCAGGTATCTTCGAACCGGAGGGTTGCCCTCGACATCTGTGATGCCTTTTCTGGAGTCTGGTTTCTGATCTCTTCAATGGTCAGGGCCTTATCGTAGATTCTGACTTCATCCAAGGCACATGCCGAGAGCCGACCCCTGAATTCACCCTGGTCGTGTAGTTCGGCATTTCTGCCCAAACAGATAGGGTATGCACCATTCCTGATATTTCCAGAGGCAGCTTTTTCTCCAGCCTTTTCAAAATCAATATATAGCATCATCCTTTCTCCGTTGTAGATGGCACTTATGTGATGCCACTCCCCATACCAGTTTTGGGGGATATTTGCAATCAGGTTATCATTATTGACAGTTTGCAAATAAAATTCAAGTCTATCCTGGTCTGGCTGGATAATTCCCCATTGGTGAATTCCTTTGGTAATAAAGGTGTTGGGTTGTTCATTTCGTTCGGGCTTAA
>DIFU01000050.1:0-8211 GCA_002419285.1 Prolixibacteraceae bacterium UBA5740 | reverse complement strand
GTCAGCCGGGGATATTTCCAGATCAGTTCCCAATACTCATCTAGTCCGCCCAAACCGTTTCCGGTTGCTGCCAGATATTCATCCTGGAAAGAGGGTCGATGGTCATCCGGTCCAGTCACTTTTCCTTCGGCCAGGTTTTTGATTTCCAGAGGTCTCCAATATCGGGGACCCACAATGTCCTCAAAAGGAATATGGAAAGTATTTCCTCCATACATAAATCCGGGTCGGCTGGGATCGATCTTCCTGCCTTCCTCCATCAGAAGTTGCAGGTTCTTTCCTTCACCTGCCTCATTTCCTGCGCTCCAGAAAATGACTGATGGATGGTTCCTGTCCCTGTAGATCATCTTTATGCCCCGGTCAATAAACAGGGCTGCCCATTCTGGCATTTCCGAGAGATATTCGTTATCGTGACACTCGGTTCCTGCTTCGCTAATTACATATATTCCAATTTCATCTGCCAGATCGAGGTACTCCGGAGAAGCTGGATAATGGCTTGTCCTCACCAGGTTGATGTTGAACTTTTTCATCAATTCCAGATCTTTGCGAAGGGTCTTCAAAGGCACTGCCTGTCCTTTTACCGGATGGTGCATGTGACTGTTTACCCCATTCAGTTTCACCATCCTTCCGTTTACCCAAACAGCCCCCTCTTTGATTTCGGTCTGCCGGAATCCGATTTTGGGCGCAATACTTTCAAGGACCTTTCCTCGGGAATCTTTCAAAGTAATGGATAAGATGTAACGGTTGGGTTTTTCGGACGACCATTTCAAGGGTTCGGTGACCGGGATTCTGAAAGTTACTTTTTGATGTGATTTATTTTCGATTACACCAGTTGTCTCAGAGACTGGTTTTTCCCATACCCTTTTGGCATTTTGATCTATCAGGTCAATTTCCAATGTATGATTCCCTGTTTCTAGGCCAGAGTTGTTTTCAACTGAAACTTCCAGATTCAGAATGGCATTCTGGTAATTCGAATCGAAGGTGGTATAGGCATAGTAATCCTGAAGGTGGACACGTGGTTTGGCAATGAGGGCCACGCTTCTGAAAATCCCGGAAAGGCGCCACATGTCCTGGTTTTCAAGAAATGATCCATCAGAGTATCGCATAACCTGTACGGCAATTTCATTTTTTCCAGGATTGAGCAATTGGGTAATGTTGTATTCGGCTGGTTCAAAACCACCCTCATTATAGCCAGCTTCTTTTCCGTTGATCCAGACAAGCGAGGCTGATTTGACTCCTTCAAATCTGAGGAAAACTTCACGACTCTTCCAGTTTGAGGGAAGTTGAAAAATGCGTTTATAGCATCCGGTGGGATTGTAATCATTGGGTAAATGGGGTGGTTTTGTTGCGATGGTCATGGCGATGTTACGGAACTTGGGATGCCCGAAACCTTCTGTTTCCCAGTTGGAAGGAACCTGAATATTGTTCCAGTCTTTGGTGTTGTATTTCGGTTGAAAGAATCCTTCGGGAACAAAGCCTGGATGGTCAACGAACAGGAATTTCCATATTCCATCGAGTGACAGGAAATTTGGATTATCCGGTAAATTATTCTCCAGGGCCTTGTCAACCGAATCGTATGGGATGATCTTCGCGTGGGGCTGTGTCTGGTTTCTTTGGAAAATCGCCGGATTTTGCCATTCATCTGTTTGGGCAGAGGCCATTCCGGATACCAGGGAAAGTGGAAGGAGGGTTTGCAGAAGCAGGTTCAGCAATTTCATGTTCAATGGTTTTGGTTTAGATATTTTAAATATGCCAGAGCATTCCGGCAATTGTCAGGTATGTTTTATGAAAAAGAGTTCTTTCTCAGGTTTATCAAAGAGAAAGCTGATTCAATAGAGTTTCTTCCGTTTCACAAGGTAAGTAAAAAGGACATGCTTGAAATCTTCGTTAATGTCGGCTTCAGCCAGATCAATTTTATATTGGCCGCACTTGACTTTCAGTTCACTGAAATATTCATTAACACTCTGTGTGTAAGTTGTTTTGATTTCCCATGGATTGAGCTTGACTACCTGTCCGGTCTCCAGGTCGACAAACTTGTGGGGTTTGTTGCTGAATCGGAATTCCCTTTCCTGTTTGTGGTCGGTGACATGAAAAAGGAGAACCTCATGTTTATTATACCTTAAATGCTGGAGGGCCGAAAACAGCTCATCCGTCTTTTCATTGTCAAGCATATCGCTGAAGATAACCACAAGCGAGCGCTTATGGATACTTTCGGCTATCTGGTGCAGGATGGCTGTGGTATTTGTGTTTTTTCTCAGTCTTGCATTCTCGGGTTGCAGAAGTTCAGAGAGTTTTCCCATCATCAGCTCCGCATTGACAGGTGAAATACGGGGTTGGGAATGAAACTCGATTTCATCGGAGAACAGGGTGAGGCCAACAGCATCTCGTTGTTTTCTGAGAAGGTAGATCAATGCTGCAGCGGTATAGACCGAAAATGAAAGTTTATTGAATAGCCGTTTTGATCCCTTGGAATATGGAAACAACATGGATGAGGAAGTATCGATTACCAATTGGCATCGCAGGTTGGTCTCTTCTTCGTATTGTTTGACAAAAAGCTTGTCAGTACGGGCAAATAGCTTCCAGTCGATGGGTTTGGTTGATTCACCCTGGTTGTAAAGCCTGTGTTCCGCAAATTCGACGGAAAATCCATGGAAGGGACTTCTGTGAAGGCCTGTAATGAAGCCTTCAACGACCTCATGCGCTATCAGATCGAGGTTATCGAACTGCTGAAGTTCCTGTATGTCGGAAAGATTTTTCACAAAAAACACGGTTTGAAACTCAAAATTAGCATTTTCTATGGTTTCAAACCGTGTAGTTGTCCAGAATTGCTTCGTGTGGATAATACCAATCACATTGGTTGGAATTGGATCATTCCCGGTTGCGACTGATTAAGACTGCGGAATGATCAGATCAGGGCATCCATTTTGGATGTAAGTACTGTTTTAGGACAGGCTCCAACCTGTTTGTCAACAACTTTACCATCCTTGACAAAAAGTACGGTAGGGATATTTCGGATACCAAACTGGGCAGCAACTGCCGGGTTGGAGTCAACATCCACTTTTCCTATTACCGCCTTGCCATCGTACTCCTTGGCCATTTCTTCGACGAAAGGAGCGATCATACGGCATGGACCACACCACACTGCCCAAAAATCAATCATTACGGGCTTATCTGATTTCATTACCAGTTCTTCGAAATTTCCATCAGTGATTTCTAAAGCCATATCGCTAATTATTTAGTTTTTATTAAATATCGCAAAAATACATTAATTGATACGATAAACAATTTCAGGATGCTCCTCAAAAAAATCGAGAAACTGATTATCCAGTGAAATTCTCGTATTACGAGAGAACAATTGAATACTGCGATTGGTTTCAGGATCGTAAACATTAAATTTGATAAGGGCTTTTCCTTTGTGCACTTGGGCTAGGTTCTCCAGGCGGTCAACTATCGACTTGCTGATTGAGGGTAGCGGTATGGTTAAGGTCACGGTTTTTACCTGATTCTGCCTGACTTCAGACAGAAGCTCCATATGCGAAACCCTGAATTCAAGGGCTTCTGAGCTGTATCGGCTCTGGACTTTTCCCCTGATCAGGACAAAAATACCCGGCTTGCAGTATTTTCCGTATTCAATGTAATCCTGTTTGAAGAAAAAGATCTGAAGAGAATCGGTATAATCCGAAATGGTCATTTTACTGTAGGGTGTTCCAGCTTTGGAGGTGCCCTCGGAGGCTTCCGTCACCATACATCCGAAAGTCAGGTCCTTTTCCTTGAATTTGCTCATTTGTTCATTCAGGTCCTTCAGTCCCACTCCCTTGGTACAGAAATGGTCAATTTCAAGTTTATAATCGTCGAGAGGGTGTGCGGTCAGATATACTCCGATCAGGCTTTTTTCCTTCTCGAGCAAAATAAGTTTGGGCCATTCCTCGATTTGGGGAAGTTCAGGTTTCTTTAAAACCTGCTGGCTTCCCAGATCTCCAAAAAGGCTGTGTTGCATTGAGTTTCCTTCCGATTGTATTTTGGTACCGTACCTGATCAGTTTCTCTATAAAGGAAATGGGATCGTTTTCGTTTTCGCCTGCAAAGAATTGGCGCCGGTTGATGTTTCCGAAACCTTCGAAGGCTCCTGCCATGGCCATGGCTTCCAAGTTCTTTTTATTGACTGTTTGTAGGTTGACTCGTTCGGCAAAATCATAAATATCCTTAAATTCCCCCTCCTTCTGTCGTATTCGAATGATTTCCTGCACTGCACCTTCACCCACCCCTTTCACTGCAGCCAGTCCAAAGCGGATGTCTCCTTTACGGTTTACCATGAATTTCACGAAGCTCTCATTCACATCTGGTCCGAGAACGTTGAGTTTCATTCGTTTGCATTCCTGCATGAATTTCGTGATTTCGGTAATGTGATTGAGGTTCCGGCTAAGGTTAGCTGCCATGAATTCAGCCGGGTAATGTGCCTTCAGGAAGCCAGTCTGGTATGCAATATAGGCATAGCACACCGAATGTGACTTATTGAAGGCATAGGAAGCAAATGCTTCCCAGTCGCGCCAGATTTTTTCAATGACGTCGTCAGGCTTTTTGTTGACTTCCTGGCATTCGCTGATGAATTGCGGATTTTCCTTGCAGCCGGTAACGAATTTCTGCTTCAGCTCCTTCATGAGTGATTCAATCTTTTTACCCATCGCTTTTCGCAAGGTGTCGGAATCACCTCGGGTAAAGTTGGCAAGAAGCCTCGATAGTAACATCACCTGTTCCTGGAATACGGTAATTCCATAAGTGTCGCTCAGGTATTTTTCCATCATGGGAAGGTCGTACTCCACCTTTTTCTTTCCATGTTTTCGTGCGATATATTCCGGGATATAATCCATCGGACCCGGTCTGTAGAGAGCATTCATGGCTACCAAATCCTCAAATCGGTTTGGTTTAAGGTCGCGAAGATGCTTTTTCATTCCTTCCGATTCGAACTGGAAGATGGCTGTTGTTTCTCCCCTGCTGAACAGTTCGTACGTTTCTGCATCATCGAAAGAGATTTTTTCAATGTCAAGTTCCTTTCCTGTAGAAAGTTTAATATTCTCAAGGGTTTCCTTTATGATGGATAAAGTCTTGAGACCCAGAAAATCCATTTTCAGAAGGCCGATGCTCTCCACAAAGCGGCCGTCGTATTGTGTGGTGGGAAGGTTGTCGTCCTTGGTAGGCATCAGTGGAATATGATCCGACAGGGGATCGCGACTGATGATAATTCCGCAGGCATGGACACCAGTCTGACGAACGGAACCTTCCAAAACCCCTGCAAATTCGAGGGTTTTGGTAATCAGTGGATTTGATGACGAAAGTTCCTTTTTGAGTTCAGGGCTTTCCTGGAAGGCTTTCTTAAAAGTCATCTTGGGTGCCTCCGGAACCAGTTTGGCGAGCCGGTCGGCTTCAGGCAGCGGGAGTTTCAGGACCCTGGCCACATCACGAATGGCCAGTTTGGTAGCCATGGTGCCAAAAGTACAGATGTGTGCGACCTTGTCTCTGCCGTATTTATTTACCACCCATTCGAGAACCAGTTGCCGGCCGTCGTCATCAAAGTCGATATCGACATCGGGGAGTGAAATCCTGTCGGGATTCAGGAACCGTTCAAAGAGTAGATCAAATTTAATGGGATCGATATTGGTGATACCTGTGCAGAAAGATACGGCAGCACCGGCAGCTGATCCCCTGCCGGGTCCAACCAAAACTCCCATATTCCTGGCGGCATTTATAAAGTCTTGGGTAATTAGAAAATAGCCAGGGAACCCCATGGTTTTGATGACATCAAGTTCAAAATCAAGGCGGGTACTCACGTGTTCAGGAACCGGATCACCATACCTCTCTTTAGCGCCAAGATAGGCAAGGTGCTTCAGGTATTCGGATTCAAATTTCACCCTTGCCACTTTCTGGAAGCCGCCAAGTCGATTGTATGACTTCTCTCCAAATTCCTTGATCAGGTTTTCTTCGGTAAGTTGACTCTTGAAATCTTCTTCACTGCCAAATTCTTCGGGTATGGGGAATACAGGCATGATTGGATCACTGTCGAGTTTGAATTCTTCCACTTTTTCGACAACCTCCGCGGTATTGGCCAGCGCTTCCGGAACATCGGCAAACAACCGGTTCATTTCGGCAGTGGTTTTGAACCATTCCTGTTTGGTATACCGCATCCTGTTAGGATCATCCAGGTCTTTACCTGTATTGAGGCAGATCAGCAGATCATGTGCATCGGCATCTTCGGCGTTGATAAAATGGATATCATTGGTCGCAATCAGTTTGACGCCGTACTTTCTGGCAAATTGGATGAGGTGTTCGTTTACCAATACCTGTTTGTCATATACCTCCTGTCTTAGCTGTGGTAATTCTGAAGGATGCCTCATCAGTTCGAGGTAGTAATCGTCGCCGAAAATACCTTTGAACCATTGAACAGCTTCTTCAGCCTCATCAAGTTTACCTTCATAAATCAGGGTGGCAATTTCGCCCCCCAAACAAGCCGAAGAAGCAATCAGCCCTTCTGAATATTTCTGTAGCAGGTTTTTGTCAATCCTGGGTTTATAATAAAACCCTTCCATATTGGCAATGGAAATCAGTTTTACCAGATTCTGGTATCCCGTTTTATTTTTCGCAAGCAGGATCAGGTGGTCACCCGATCGGTCTTCCTTGCCTGATTTGTCTTCTATAGATCGGGATGCAACATAGGTTTCGCAACCCAGAATGGGTTTGATACCGGCTTTTTTGCAAGTGCCGTGAAACTCTTTTATACCCAGCATGGATCCATGGTCAGTCAAGGCGAGGGCATTCATTCCATCCGATTTTGCCTTTTCAACCAGTCCGCTGATACTGGCAGCGCCGTCGAGAATTGAGTATTGGGAATGGACGTGTAAATGAGTGAATGGTATCATTGATAACTTTGTTCAGATGGTTCAATATCCAAAATTAAGCCTTATTTGAAAAAAACAGGCCAGAGGTTCTCACAGGTTATTAACACCAAAACTGGAATTTGGGAAACAATGGGCGATGATAATGCCTGAATATTAAACGGGATGTAATGTAAAAGACTGAAGATGAGGGCATAAAAAAACCCGGATAGCCGGGTTTAAACGCTACCTGAGTTGTATTTGGGCAGCAATGCTTTTTCTGATCTCTTCCATCTCTTCTTTGGAAACCTGAAGTTTCTGATTGAAATGTAGCAGATCGGCTTCTGTTTGCAGGGGCACCAGGTGGATGTGGGCATGAGGCACTTCAAGTCCGAGAACCATGGTTCCAATTTTTTTGCATGGAATGGCCTTTCGAAGTCCATGGGCAACCTTCATGGCAAAAACCTGCAGCCCGGTATAGATTTCAGGGTCAAGATCAAAAATATCATCTACCTCTTTCTTGGGGATAACCAGGGTGTGACCCTTGGCAACCGGAAAAATATCGAGAAAAGCCAGGAAGTTGTCAGTCTCGGCAACTTTGAAGGCTGGAATTTCTCCATTGATGATCTTTGTAAAAATCGTTGACATGATGATTGCTTTACAGTGAAATATCAATAATTTCAAATTCAATTACCCCTGAAGGTACTTTAATGTCGACTAGATCACCCACTTTTTTGCCCATTAGACCTTTGGCGATGGGGGTATTCACCGAAATTTTAGATTCTTTCAGGTTAGCTTCGGATTCAGGAACAATCATGTATACCATCGTTGCGTTACTTTTTCTGTTTTTGATGGTAACCTTGTTCAGGATCTGTACCTGACTGGTATCAATCTTCGATTCATCAATAATTCGTGCACTTGCAATCTTTGATTGTAAGTGAGCGATTTTAGCCTCAAGAAGCCCCTGGGCATCTTTGGCTGCATCATATTCTGCATTTTCCGATATATCACCCTTTTCAATAGCTTCTCCGATGAGCTTTGATATTTTAGGGCGTTCGATATTTACGAGGGTTTCTAAGTCTTCCCGTAGTTTTCGCAAACCATCTTCTGTGAGATAGGTAACTTTCGTCATACCTTTTCCTCCATTGTTTTTACTATAGTACATAAAAAAACAGAAAGAATCCCGTTGAAACGGAACTCTTCCATGAGCGCAAATTTAATTAAATATCTTAATTATAAAAAGTAGAACTGAAAAATTAAATCCTGACTTTCAGCCATTAAAAATACTTAGGCTGAATAATTTCGGCATAAATTACTGCTTTTTTCAGACTGAAATCATCAATGATTCC
>DIFU01000090.1 GCA_002419285.1 Prolixibacteraceae bacterium UBA5740 | reverse complement strand
GAATAATCGCTTCAATATGTTTGAAGGCGTCATCATCGAAATCAACATTTTTCAGCGCCTTCCCCATACCCGGAATCATGGAAGCAACATCTTTCAGGTTACCCATCTTTTTGATCTGCTGAATCTGCTTCAGGAAATCGTTAAAATTGAACTGATCCTTGGCAAGTTTCTGCTGAAGCTTTTTGGCTTCAGCTTCATCGAACTGTTCCTGCGCCTTTTCGACAAGCGAAACAATATCACCCATTCCCAGGATCCTGTCGGCCATTCGATCGGGATGGAAAACCTCAATGGCTTCCATCTTTTCGCCGGTTCCCACGAACTTGATGGGCTTATCAACCACAGAACGGATCGACAAGGCAGCACCACCGCGAGTATCACCGTCCAATTTGGTCAACACCACACCATCGAAATCAAGTCTCTCGTTAAATTCCTTTGCAGTATTCACCGCATCCTGACCTGTCATGGAGTCGACCACAAAAAGGATCTCATGGGGTTGTACCTCTTTCTTGATTGCAGCGATCTCTTTCATCATCTGCTCATCAATGGCCAAACGACCAGCGGTGTCGATTATGACAACATCATTTCCGTGAGATTTTGCATGTTTGATGGCATTTCGCGCTATCTGCACGGGATCCATGACCCCTTCCTCGGTATATACAGGAACATTGATTTGTCCCCCGACAACCTTAAGCTGTTCAATGGCGGCGGGACGGTAAACGTCACCGGCCACCAGCAAGGGATGGCGGCCTTTTTTGCTTTTCAGCATATTGGCCAGTTTACCCGAAAAGGTTGTCTTACCGGAACCCTGCAAACCCGACATCAGGATAATTGCAGGAGAACCCTTGAGGTTCATGTCGGTAAACTTCCCTCCCATCAGCTGGGCCAGTTCATCATGAACCAATTTAACCATCATCTGCCCTGGCTTGACTGCATTAAGCACATCCATTCCAAGTGCCTTTTCCTTCACTGTATCGGTGAAAGTCTTGGCTATCTTAAAGTTAACGTCAGCATCCAACAATGCCTTCCGAATATCTTTCAGTGTTTCTGCGATGTTGATCTCGGTAATCTTACCCTGACCTTTCAGCAGCTTAAATGACCTTTCGAGTTTGTCACTTAGATTTTCAAACATAGTTCGTCAATTTTTTACCCCCGCAAAAATACAAAAATTGTTGAGCCACAAGGCGTGAATCGAGGATTGGTTACTTTTGTGATTTAAAACAAAGATATGAGCGAAACCATTATAAGAATTATTGCCGAAACGTTGGACATCAGTGTTTCGTCGGCCAAAAACACGGTTCTTCTGCTCGAGGAGGGCTGTACCGTACCATTCATCGCCCGTTACCGGAAGGAAAGAACCGGCAGTCTCGATGAAGTGGCCATAGGCCGGATCAAGGATCAGCACACCAGGTTGCAGGAACTTGAAAAACGGAAACAAACCATCTTGTCGACCATCGCCGAACAGGGTGCGCTGACCGATGAGCTTAAAAACAGGATCGAAAACTGCTATGATTCCACCGAGCTGGAAGACATTTATCTGCCATTCAAACCGAAACGCAGGACCCGGGCAACCATTGCACGGGAAATGGGGTTGGAACCGTTGGCAAAAATAGTGATGGCACAGCACGAGAAAAACCCTGAACTGAGGGCTAAATCCTTCCTGAACGATAAGGTGCCGAATACGGAAGCCGCCCTTGCCGGAGCCCGTGACATCATTGCTGAGTGGGTCAGCGAAAACGAAAGAACCCGGAGCATCGTTCGCCAGGAATTTAAAAGAAACGCCTTGATCACCTCGAAGGTAATCAAGGGAAAAGAAGAGGAAGGCACCAAATACAGAGACTATTTTGATTGGCTGGAACCGCTGAAAAAGTGTCCTTCACATCGACTTCTGGCAATGCGCAGGGGCGAAAAGGAAGGATTCCTGAGGGTTTCGATCGGCATTGAACCAGAACAGGCAATCAACAGGGTTGAACAGGTATTTTTCAGGGGTTATGGTCCCTCATCCGACCAGGTTAGTCTGGCCGTTTCCGATTCCCTGAAAAGATTGGTAGTACCCTCCATTGAAACCGAGTTTGCACAACTTGCGAAGGCCTCAGCCGATCAGGAAGCCATCCGGGTTTTTGCGGAGAACCTTCGACAGCTTTTGCTCGCACCTCCCCTCGGACAATTCAGGACCCTTGCTATCGACCCGGGATACAGGACAGGATGCAAGGTGGTTTGTCTGGATGCACAAGGGAACCTGCTGCATAACGAAACCATTTATCCCCATCCCCCACAGAATGACAAAAAACTGGCGGCAAAAAAACTCACTTCCATGGTAGAAGCCTACCAGATTGAGGCGATCGCCATTGGGAACGGGACAGCGAGCAGGGAAACCGAACAATTCGTAAAAAACCTTCACTACGACCGCGAACTGAGGGTATTCGTTGTGAGTGAAGACGGGGCGTCGGTATATTCGGCCTCATCAGTGGCCCGCGAAGAATTTCCGCAATACGATGTGACCGTCAGGGGTGCAGTTTCGATTGGCCGGCGCCTCATGGATCCGCTCGCCGAATTGGTGAAGATCGATCCAAAAAGTATTGGGGTTGGACAGTATCAGCACGATGTTGACCAAAAGGAATTAAAATCGGGGCTCGACCAGGTTGTCGAATCAGCGGTGAATTCAGTTGGGGTCAACGTCAATACCGCAAGTAAGGAGTTACTCACCTATATTTCAGGACTGGGCCCCCAGTTGGCGTTAAACATCGTGGAATACCGACGTGAAAACGGACCGTTCACAAGCCGTAAAGCGTTAATGAAAGTCCCACGAATGGGTGCCAAGGCATTTGAGCAGTCAGCCGGATTCCTGCGCATTCCGGGATCTGATTATCCGCTCGACAATTCAGCCGTGCATCCGGAAGCATACGTGATCGTTGAGAAAATGGCCAGGGACCTTGGAATCAGTTTGGATGACCTGATCGGCAAGGATGAAATCGTGAATAAGATACAGCTTGCCGGTTATGTCACGGAATCGATTGGATTACCCACGCTAACTGACATAAAAAATGAATTACTCAAGCCGGGAAGGGATCCCCGAAAAGCCATAAAAGTATTTGAATTTGCCGAAGGGGTATTTTCAATGGAAGACCTCAGAATTGGCATGGTATTGCCCGGAATAGTAAATAACATCACGAAATTCGGGGCATTCGTGGATATCGGCGTAAAACAATCAGGACTTGTCCACCTTTCGGAAATGGCTGACCGGTTCATAAGCGACCCCAACGAAATAGTGAAGCTTCACCAGCATGTTACCGTGAAAGTAATCGATCTTGACATACCCAGAAAGAGAATCCAGCTGTCGTTGAAACAGGCAAAGTCATAAACCTTCAATCAACAGCTTATCGGAAGAAATCACTTTCAGCCGGCACAGTCGACCGTCTGTCAGTCCTTTCTTCCGCAAAAGCATGCAGTTCAGTCCGGAAAGATATTCCTGACTGTTCCAGGCAATCTATTCCTCCTCGTCGTCGTCCTCGTCGAATTCCTGTTCGAACTCCAGTTCCAGGAATTCTTCGGCCTCCTCGATCAGCTGGGCTACCATTTCCTCATTGTCGGGTTCGGCATCGATCCAATGGATTTTCTGGTTGCTCCAAAAGTCATCGATATCACTTTCGACGATGAACCTTGGATTTTCATTGTGGACAACAAAGATGGATTCAGGAGTCTGGAGAGAATTATCAGCCAGTAAGAATTTTGGTAACATTGCTTTTTATTTTGGTGATAAAACAAATGTACTGAAATTTTATAATAGGAATCAACAGACCCACACAGATTATTATTCAGTATGTGATATTAGCCTTTGTCGCAAATAACTGTCCTACGACATCCATTTATTTCGAAAAAGGTCTTAAATTTTCAACCCACAAAGTTGATGAATTAACCAAAACTATCGGGCATGGAAAATTTCTTCACTGAATCTGCACATTCTAAGGCATTTGCTTTTTTTGTCCTGCTGTCAGTTTGCGTCATTCAACTGGTTTTACTGATTTTCTCACGCAAAATGGTTGGCATTGCAGAGGATAAAGATTCTATTTCACCTGAAAGATTGCAATTGAAACGCTTTCTTTCATTAAAACTATTCGGGTTTCTGATAATGGGAATTATCCCCTTTATTATTTTCTATATACTGAGAGGACCAGATCATTATTTCTTGAAACCAGGTTCAGCCACCTGGCAGATTCCCGGCTTTCTCATTCCAGCAATCCCTGCTCTCATCCTATTCATAAACTTCTTTGCGGCCGGAAAAAACGAATTTTATGCCAGATTTCCACAGATGCGGATTTCAGAATGGGGCATCCCCAATCTTTTGATCAGCATTTTTGGTTGGGGCATATACCTTGTAGGATACGAATACCTATTCAGGGGATTATTCCTTTCAGCCTGGGTGCAGGCATTTGGACCGACAACAGCCATTTTGGTGAATGTGGTAATCTATTCATTGGCGCACATCCCAAATGGGGTAAAGGAAGCAATAGGAGCAGTACCTTTTGGGATTATTCTTTGCCTGCTAACCATTCAAACAGGCTCATTTGTAACAGCATTCCTCCTGCATTGGGTGCTTTCGGCTTCCGCCGAGATATTCTCTGTGCATCACCATCCCGAAATGCAGTTCAACCTGAAAAAGATCTACTTATGGAAAGATATTTCATAACCGGCAGTACCGGACTGATTGGTAACGCACTGGCCGGGCTTTTGGTCTCACTTCACAAGCCTTTGCATCTGCTGGTCAGATCACCTTCAAAGCTGACAATAACGGCAACAGAAGGTGTCCATATTTTTCAGGGCGATATAACCGATTACAACACGGTTGAAAAGGCAATGAAGGGTTGCACCCATGTATTCCATCTGGCAGCCTGTGCCACCCAGTTTGATCAGGATCCCGGGGTATTCGACCGGGTGAATGTGGATGGGACCCGCAATGTTCTTCAGGCAGCCTTCGTTAACCAAATCGAAAAGGTGGTTTACACATCGACTGCCGGATTGTTCCCGGTCACCTCTCCCTTGGAAGATGCTAACGAGGAGAGTGAAATGCCTTCCCACTTCATGACCGATTATATCCGCACCAAATTCCTTGCTGAGTCACTCGTAAATGGGTATTCAGAGAAAGGACTTTCAATCACCAAGGTATATCCTACGAGGGTATACGGCCCGGGATCGCTCCGTGAAAGTAATTCTGTAACCAGGATCCTGAAGTTCTATTCCGAAGGCAAGTGGCCATTTATTCCGGGAGACGGAAAAACATTTGGCAACTATGTTTTTTTGGAGGATGTGGTAAGAGGCATACTCAAGGCCATGCAATCGGGCAAACCAGGCGATGGCTATATTCTGGGTGGTGAAAATGTCACCTTTGATGAATTATTCCGTAATATCAAAATGGCATCCAACAAGAATCATATTCTGGTCCATGTTCCCTATCCTGTTTTATGGTTTGGCTCAACAATCATAAAAGGAATCGCCATGATTTCCGGAAAACCTCCCCTGATCACTCCGGGGTGGATCAGGCGTTACCTTGAACATCGGCGACTCAGCAGCGATAAGGCCATCAGGGAACTTGGGTATTCCATCACCCCTTTAAGTGATGGTTTAACAAAAACCATGACATGGCTCAACCAATTGTAAACTCACCATCTGTCGAAGGGTATACCCTCATTACCGGTGGAAGCAGCGGAATAGGGAAGGCATTCGCCGAGGAGTGTGCCTCAAGGGGTCACCATCTGTTCCTTATCGACCTCCCGGAAACGGGATTGTCAGAACTGTCGAACAGCCTGACTGAAAGTTACGGAATAAAGGCAATGTATATGGAAACTGACCTGACCAGCCAGAAAGCGGCTGCAGGGGTATTCAGGTATGCCACCGAACAGGGCATCAGGGTTAACTTCCTGATTAACGATGTTGGTAAAGGCCACAATGGAACCCTCGAAAACCTCAACGGGGAGCAGATTTCGACAATGATCAGGCTGAATATCCTGACCACCACCCTGCTGACCCATGAATTTCTCCCAATGCTCAAAGCCAATGCCCCTGCCCATATATTAAACTTATCGAGCTTTGCGGCATTTACTGCTTTACCTGGCAAAAGTGTCTATTCTGCCAGCAAGGCATACGTGCTTTACTTTACCAAATCGATCCGTACTGAATTAAAACCCTACAATATCAAGGTAGCGGCTGTTTGTCCGGCAGGCGTGCCTACCAGCCCCATCATCAGGGAAAGGATAAGCCGTTCGAGCAGCATCGGACGGTCAATGGTCAGCAATGCTGATCAGGTAGCCAGGATTGCGATTGACGGAGTCATTAAAGGGCAGTCGGTCATATTCCCGGGGCACAGACTAAAAACCTTTTTTGCCTGTGCCTGGGTTATGCCACAGGGACTGGTACTGAAGGTCTTGGGCAGGGAAATTAAAAGAGCTCCCCGATAGCATATT
>DIFU01000129.1 GCA_002419285.1 Prolixibacteraceae bacterium UBA5740 | reverse complement strand
GTTTCCCGTTTATATCCCCGTGGTTCATTGTTGGTTAAGTCCTTGGGGTCGATCCAGCCAAATACATCCAGGGATCTCAACTGGTTCTTGCTCCAGGGATTCTGGACGATATGGTACTTCACGATGCGATCAAGCTCGGGAAGCGGAACATCCTCAACCTTCTTGTATTTCGAATGGGCTTGAAACCAGGCAGTAAATGCTTCATCGGTAGGAGCGAAAATAGTGTAACTTCCCGATGCATCCAGAATTTTGTCGAATTGAGTCAACTCCAAACATTTGGCAAAAGTGGAAAGCTCAGGCTGCTCTTTTAATTGGGTATAAATTTTGCCGGCCAGCCAATCCGGACGCTTAAATTTATCAACCTGCAGATCATCCTGACAACCGTAAAAAGTCAGAAACCCCAACGCAAGGATTGTGATTAGCCTACTCCTTATCATTTTTATTGGTTTAGATTTGATAAAAGGACTACTTTCTTTGTAGCAACAAACATATAAAAAAAGTTAATATAGTAATGTTGTAATATCAACAATATATGAAATTATTCCATTGTGAATAATTTTAATAACTGAATATCAACATTTTAAAAAGTTGCATTTTAAATCAGAACACACCTATTTCCTATTCTATTCTGTTCTTTTGCCCTGGCTGTTCTGCTCACTTACGAGTTACCAAAAAATTCAAAGTTTCATGATTCACCAAAAGACGCAGCAAGATGAAGAATTTCATTTGTTAACTGTATGAATATGTGCTGCAAAACCTGTACTTAGCAATAATTATTTTTCAAGAAAATCACCTTCATTAAGGAAAAAGAAAGAAGAATAAACTGGAACCAATATTTTTTACACCAATGTTCCTTTGAGCCTTACTTAAAAACTCCTTGTCGGGTTTGCCCAGGTCAATCACCCCGTTTGGGTTTTACCATAGTTTCTGCAGTCTTTTACCATTGTTTTACCATTATTCTATGGCGTAACATTGGTGTTTCTATGCAATTAATATGGTAAAAGTGTTAAGTTGGTCGGGACCTGATTAAGGTTTGGTATGAGTTTAATTGGGACATCAGAAAAGGGTTTCATCAACATCCATTAAAAAATAAGGCTGTCTCTTGTTAGAAACAGCCATATTTTTAATAAAAATTCACCAACCAATAGGTTTGGTTCTTATATTTTCACTTTTTAATCAACTTGGTTCGAAAAACCGGTTTATGACCTGAGCGAACTGTTACGATAAACACGCCGGAAGGCAGATCCGATACAGGAAATCCATCGGTTTGTCCACTGAATATCTGGTGAATCGAATGGCTTTTAACCACCCGTCCTGTCAGGTCAATGATCTCAAAGGTCAGATCTGACTGTTGTTCCAACCCGGTATATTTCCAGTTTAATGTCGTTGAAAATGGATTCGGCCATAAGGTTATGTGCCCTGGAGAAAGAGCATTATCCACACTGATTCCGACAGTTTGCTGAATCCTGAGATTATCGATGACCCAACCCCAGCCACTGGCATAGGGATCTGAGTAAAGCCTGAAGCGAATTAAAATGGTATCCCCGTCCGAGAAATTGCCATTCAATGTAAGTGTTATACTCCTGTTTATAAAAAGATCAGGGCTCCCGATGGCAGTCGAATTCTGTCCTTTTATATTCTTGTAATATGTAGTCAGCCAGGATGCCTTATCTCCCGAATCGTACCCATCTGCCAGAGGCAGCCAGTTTTCGCCATAATCACCACTCCCTTCAACAATCACATAATCCCAGAATTCATCATCCCCGAATGCGGCTCCAGTCTCTCCAGGCTCCACCAGCACCACTTCATCAAAAGAAAGTATACCCTGTTCCCTGACCACTATCGGATACCGAAGCATGGCCGAAAAGTTAAAGAACCCATCATCAACCTCCGGGCTGGGATAGGGATTGGGACTGAAAAGTGCAGGATTCTGAAAGCCTCTCCGTTGGTCAATGGCAAAATCGCCGGTTATAAAATCATTGTTGACTGAATTGAAATCGGTGAAATACCCTGGAACCGGACTGAGAATTTCTTCGACTTTTAGCTCGAGCTGACCGCTCTCGGGAAAAATAGCCTGATTCTTGCCGGTTGACTTGTCAATTGCTACAATCTGATAAGCAATTATGCCCCCTTGCTCCAGTTCAGTATCCTTCACTTGAATATGGGTTTCATAAAGATCTTTGCCACTTTTTTCAAGATTGAGTTTCTGATTTACTCCTGAATTGATTGAATACACTACAAAAACGGAATCCACACCAAGATTATCACTTACCATGGCTTCCAGTTTATAATTATTGACGGTCGATAGCAGATAGGCAGGCGCAGTATGCGTAATCACCGGTTTTTGTTCGTCGGTTCCAATATAGATAGAGAAGGTCTCCATTGGATTTCCAGGCCATCTGAAAATCCGGCCATCCATATCAGCTAAAGTAAAGTAATACTGTAATGCTCCTTCATCAAATCCCGGACGGAATGATGTTATGAATGAGTCCCTGGCTGCATCGTATCCAAAGAATGCCGAATCACGATGCTGTACAAAGTCATCATATGAATATACCAGCCTGAAACCAGCCGTATCAAAACTAAATTCACTGTCAATTTTCACTTCAAACCGGATAGGTCCATCCAGGGTCTCCATATCTTTGACCGGTTCATACCTGTAAAAAAGATGTTGCCAACCCATGTCATTCAGGATACCCATGGTAATAGGTCCGGGAGAATGTATCGCTTCACCTGCCCCCGCACTGTGACTCATCAAAGAATTGGGATTCCCGTAAGGAAATGATGAAGAATTCAGATGATAAATACTGGAACCGTCATTAAAAGGATTCGGCGCATACAAGGGCGGCCTGTTGTTATTGTATGCCTTTACAGCCAGAGGACTTCCTGAATATATCTGCCTTGATGTCAATGCTTTAAATAATTCAGATGAAGGATTTCCATAAACCGACTCATCACATAGATGTCTTTTTTGAACATCCTCGACATAAGTGTCATAAATCGCCGGACTATTATCCTGAAAACCCAGGTACCCACTTGAAGCATCAGCATCCACATAAAAAAAACCGGTAAAACCAAGTCCATGTGCAATCTCATGCAAAACAGTCGAAACAAAATCATATTGATTGACAGGGGTATTTCCATCCGTACCCGTATACCAAGGTATGGAGGAATTGAATCTGGCGGTCATATCAGGATTCCCAGGACCTGTCAACTGACGTTCCATCAATTTTTCAACCAGTGCAACAGGGTAGTATGTCCCAGGAACCGGAGCCCCGTCAAAATCAACAAAATAATCGGATGGACCACAACTGGCCAGTGTATTGCTGCCAAGTGCCTGCCACCTGGCTTCAATATAAATGGGTACAGGCGAATTCAACAATGATTCCCAGATGGATACCGCATATTCAAAAGCAATTTTAACACTGTCGGGAAATCCAATGTAAGTAACAACCATGTCAGCACCTGCCCCGGCAGATTTCAGCTGTTCCAAAAACTCGCGCGGTGGTGGAATAAACGATTTTTCAACCAGTCCGGAAGCATAACATACCGGTGGATCTGCCTTCAATGGGGATTTCTGCCACAATTTCTGCGACATGGCTGGCATGGAAACAAACACTGCCAAAATCAATAATATCTTTTTAAAATACATCAATGTTCAGAATATTTTAAGGGAATACTAACCGACCAAAATAAAACAAATAAATCGGTAAACAGGATGAAAGTAATTCCAAATATTTTTAAAACGACCCTTGAGCAGTTAAAATAAGGGACTGATAAGATACGCAAGAGATTCCCGCGACTTATCATACCAGGGACGCTTCCGCCATTCACTCAGCTGGATCTCCCTGCTGTTGCGAAGGTCAACCTTAACATATGCACCCAGCTGTCGGGCAAATTGTTCACTATAAATGAAAGCATTGACTTCAAAGTTGGTCTCCAGGCTACGGAAATCAAAATTTGTGGTACCAACCGACACAAAAGAACCATCAACAAGAAGGATCTTGCTGTGTATAAAACCTTTCTGGTAGAAGAAAATCCTCACTCCTGCCTCCAGTAATTCATCGATATAGGAGTTGGATACCCATTTGGGTAACAAGGCATCGGACTTACCGGGAATAACGATCCGGACATCGATTCCACCCAGTGCCGCCGTTTTCAGGGCTGTCAGGAGAGAAGCAGTTGGCATAAGATAAGGTGTAACAATGATTATTTCACGACGGGCACAGGTAATTGCGGTAAAAAAGGCCTGGGCAATGCTGTCCCAGTCAGAATCCGGTCCACTGGCACTAATTTGTACCGGGATCCCAGGGTCATCGGTAAATGGCCTGAAATAATCTTTGCCTATCAGATTCTCTCCTTTGACAAAAAACCAGTCAGCGGCAAAAATTACCTGAAGGAAAGCAACCGCATTGCCTTCAATCTGAATATTGGTATCGCGCCAGAAACCTACTTTTTCATTGCCATAGATGTACCTGTCGGCAATGTTGATGCCCCCGGTAAATCCTGTATCCCCATCCACTATCACGATTTTCCGGTGATTCCGGTAGTTGACCTTTCCGGTGAGCCGGGGGAACCTTACCTCCATAAAGGGATACAACT
>DIFU01000066.1 GCA_002419285.1 Prolixibacteraceae bacterium UBA5740 | reverse complement strand
CCGCGGAGTGGTTTTGGGCAATGAGCACATCACTTTCCAAACCATCCCAACGCCGTGTCCAATTTTCGTTAGCCCAGATAAGACAAAACGGAAAGTCCATATCTTTGTTCTTTAAAAAACGATCGACTGGCATCTCAAGCAATCGTCGACCAGCAAACCAATAATGGTAATAAGCAAAGCCAAAAAGGCCATATTGCTTTGCCAATTCAATTTGCCGGCGATGGACCTCTTCAACACGGAGATCATAGAAACCCAATTCCCCTGGTAGATGCGGTTGGTAATGTCCTGGAAATTGTGGAACCGCCCTCGAGACATTTGCCCACTCGGTAAAACCCTTTCCCCACCACTCATCATTTTCCGGGATTGGATGATACTGTGGCAGGTAAAAAGCGATCAGCTTGATTAAAGCATCATCAGCATCGAAACTTTCAGTTAAAAGGGGGACGTATTCCTCGTCCCGTTCGTTCTTCTCAGCCAACAGCAATTCTTCATAAACTGTTAGTTGCGCCTTCTCTATTGGAGTTGGCAAGTTTTGAGCATCATTTTCATTCTTGGTCTCAGGGATTGCAGCCTTTTCAACTGGTTGGTTGGGACTTGCTACAATTCGATCTCTCTTCCACCATGTTAAGAAACCGCCCTTGCCTCCGTCGGTGTCGTATGGATATTTGAAAACATTCTGAAGATCAGGTGTATTGCGGAAAACAAGGCGCATTTCCTTCTCAATTTTGACACCGTTATCGAAAGCATCATAATAACAGGTTTGCTTACCAAGCTGGTTATGGCCATTCTCATCAAGCTGCCTGATATACCACCCCCACAGCTCACGCACTATAGGGGATTCGCCGCCTGAAGTGAGGCTATTAATGACATTCATACCCGCACCAGAGTCATACCCGGTAAAATGATAGAATCTCAACGGGTATTCCTCATTAATGATTAGTTGCCCTTTCTTATCAAAGCTTATCCTGCGACAGTCCAGATTCCACGACGCAACGTCATAACCCGGATCGTGCAAAATATGCAGGTTAGGAAAGAAAGAAGGCGCTAAATCGCACCATTTCTGGTCGGTAAAGAGACCGCGATCATAATCAGCATAACAATAATCGCGCAACCGGTCCCCCCACCAGTCAACAAATCGCCGCCCGTCGGTCTGTTTTGTGTTAACAGCCAGAAAACCCAAGTTAAATGTGCCATGCCTCATCGTGCCAAGAATCTCGTTGTCCTGGATAGATTGTGTATTGTCTGTATAATCTAATAAATGAGGTGCCAGAATAATCCCTGCTGTATCGAGAATTTTCTCTAGCGGTGAAAGGGGGTTAAAAATAGCGATATCAGGGTCAATGTACATTATTTTCTTGTGACCATCATCAGCCAATTTTCTTAAGTAGATGCCCTTTACCGCAGTGCAGAGTTCAACTACTGTATGTTTGAATAACCACCCATTAATGTTTTCAAGGGGTAGGTTTTCAGTCCAAAATACAAGGTCAAAGTATTCCTGTGATAATTCTTCTTCATAAACATTAGTTTTTTCCGGGGGTATCCGGTCGCTAATTAGCAAATGGAACTGCCAGTCCGGGTGGAATTGCTTGAGCGTTTTAGCCAGGATTTTGGCTTTAGGTAGATAATTGAGCGTTATACTGGTAAATACAATCATAAATCCGTCTCCTCTAAGCCCCCAATAATCAGATTTGCCTGAGTTTTGCCTTCTCTTTGGCTCTCTGACACGGCTTGAATGATCTTTCCACTCTCAAAGCTAGATAATAATGCAGAATCACTCTCAAGTACCAAACCGCTTGAAGGATTCCTTCGAATATAATCCTGAATATTTCCACTTTGAGGGTTGGTTAGGATGAATGCACCAGCCGCAAGGGCTTCATGTAAGGTAAATGAAAATGTTTCTGCAACTTGCGACCAAAGCACCACAACATCGATCTGATATCGCTGCAAAGCGTCTATCATTGCCATCCGGTCTTCTTTTGTGACTCGTGTCTGAACTAATTTATAGTTACCAGGCCCACCATCCTGTGTGGAAAAATGGAAAAACTTGTAACGTTTATCATTGTTTAATCTTGAAGTCAGGTCTTTCCAGGTTTCCCAGCCTTTATATTTAAGCGGGTATCCAAGGAACCCGACTCTTAGTGTTCCACTCCTGTAGCCTGGCATAGTACCTGGCTGCCATTCAAGCCTGGCAGGAGGAATGATGTGCACCTTTACGCCCTTGACAGGAAAACGCTCCTGCCATAACTCGTAGGTAAACCTGGAAGGCGTAGCAACTTCCAGATTGTTATTCCTAAATAGTGTTTCGAATAAAGCGGACTGAATTTTCCGACTGGGTAAATAATTACAGAGAGCACAAGCATTGCTGTTGATTTCAGGCGCACCACAATATTCAGTGTCATTACGCAACAAGTTGTAAGATGGGCACAACGAGAAGTAGTCATGCAACCAAAACACCCCCCGGTTTCCTGAAATGTCCAATAATCTTTGAATTCCATTGTAGGTAAAGCCCATGGTATGATGAATGTTGACGGTTTTCGGGGATTGTTTTTTTAGTTTACTAAGTGCCCGATCAAGTTCATTAATCTCCGAATGACCAATAAACTTTCCATCCAAGTTAATGCCAATATATAACAATTGGTCATCTGCTATAAAGTCCCGACCCTTTGAAAAGGGAAAAATATGAACGTAACTTATTGCGGCATTATTGAGTTTTCGCTGTTCATCATTAATGTAAACTTGTGCCCCACCAGTAACCGTTAGGTAGTCATCATGACTCACTGATAATTGAAATTTGGGTCGAAGCGCTTTTTCCAGCACTTCAATCAAATCAGGTTCCAGAACCAGATTATCGGGAACCAGGCTTTTGTGTGAAACATGATCTATGGATTTGTTTATTTTAACCGCTGGCTCCTGTGAGGCCACGGATTGCAGTGGCATGACTATTCGACCTTCAGCTTTTCCGTACTTCAAGTAGTGCAGCAAGGGATTAACTCCAGCATTTTTTACGTCAGGATATTGGTCGAGATACCAGGCACAGTCAAATTTCTCTGATGGGGCTCGCCCTTCTTTCCATCCGTGGCGTAAGAAATGCTTGGTCGGTTCAACTTTCGCATTCTTCACGTCCGGATTGTGAGATAGATAGTACTCCTCATCAAAAAAGCCGGAAGTTTCAATCACCTCAATGTCTTGGTTAATGCCCATTTCTCCTGTCAATTTCGTCACCGGTCTTATGACTGTATGTAGATGACTCTTGATTTGTGACAGACCTTTTTCACTTTCCCTGAGAGGAGCTAGCATTTTCCATGTCGCGCTGGAATAGATTCGGTTAATCTCTGCTTGAGCGTCAAGAAAATTCTGTTTTTGCTTAGCCAAATCCAATGTTAGATCCTGTATTTGCTTTTCAAATTCCGCAGATGATTTGCGCAGCAAACCGGACCAATAATGGGCTTGCTCGTCTAATGAGTCGACTTCCTCAAGTAATTCTCTAATTCGGTCGCCAGATCTCAGATTTGCCTCTGTTATTACCAAGTTTTCTTGCTTCATCGTATCAATTTCCGCTAATTTCGAGGCCACCTGCGATTCCAACACATGCATGT
>DIFU01000084.1 GCA_002419285.1 Prolixibacteraceae bacterium UBA5740 | reverse complement strand
CCGGCAGGATCGCTACCAGTGATTGTTATCGTTTTGTTTTCACCTATATTGAGTCGATAAGCTTCCTTATCGATTTTATTCACTGCAATTTGTCCGATTGAAAGATATATTGATCCTGCTTCAGGCTCATTTGCCTCAATTGGCGAAACTGATGTTCCGGAAAGTTTACCTACATGGTCTGCCAGGAATCTGGCTTCACTTTCCAATCCCTTTTCATAAAGAACTTTGGGAGCAGCATCGATCTGAATTGATTTTTCACTCTTCTGAACAGTAAAAGGTGTTGGAATAATAACAGGCAGTTGGTCATTGGCAACTTCGCTTAACTGCAGGTTTTGATCATAGAGATTTCCGGCATTTGGGATTGGTTCAGCATCGCGCTTGTGGCGGTTGATCTGTTCAGGACTGTCAAAGGATTCGATGGTGTAATTCTTAACCACTTCAACGGAAGATTCTTCCCCTGTTTTATCATAAAACACAAAGTATAACCCCAGCGGAGAATCAGTCTCCTTGATAATAAAAGCCTCAGATTCATATACAAGCTCAACCGTTTCACCAGCTTTCAGGATCAAACCCTCGGCTGGAACAAGTTTATACCAGTCACCGCTGATCCTGGTAATTTCAGCCTGTTCGGGCTGCACGATAACCTCACGCGGCATCTGATTATAGAAAAGTGCCCATGTACCAGGCTTCAGATCAGATTCGCTGTTGTTGGTAAGAGAAAAACGTGTCTTAACCCGGGGACTTTCGAAATATTCGTTGCTGATAACCTTCCATGAAACCACCAACTCATCTGCTGTTGGGTTAGAAACCTTACCGCATCCTATCATCAGGAGAGTCACCGCCAATCCAAAAAAAATGGAATATATTTTTTTCATAACTGAATTATTTATAAAATTGCCTTAGTAAATTTTTTATAAAGATACACTAATCAACTCTATTTCGAGCTTTTAAGGTTAAAAAGAAAAAGGAGTCCGTTACGAACCATTTTTGTTGCTGATTGAAAAGAGTATCCATTATCATTAAACAACTAAATCAAATAAATAAATCTAATCCAAGGCCTGATGGATAAAAATGAACGACTTATTTCTCTGGATGCTTTCAGGGGATTTACGATTGCCGCCATGATCATGGTCAATAACCCCGGTGATTGGGGAAATGTTTTTGCTCCGCTTTTGCATAAACCGTGGCATGGGATAACAATCACCGATCTCATTTTTCCATTTTTCCTGTTTATTGTCGGTGTTTCCATAGCATTGGCCTATACTAAAAGAGTTGAGGCAGGTGTACCCAAAAGGGGCATGGTTAAAAAGATAGTCTGGCGAAGCATCAAGATATTTGCCGTTGGGATTTTTCTCAACCTTTATCCCCGATTCAATTTTGAAAATCTAAGGGTAGCTGGGGTTTTACAAAGGATTGCCATTGTTTTTCTTGTCTGTGCATTACTGTTTCTCTCGGTTCGATGGAAAAAGCAGGCCATAATAGCCGGTGTTTTGCTGATTGGCTATTGGTTGGCCATGACATTGATTCCGACACCCGGGTTGGGAGAACCCATGCTGGAGCCCGGAGCCAATCTTGCTGCCTGGGTCGACTCTTTTCTGCTGCCAGGCCGTATGTATCAGAAGACGTGGGATCCCGAAGGATTACTAAGTACTGTGCCAGCCATAGGAACGGGTATCCTTGGCATGTTGGCAGGCAGCCTGATCGTTTCAAAGAAGACCCGGGAGGAGAAAATTATATGGTTGTTCACCGCCGGTTTTATCGCCTTGGCCATCGGCCATGCCTGGAGTTGGCACTTTCCACTTAACAAGAATTTGTGGACCAGTTCATTTGTTATGGTCGCAGGTGGACTTGCCTCACTTACCCTGGCGACCAGTATGTATCTGGTTGATGTCATCGGATGGAAAAAGGTGGCATTCCCAGGGGTGGTTTTTGGATCGAATGCCATTACCGTATATGTATTGGCCGGTCTTCTTGGATTTGTATTCTCGGGAATTCCGATCGCAGGAGCATCCATCAAATCACACTTCATGGACTTTTTAACCGGTATGGGAACTGCACCGAAGCTGGCCAGCTTCCTTTATGCATTTCTATACATCGGGGTATTTTATATTCCGGCCATCATTTTGTATAAAAGGAAGATTTTTATAAAACTCTGATTATCGATGACTGAATAACAGTCATTAAACTTCATCGATACCGAATCCGGCATGTTTTATGTCATCCCAAAAGTTGGGATACGACTTTGAAATGACAGCCGGATCGGCGATCCTTATTTCGCCATACTTTAAAGCTAAAGGAGCAAATGAAAGTGCCATGCGGTGATCATGATAGGTTTCAACAACCGGATCAACCATACAAAGATCCGGGTTGATTGTGCCATCCCATTGCAACTCTCCGTTTCTTGGTTCGACAAGGCTGGCCCCAAACTTTCTAAGTTCATTTTGAAGAGCAGCAATCCTGTTGGTCTCTTTAATCTTTAGGGTTTCAAGCCCTGTGAAATGGAAAGGAACTCCCTTTGCGACACATAATACCGCCATGGTCTGAGCCATATCCGGAGTTTCATGAAACTTCAGATATAACTTTTTGGGGGTAATCTCATCCTTTTTCTGTAAGCTTATGCCGTCTGCAGTTGTTTGGGTTTCAACTCCGAACCAGCTGAACCATTCATTGATCGCTTCATCACCCTGCAAACCAGAAAGAACTAAGCCTGGAAGATGAATTTCCCCTTTGGGTGACAATGCCAGAATAGAATACCAGTAGGAAGCGGCCGACCAATCAGCTTCAACAGTATAATCACGTGGAAGATAATCCTGGGGTGGCACTTTGATCACATTTTTCTTCCATTCATGCCTTATTCCAAAATAGGACATGAGCTTCAAAGTCATTTCAATATATGATCTTGAAGTCAAGCGATTCTGTAATTTCAATGTCAAGCCATGATCCAGTGTTGGAGCGATCATCAACAAAGCAGACAGATACTGGCTTGAAATGCTGCCGTCCAGTTCAACCTCACCTCCAATCAAATGAGAACCATAAATTCTCAACGGTGGGTATCCCGGATGATCGACATATTCAACTCTGGCTCCTATTGAATTCAGGGCATCCACAAGAATACCTATAGGACGCTGCTTCATTCTTTCTGACCCCGTAATGACCCACTCCCCAACTATCTTTGATAAGAAGGCAGTTAAAAATCGCATGGCAGTACCGGCATGTCCGATATCGAAAACACTGTCGTTCGAATTCAGGGCAGCGGCAAGCACCCGTGTATCATCACTGTCGGATAGATTTTTGACTGGCCATGGACTGTAACTCAGGGCATTAATGATTTGCACCCTGTTACTGATACTCTTGGAGGATGGCAATTGGATGGTCGTCTGCAACTGAATTGGTTTTGCAGACACCTGAAACACTGGTCTGTCATTAGGCGTTTTCATGAGACAAACTGTTCTGGAGGAAACGCAGCGCTTCAAAAATCAACTCTTTACTGCTTTCCTGGTTAATCTCGAAATTCCCTGGAGAGGAGATCAAAGTAAAATTGATCCTACCTGCCTCATTTTTCTTATCATGCCCCATCAGCATGTATAACTCCTCAAAATCTTCAGAAGTAATGGAGATCTTGCCGTACATGGAACTGATCCAATCACAGATATCAACAGAACTCTCAGGATCAAGGCCGCACACAGCCTGTGAAAGATATAACTCAGCCATCATTCCCCAAGCAACGGCGTATCCATGCAGCACCGGCCTATGCTGTTCCAAAAAAAGACTTTCCAATGCATGCCCGATCGTATGACCAAAATTCAAGGCTTTCCGAATATTCTTCTCCGTTGGATCTTGCTGCACGAAATATTCCTTCACCTGAACTGAATGTCGGATAATCTCCTGAAAGGATTTTAAATCCAGATTTTCAAAATCAACATTACATAGTTCCAAAAAATGCTCACTGCTATAAATCAAACCATGCTTGACCATCTCAGCAAAACCTGACAGCAGGTTTTGCTGGTCAAGCGTTTGAAGGAAGGTTGAAGAAATAATCACCGAGCGGGGTACGTTGAAGGTGCCAATCTCGTTTTTCAGCCCCCTGAAATTAATCCCGGTTTTGCCGCCAACCGAAGCGTCAACCTGTGCCAACAAGGTGGTAGGCACATTAATAAAATCGACTCCACGCTTGAATGTGGAAGCGGCAAAACCTCCCAGGTCAGTCAGCATGCCTCCCCCTACATTGATCAACAATGATTTTCTGTCGGCTCCCTTTGAACTTAGAAATTCCCAAATTAGTTCAACACTCCCAAGCCCCTTGTTGTCTTCTCCTGAAGGAATCACCACACAGGGCAAAGTTTTAAGCTTTGGAAGTTTATCGAACCATAGTTTAAATACATTTTCCTCGGTGACAACGAAAACCTTACCTGGTTGATATTGACGAATTATAGATTCAATATCAACTTCAGGCTGCACAGAGTAAATAATTTCCGAATGGGTGCTTGAATATTCCATACATCAATTGTAAATTGCGCTAAGTTATAAACTTTTTAAATCCGGCTTGATTTAAGGCCATGAGAGCGATATAAATTCGCAATTTCAAAAAATAAACATAATGATCATTGACAATACATCCAGAATTAAACTAATCAAAAGGCTTTTCTACCTATTATCCGTCATGCTGGTCATCAGCGCCATTTTGTTATTATATCTTGATCAGATAGGCAGGGCCCTGATAGCAGGTGGAATTCTGATAATCTGGTTTCTGGTTTTTCAAGCAATTGATTTTCAATATTTTCATTTAGGAATTGAATCTGACAAACTCACTGTCCGATTTTACCCTGCGGTCAAATTTGGAAGAAAGGAATACCAAACCATCGAGTTCGCAACAAAGATTTTACATGATTTTGTATTGGAGAAATCGCTGTTTGGGTTGGTCAATGATCTGACGTTGCTTGTAAAAACAAAACGGGGCGTTGCCGAATATCCATCCATCAGTTTGGCCGCTGTGTCAAAAGAGGATCAGGATAAAATTGAAAAAATGCTCAGACAGATCTTACAACGTTGATTTTACCTTAAATTTATGAATGAGACCTTGCTTTTTAAGGTTGCCCTATCCTTGGTGCCAGGAATAGGAAGTGTATTGGCACGGAACCTGATATCATATGTCGGAAGTATTGAAGGAATATTCCGGGAGAAGTCGGCACATCTGATGAAAATCCCCGGGATCGGAGAAGTAAATGCCCGCAAAATATGCGAAGCCCGGGTCATGGAACAAGCGAACCATGAACTTGAATTTATCGGAAAAAATCAAATCCGGCCTTTTTTTTACCTGGATGATGATTATCCAAAACGGTTCTCGCAATGCAACGATGCCCCCATTCTTTTCTATTTTAAAGGGAACGCCAGCCTTAATAGCGAGAAAGTAATCAGCATTGTCGGTACTCGCAATGCCACTGGGTACGGACGACAAATGTGTGATGAACTTTTGCAAAAACTGTCAGAAAAAGGACATATGCCATTGGTTGTCAGTGGACTGGCTTATGGAATTGACATCCAGGCGCACAAATCTGCCTTGAAGTATGGTCTTCCAACCGTCGGTGTCGTTGGGCACGGATTAGACCGTCTTTATCCTTCGGCTCACCAGAAGATTGCCAATGACATGTTGGGAAACGGAGGATTGCTTACCGATTTTCCAAGCCAAACCAAAATTGAGGCAGCCAACTTCATCCGAAGGAACCGGCTGATTGCAGGGCTGTCTGATGCAACCATCGTTATTGAATCAGGTGAAAAAGGAGGAGCCTTGATTACTGCCGATATTGCTTCCTCCTATAATCGTGACGTCCTTGCATTTCCGGGCCGCAGCTCCGACCCTTATTCAAAAGGATGCAACCGACTGATTAAAAGAAACATTGCAGCAATGATTGAAAGTGTTTCAGATTTGGAATATCAGTTGGGGTGGGACGCTTCACAAGGGAGTGCCAGGCCAGTTCAGCAATTACTCTTTCCGGAACTCACCTCAGATGAAAAAAAAATATCGGATCTTTTACAAGAACATGGCAAGACCAACATCGACTCGCTCGTCAATTACTCGGGCATGCCGGTCCAACAACTTTCCAGTATTCTTATAAATTTGGAATTCAAGGGTTTAATCAATGTTTTCCCCGGGAAAATGTACAAACTTAAATAGATTCTTCAGCACTGGATTGAATGAATTAAGCTGATTCAATACCCAATCTTATCAAATAACGAAAAGGCACTTCAAAACTGTAAAGGCAGTCTGTTTTTAATTGCGGTCCAACCTGTTATCTTTGTAGCCGGATAAACTGAAATTCATTTTTTGCAAAAAAACTGACAATTCAGGCATCCAGATTCAAAGCCATAATATCGGGTGGGAAGCTGAAAATTCATCCAATAAACAACAGAAAAATGAAAACGTTTGAAGAGCTAAAAGTTTCAAAAGCACTACTTAAGTCATTGGATGACATAGGATTCATTCAGCCGACTCCGATACAGGAGACGATTATTCCCGTGATATTTTCGGGAGCAAATGTTGTAGGAATCGCCCAGACCGGAACCGGTAAAACTGCCGCATACCTATTGCCATTGCTGACGAAGCTTGTCAGGAGAGAAGGAAATGAACCCCGAGCAATCGTGTTGGTACCAACCCGTGAACTGTCGGTTCAGGTTGGAGAAGACACAAGTGAGCTGATCTCATTCACTGATATAAGGCATGCCTCAGTTTATGGAGGGGTTGGATGGACTAAGCATGCCGAACTAATCCGTGACGGGGTTGACATATTGATTGCCACACCTGGCAGGTTATGGGACCTGTACCAGGCCAACGCCGTATCATTGAGAAAGGTAAAATATTTCGTTATCGACGAGGCTGACAGAATGCTGGATATGGGATTTATGCCACAATTGCGGCAACTTTTCGAAATCATCCCGCACAAGCGTCAAAACATGCTTTTCAGTGCCACATTTTCAGAAAAAGTGGAAGAGATGGCGCAAGAATTTCTTGACCATTACGAAAGGGTGGAAATGGCTCCGTCAGCCACACCTGCGGAGTTGGTAGACCAGCAATTATACCTGGTTCCCAATTATAAGACCAAACTGAACCTGATCCGGCATCTGCTTGAAGACGAAACAGGATTTTCACGAATCATCATTTTTGTCAAAACCAAGGAAGCAGCAGACGATGTTTTTAAGGTGATACGACGAAAAACAGAAGGTGAAAAGCGAATTGTCCATTCAAACAAAGGCCAGTCAACCCGCATGAATTCCATGAGGGATTTTAAGGAAGGGAAAATCAGAATATTGATTTCCACCGATATGTCGGCACGTGGTTTGGATGTGACACTGGTATCCCATGTGATTAACTTTGACATTCCCCCACATTATGAGGACTATGTTCACAGGATTGGCAGAACAGCCCGGGCCGGAAATCATGGAGTAGCCATTACCTTGGTGGCCCCTGACGAGGAATGGCATTTAAAAAAGATCGAAAAGCTGATCAGAATGGAAATCCCAGTTACAGACATACCCGTCGGTGTCGAAATTGAACCAACCGGATTTGAGGAAAATCAGCGACAACTGCGTGAAATTGACCGACAGCGAAAACTTGATGACCCGACCTTCAAAGGAGCATTTCATATTAAAAAGAGCCGACCGGAACATAAAAGGCCTAAATCAACCGGACAGCCAGCTTTTAGAAAGAGGAGAAGGGGCTAATTGTCGAGAGGTCGGCGTGACCACAGGGTTGACAGTGCAAGGCCTGAAATAATATGCCACACCCCCCACCATGCGGCAATCACAGCCATTCCACCCAGCTCAAGTTCTGGTGGAAAGATCTTTGGATTGAATATCAGCACCAGTGCCAGACCTGAATTTTGAATCCCGGTTTCTATCGTAATGGACCTACGGTCGACTCGAGGCCTTTTCATAAGAGTCGCAAACACAAAGCCTGTTAACAAGGCAATCCCATTATGAAGCAGCACGATAATAAATATCAGGTGGATGAATTTCATGAAATTGGTGAAATTGGCCGATAACAGAATAATGACAAAGAGTATAAATACCACAATCGATGCCTTTTTTATCGGCTTTTTGATTTTTCGGGTAAGGTCAGGAAACTTCCCTGCCATGAAAAGCCCAAGGATAACAGGAATTCCAAGAAGAATAAAAACAGTCTGGACAACTTGCCAAAAGTCAATTTCTATAGGTCTCAACAAAGAAGCTGAGGCAGATTTTTCATAAAAATTCATATAAAGGTCACCCCAAAATGCAAAGTTGGCGGGTGTCATGAACATTGCTGCCATGGTAGCAACAGCCGTAACACTAACTGACAAGGCTACATTTCCTCTTGCGAGTGAAGTCATGAAATTGGAAATATTACCACCGGGGCATGAAGCGACCAAAAGCATACCAAGTGCCACAGTTGGCGAAGGTTTCAATATCAGGATTAATAAGAATGTCATGGCAGGAAGAAGAATAAACTGCGAAATTAGAGCCGTTATTACAGACTTTGGCCGCATAAATACATCCTTAAAATGATGAATCTTGATATCGAGTGCGACACCAAACATCACAAAGGCGATGGTTATATTCAGAAAAAGAAGGCCACCAGGAGAAAAATTGAGTCTTACATGATCCAGTACCAACAATGCTTCTTTCATTTCAAAACGATTTTGGATTAAATCTTATTCGACCCGGGGAAATCGAAGGGCACCATGAAGCATATGCCCGATCCTTTTATTCATTCACAAATACACTTAAATGACGGGCAAAACTACCGCACGGTCCTGAAAAGGAATTCCGGGGAAAGGTGCTTAGCGTGGCAAGTTAAAAATTCTTTTCATAACAAAACAAAAAAGGTTCCCGGTAAATGACAGAGAACCTTTTTTCCTGATATCAGTGATGACTATTTTGAGATAAGCATATCCCTCATTTTTTTATGGATATCTATATTTTTCATGATACCCATAAATTGTTCGGCACCAGGGCCCCAAGCAAAAATTGGAACCATTACAGCCGTATGATCTGTAGAGGTAAATGCACCTTTCACCATGCCTTTTTCGAAATCACCACCAGCCAAAGCCATTCCACCGGTTTCATGATCAGCGGTAACAATTACCAATGTTTGACCATCATTGACAGCAAATTTCAAGGCTTCACCAATAGCCTTGTCAAAATCGAGCATATCTTCAACAGCATAGGTAGTATTTTTGGCATGTCCAGCCCAGTCGATTTGTGAACCTTCAATCATGATAAAAAAACCCTTTTTGTTAGTCTTTAAAATATTGAGGGCAGTTTTGGTTGCCACAGGGAGCATGTCTCCGCGTTCCTCAATCCGGCCATTGTGCTCAGCTGCCGTAAGCCCGGCAAGTTTACCTGAACTGACTGCTGCAATTTCAGTGATGTTCTGAAGCACCTTATACCCGTTTGCTTCCAAATCAGTGACCAGATTTCTTCCATCTTCCCTATCGGTAAAATGTTTGTACCCGCCACCGATAAAAACATCGATATCCGTATTAAGGAAATCGGCAGCAATTGCTTCATAACTGCTACGGGCAGCCTGATGGGCAATAAAAGATGCCGGTGTTGCATGGGTAATTGCCGAGGTGGAAACCAATCCGGTAGCGAGACCCTTCTTTTCAGCTTCTTCAAGAATAGTCGTCAGATGCTGTTTGTCGGGACCAACCCCAATAGCACCATTATAGGTCCTGACCCCAGTTGAAAGTGCTGTTCCCCCTGCTGCTGAATCAGTAATATAGTGACTTGAAGAGGACGTTTGCGAAAATCCAATATGTTTAAAGTTGCCAAGGAAAAGTTGGCCATGGTTTGCGGTAATACCAGCAAAAACCTGCGATACACCCATTCCGTCACCTATCATCAGGATAATGTTCTTTGGCTTTTTGCCTTTCCATTTATTGGGATAAAATTTAACCTCATGTGCATTTCCACCAGGATAGACAAGGGTTTCATCGTTAGGCTCAACTTCTTTGTATGTTTCTTGTGCCATGGCTGGCCACATGATAAACAGTGCCATGACAACCATTAAAAACTTAACCTTTTTCATATAATCCATTATTTTCAGTTTATAACAATCAGAACTCATAAAAAAGATCACCTGACTATAAAACCCACTAATTTTTTCACAACAGGTCTCAATCCCAATTTTCATGAGCACTGCACAAAAGTAAAAAGAATAATTCATAGCTCCTGCTAGAAAAAATCAGAACAGTAAATTAACAGACACGAAAAAAACAAAAAGAAACAGGGTTTTATTGTTGTGCGTGTCGGGTGCCAAAAGCTGGATCGATCTTCATGAAAGGAAGAAGTGCAAAACCCGGGAGAGTGCAAATCATAACCCAGATAAAAAACCATTGATAGCCAAGTTGATCCTGTATCCAACCACTGATCATTCCGGGAAGCATCATGCCCAGGGCCATGAACCCTGTACAAATGGCATAATGTGCCGTTTTATTAGGTCCATCGGCAAAATATATCATATACAGCATGTAAGCAGTAAATCCGAAACCATACCCAAACTGTTCGACAACGACACCAGCCGATATCCACCAAAGAGATACAGGCTGGAAAAAAGCCATGACAACATATGCCAGATTGGGCAGATTCAGGGCTAGTGCAAGAGGCCAGAGCCACTTTTTCAATCCTTGTTGGGCGACAGCGATTCCACCTAATATTCCGCCCAAGGTGAGGGCAATCACACCGGCGGTGCCATAAACAAAACCTATATCAGTTGTCGTCAGGCCCAATCCGCCTGTTTCCCTTGGATCAAGCAGAAATGGCGAGGCCAGTTTCGCGAGCTGTGCTTCCCCCAACCTAAAAAGTAACATAAAGGCAATCGCAATTCCTGCCTGTGGCTTTTTGAAGAAAGAAGCGAATGTATCAAGAAAGCCTTTCACAACATCTTTTACGCTGCTGACCGCTCGTTCAGTATCCTCTGCGGGATATGGCAATACAACCAGGTGATAAATAAAAAATGCGGCAAACATGGCAGCAAGTATAAAAAAGGTGATGCTCCATGAACCGGCAATATTGCCTGATCTCTCCTCCAGAAAACCTGCGAGGACAACAAGAAGTCCCTGCCCTGACAACATGGCAAACCTATAAAAGGTATTCCTGATTCCAACAAAAAACGCCTGATCATACTTTGAAAGACCCAGCATATAAAAGCCATCGGCAGCAATATCATGTGTAGCAGAACTAAAAGCCAGAAGCCAGAGAAACGCAAGCGTCCATCGGAAAAAGTCAGATCCGGGAAGTGTTAAAGCAACACCTGCCAGGGTGCCACCGACCAAAAGCTGCATCCAAACAATCCAGAATCGCTTGGTTTTAAGGATATCAACAATTGGACTCCAGAGTGGCTTGATTACCCATGGAAGGTACAACCAGCTGGTATACAGAGCAATATCTGTATTTGAAATACCTAAACGTTTAAACATGATTACCGAGACAGTCATCGCAACCACGTAGGGAAGTCCTTCAGCGAAGTACAAAGTGGGAATCCAAAGCCACGGATTCCTGGACACAGGTTTATTCATAAATGGTAAACGGTTTTCTTTGGGAAAAGTACCATTTTTTTGTCTACTTCCTTTCCTAAACATTCATACACGATTTGCTTTTCTGCTGTAAATGATTAAAACTATCCCGAAATGTCATTGCGGTGATTCATTGAAAAAATTAATTTTATGCACTTCAAAGACTTAAATCAAACTTCAAAAACAGGTTTTACATGAAAAAAACTATTCGAATCATCCTGATTGCGCTTCTTGGAGCCACTCTGACAGTTTCGGCCCAGAGATCAGATCGTCAGAAGGGCGATACATTAGTAACTACCAGCCTGGTAAATGGACTGAAGTTCAGAAGCATAGGGCCTGCATGGGCAAGTGGCCGGATAGCAGACCTGGCAGTCAATCCGGAAAATCCTTCTGAATATTATGCTGCCATTGCAAGTGGGAATGTCTGGAAAACCGAAAATAACGGAACAACCTGGAAGCCCATCTTCGACAACTATGGAGCATATGCTACAGGCGTTATCAGGCTTGATCCCAACAATTTCAATGTTGTTTGGGTAGGAACAGGCGAAAACAATCACCAGCGAGCTCTGGGATATGGCGATGGCATCTATAAATCAGTCGATGGTGGAAAATCTTTCAAAAACATGGGATTGAAGGATAGCCGTCAGATTGGAGGAATCGTGATCGATCCAAGGAACTCCGATATCGTATTCGTAGCCTGCGAAGGTTCTGCCTGGGGCCCGGGAGGAGAAAGGGGTTTATACAAATCCTCCGATGGTGGAAAATCCTGGGAAAAGGTTTTGAATATCAGCGATGAAACAGGCGTCAACAATGTGATCATCGACCCATCTGATCCTGACATAATGTATGCCACCTCAGAACAGAGAAGAAGACATGTTTTCAGCAAAATCGGAGGTGGTCCCGAGTCAGCCGTCTATAAAACGACCGACGGTGGCCAGACCTGGAATAAGATTATGAAAGGATTGCCATCGGGCGACATCGGAGGTATGGGTATCGATGTATCTCCCGTCAACACGAATGTTGTATACCTGATTGTTGAAGCCGCTGGAAATTCGGGTGGTTTCTTCAGGTCGACCGATAAAGGCGAAAGTTGGGAAAAGATGAACAGCTACCATAGTTCAGGCCAATATTACAATAAGATTCATTGTGACCCGAAAGATGTTAACCGGGTTATATCGCTCGACACTTATACCCAGATCACGGTAGACGGGGGAAAAACCTGGCGTAACCTGGGAAATAGCGGTCGCCATGTCGACGACCACGCACTCTGGATCGATCCTTCCAATACCAGGCACATCATCATAGGAGGTGATGGAGGTATTTATGAAACCTGGGATAACGGAGAAACCTGGGATTTCAAGGAAAATCTCCCAATCACGCAGTTTTATCGTGTAAATGTCGACAATGAATATCCTTTTTATAATGTATACGGTGGAACGCAGGATAATAATTCGATGTACGGGCCTTCGGCAAACTTAACAAGGAGTGGTGTCACAAACGACGAATGGATTGTCACAATGGGCGGCGATGGTTTTTGGATCGATACAGATCCCGGGGACCACAACATTGTTTACACTGAATATCAATATGGGAACCTGAGCCGATTCGACAAGCGGAGCGGAGAGGCCAAAAACATAAAACCCAGGGAAAGAAAAGGTGAAGAAACTTACAAATGGAACTGGAATGCACCAATGTTTGTCAGCAAACACCATCCCCAAAGAATCTACTTTGCAGCAAACAAAGTATTCAGAAGTGACAACAGGGGCGATTCATGGGAAGTAATCAGCGATGACCTGACGACCAAAACTGACCGAAATACCTGGCCGGTTATGGGAAAATTCTGGAGTATCGACGCTGTGGCAAAGGATGTTTCCACCTCCTTGTGGGGAACCATTGTCGCCTTGTCGGAATCTCCACTGAACGAGAACCTATTATATGCCGGGACTGATGACGGGGTTATTTCAGTTACCGAAGATGGCGGAAAGACCTGGAGACAGGTTAAAAACTTCCCGGGGGTTCCTGAATACACGTATGTTTCACATCTTCACGCTGACAAATTCGATGAAAATGTTGTGTATGCATCATTCGATAACCTGAAGCGGGATGACTTCAAGCCATATATCATGAAAAGTACCGATAAGGGAAAATCATGGAGTTCAATCTCATCCAATTTGCCGGAAAACGGAACAGTGCATACCCTGGAACAAGATTTTATCAGTAGTGACCTTCTTTTTGCAGGAACTGAATTCGGAGTTTTCTTCTCTAAGGATGGAGGATCAAATTGGGTACAGCTCAAGGCAGGTATCCCTACAATTGCTGTTAGGCATATGGCAATCCAAAAAAGGGAATGCGACCTGGTGTTGGCCACATTTGGACGTGGGTTTTATATCCTGGACGATTACAGTACATTACGTGACCTGAATAAGGAGAATCTTGACAAAGAGGCACACCTGTTCCCGATCAAAACGGCTCTTCTTTATAATCCAACCAGTAACAAGGACAACCAGGGTGATACCTACTTCAATGCACCCAATCCGGAATTTGGAGCAACCTTTACCTATTTCCTGAAAGAAGCACCAAAATCGTCAAAGGCAATCAGAACCGAGGAGGAGAAAAAACTCTTCAAAGAAGGCAAACCTATTCCGCAGCCCACTTGGCGGGAACTTGAACTGGAAGGCAAGGAAGAAAGTTCACATTTGATTTTTACCATCAAGGACGCAGACGGAAATATTATACGGAGACTTACCCAGAATCCGTCAAAAGGAATCAATCGGGTCAATTGGGATCTTCGCTACAATAATCCATCAGCAACCAGTGTTGCAGGATCATTTAATCCCACTGCCGGCAGTTCAGGCAGGAGAGGTGGCGGAAACGGACTTCTGGTGATGCCCGGCGAATATTCTGTCGAATTGGCTCTATGGCACCAAGGGGAATTAAAACCTTTGGCAGGTCCGGTAAAATTCATGACGAAAAAACCTGATTTGGTGACCCTTCCTTCCGAAAATTATAAGGAAAATATTGACTTCGCAAAGGAAGTTAGTCGTTTATCGATAGCCATGACAGGTACCAACCGAATGACCAATGAGATGATAAGCAAGGTTGAACATATCAAACAGGCCATATATGCTACGCCGGAGGCAGGTCAAGGCCTGATGGACAAAGCACGCAAACTGGGAAATGAACTGGAAGAAATAAACTTCCTGTTGAATGGAGTTCAGCCCAAAGCCAGCCGTGAAGAGACACCCCCGAGTCAGGTACCGTTGAATATTCGACTTTCTTCGATTTCCTATGGATTCGTCGGGAATCTTTCCGCAATCACAAACACGGAGAAAGAGAGTCTTGCGATCCTGAAGGATGAATTTCCACCAGTACTTGAAAGGCTTACCAAGTTGGTTGAAAAGGATATACCTTCACTTGAAGAAGAACTTACACGACTAAATGCTCCCTGGACTCCAGGAAGGATGCCGGTTTGGAATAAATAATCCAATTAATCGGAAAAACATTGGAAATCAAGGATTCAAAAAAAACAGGAATCCTTGATTTCTTTTTTTTAATGAAACAAAGAAGAAATCGGAATTCCATTCAATCAATTGGCATCTTAGCACTATTTTTGTGGTACAGTAAGGATCATAATTTACAGACAGTCAATATTTCTGCTTTTTTTGCGTTGATCAATAACCAGAAAAATCTACTCTCTATGAAATCGGTCAGATATTCTTTCCTTGCTCGGGTGATTCTGTTATTCATTCTCCTGCCGCTTTTGTCAGCCGCCCAATATCCAGAAGCGAAAACTGAGCTTGACAAAAAGGTTTTGTCATTTCTGAATGAGCAATCAGGACAATGGCGCGACATGAATGTTCCGGTCACGGATGGTCGCATTCTCTACGACTTGATTTTGGATGGACAGTACAGGAATGCCCTGGAAATCGGAACATCCACCGGCCATTCGGCTATCTGGATCGCATGGGCACTGTCAAAAACAGGTGGCAAACTGATAACCATCGAAATTGATAAAAAAAGATATGTAGAGGCACTAGCCAACTTTCGCAAAGCCGGATTGTCAGATTATATTGATGCAAGGCTGGGGGATGCACATGATCTGGTTCCATCAATTGAAGGTACATACGACTTTGTATTTTGTGATGCCGATAAATGGTGGTATAAAAACTACTTCATTGCCATGGAATCCAAAATGAAACAGGGTGGTTGTTTTGTGGCCCATAACACAAACATGCGATCAGCCGATATCAGAGAATTTTTGGCTTATCTTGAAAAAAATCCGGCGTACGCCACAAGATATGAAAGAAACAGCCGGTCAGGCTTATCGATCAGCTGCAAGAAATAACCGCAAATGTCAGAGAATCACCTTCGGCTCAACCGCAGACTGGGCTATTTCCCGGTCTATAACATAGTTGTTGCCAACATCATTGGTGCTGGAATATTCACAACATCAGGGATTATTTTGGGTGAAATCAATCACACTGCGATAATGATTCTGATCTGGCTATTCGGTGGTTTAATCGCCATCAGTGGTGCCCTGTCTTATAGTGAACTGGGGATTGCCATGCCTCAGGCAGGCGGGGAATATACCTTCCTGTCACGACTGTTTCATCCATCCATAGGATTTTTATCGGGATGGGTTTCCTTTATTGCCGGTTTCTCAGCCCCGATAGCTGCTTCGGCCATAGGTTTCAGTGAATATTTTTATCGCGCTATCCCGTTAATACCAAATACAGGCCACTGGAGCAATGTGTCACCTGAAAGCGCAAAGCAATTTTTGGCCATTAGCGTCATTATCTTGTTTACCGCGATCCATGCGCGCGGTTTATCCTTTGGCTCGAGGATTCAGAACTTTCTAACAGTAATGAAGATTGCTCTGCTTGTATTGCTGATCTTGGGAGGCCTCTTTCTGGGAAAGGGCGATTGGAGCCATTTTTCAAATAACGAACCCTTTATTGCCAACCTTTCGGGCATGAAAGCAGGAGGGTTGTCGTTACTCTGGGTCATGTTTGCTTATAGCGGCTGGAATGCAGCTACGTATATCGGGTCGGAAGTTAAAAATCCCCGGAAAAACATTCCAAAAGCCCTTATCACAGGAACCTTGACCGTGGTTGCTTTATACTTCCTCCTGAATGTATTCTTTGTTTATGCCATTCCCCCGGATCAAATGAAGGGAGTCGTTTCAGTCGGTGGATTGGCAGTCGCAAACGCATTTGGCGTCAAGGCCGAATCCATCATTTCACTTCTGATTTCCTTTGCCCTCTTCTCTTCATTAAGTGCATACCTTATTCTGGGACCCAGAGTGTATTATGCCATGTCGCGTGACGGATACTTTTTCAGGTCGATTGCCAGGGTAACAAGCCGAAACCATGCGCCTTCACGGGCAATACTTTTACAAGGTGCCTTGTCAATAGTCATGGTCGTTTCAGGGACCTTTGACCAGATTCTTACTTACATGGGATTTGCCCTTGGACTATTTCCACTGCTTGCGGTTGCAGGTATTTTCAAACTACGAAAAGGGAACCCGACTGCCCCGTCAATGCCTGGATACCCATGGGTACAAATCTTTTTCCTGACAACCAGTGCCGGAATACTTACGCTCTCCTTTATTGAACGACCATCAGAATCTTTTATAGCCCTGATAACGGTGTTACTTGGGTTGCCGGTTTATTTCTATTTCAGGGAAAAGAGTAAAAAAGAAAATCAAAATCGAACATCCTAGTGGAATTCTGAATTTTTATTTTCATTTTCACACACGCAACCCAGAGCAGCCAAATTTTTAAAACAGACTGATTATGAGTGGATTCTTCGGAAGTGTGGGGAAAGGGAATTGTGTTTATGATGTTTTCTACGGTACCGATTATCATTCGCATCTGGGAACCAAGAGAGCCGGGATGGCTTTTTACAATGCCAGAAACGGATTTCAGAGAGCAATACACAGTATTGAAAACGATTATTTCAGAAGCAAATTCGCGGACGATGTAAAAACCTTTGCCGCAAATAGCGGGATCGGGATAATTAGCGACACCGAAGCCCAACCAATTATTGTCCATTCACATCTGGGCAAATTTGCCATTTGCACGGTTGGCAAGATCAATAATCTTGAAGAACTCGAGAAGCGACAGTTAGACAAACGCCAACACTTTGCCGAGACCAGTCAGGGTGGCACCAATCCCACAGAACTGATGGCCATGATGATTTGCGAATCTGATGACATTGTCACAGGAATTGAAAATGCCTTCAATCTCATGAAAGGCTCTTGTTCGATTCTCATGCTTACCGAAGAGGGGATTATTGCTGCGCGTGACAAACTGGGCCGGACACCCGTTGCACTTGGGCAAAAAGAAAACTCATGGGCTGTTGCCACTGAATCATGCTCTTTTTTTAATCTGGGGTACAAAACCATAAGAGATATAGGTCCGGGAGAGATAATCAGAATAACAGCCGACGGGACAGAAGTACTCAGAAAGGCCAATGATAAAATGCAGATTTGTGCCTTTCTGTGGGTCTACTATGGATATCCTCCATCGTTTTATGAAGGCATCAATGTGGAGGAATGCAGGTATCGTTGTGGCGCAGCGCTCGCAAAACGAAGTCAGACAAAAGCGGATTTTGTTTCAGGCATTCCAGATTCCGGCATTGCCCATGCGGTTGGGTACAGCAATGAGAGCCGTATCCCATATATGAGGCCCTATGCCAAATATACCCCCACCTGGCCACGAAGTTTTATGCCCCAAAATCAGGAAATGCGCGATTTGGTTGCGAGGATGAAATTGATACCCAATCATTCCCTGGTAGGTGGCAAGTCAGGTATATTTCTCGACGATTCTATAGTCAGGGGAACCCAGTTAATCGGGAACACCCAGGCTTTATATGAGGCAGGTATCCGCGAGATTCACATGAAGGTGGCCTGTCCTCCCCTTCTCTATCCCTGTGATTTTCTAAATTTCTCAAGATCACGAAAAATCACCGATCTTGCCACCCGAAAGGCTATTTTGGAACTTGAGGGAGAATACGATGTCGACATGAAGGATTACAATAATCCCGACAGTGAGAAATACAAAAAGATGGTCGATCAAATAAGACGTAAACTAAAACTGACCACCCTGGTTTTCCAGAGGCTTGAAGATTTAGTGGAAGCAATAGGCTTACCGAAGGAAAAGCTTTGTACCCACTGTTGGGACAACAATAGCTATTCCTGATTTTCCAACATGTCAGCCACCCCAGCTTTCCCTATCGAGACTTCGATAGTGGATAGCTTCGGATAGATGGTGCGACTGCACATCCTGACTACCATCCAGATCAGCAATGGTACGCGACACTTTAAGTATCCGGTCATATGCCCTGGCAGAAAGTCCAAGACGCTCCATTGCATTTTTTAAAAGCTCCCGACAAGCACTGTCAAGCTTTACAAACCTGCTGATCAATCCCGGATTCATCTGCGCATTGGAATATATTCCATTCTGGTCACTAAACCGTTCCTCCTGTATGGATCGGGCCCTGATTACACGCTCACGGATCTTGTCACTTCTTTCAGAAGATTCCTTTTCATCCAGGTTTTTGAATGGAACCGGAACGACTTCCAAGTGAATATCGATGCGATCGAGTAATGGCCCTGATATCCTGTTGAGGTATTTCTGGACAAGTCCGGCAGCACATACACAATCTTTTGTAGGATGGTTGTAATAACCGCAGGGACAGGGATTCATGGATGCAATCAGCATAAACGAGGCTGGATATTCAACTGTGAACCTGGACCTTGAAACGGTGATTTTGCGATCTTCAAGAGGCTGACGCATCACTTCGAGGACAGTACGCTTAAATTCTGGTAATTCATCGAGAAAAAGCACCCCATTATGTGACAGGCTAATTTCTCCTGGCTGGGGGTAGGATCCGCCTCCGACCAGGGCCACATCCGAAATGGTATGGTGGGGACTTCTGAAAGGTCGGATAGTCATCAGGGAAGTATCCTTGTCGATTTTTCCGGCCACAGAATGTATCTTGGTGGTTTCGAGTGCTTCCTTAAGTGTAAAAGGTGGTAGTATCGTGGGAATCCGCTTGGCGAGCATTGTTTTTCCGGAGCCGGGTGGACCTATCAAAATGATGTTATGCGAACCCGCCGCGGCTATTTCCAGAGCCCTTTTTACACTTTCCTGCCCTTTCACGTCAGCGAAATCAACATCAAATTGTCCCACTTTTCCAAAAAATTCTTTTCGTGTATCAACAATGGTTGGCTCTATCTTCGTTTCATCGTTCAGGAAAGCAATCACTTCGCCAATGGTTCCTGCGCCGAAAACCTTCAATTTATCAACTACCGCTGCTTCCCTTGCATTTTGACGAGGCAGTATAAACCCTTCAAAACCTTCCTTCCTGGCGTTGACGGCAATGGGAAGGACACCCTTCACCGGCTGAAGGGAACCGTCAAGCGACAATTCACCCATTAGTACATATTTCTCAAGCTTGTCAGAATTCATCTGGCCCGAGGCAGCCAAGACAGCAATTGCGATGGGTAGGTCATATGATGATCCTTCCTTTCGTATATCGGCTGGCGCCATATTGATCACGATCTTCTGCCGGGGCCATTTTAGATTCATGATCCTAAGGGCAGATTCAATTCTTTGCTGGCTTTCCTTTACTGCATTATCGGGCAGTCCGACCATAAGGAACTTTATCCCGTTGGTGACATCGGCCTCAATGGTAATGGTTACGGCATTAATTCCATGAACAGCGCTCGCATAAGTTTTTACAAACATAGTTAATATGGTTCTGATAAGGGACCATAAAAGTAGCCAATGTCAATAAATATTATATACGTATGTTCATTATTTTTTCGACTTGCCAGATATTTTTTTTCTTTCTGACAAGATTCAGAAAGGCAGCTTTCCCAAATCCAGATTTCCCCCTGATAGAATGATCCCTGTTTTAAAACCCTCAACCTTGATTTTCCCCTCTAGAATTGCCCCAAGGGGAACAGCCGATGATGGTTCGATGATAATCTTCATCCTCTCCCAAACCAGTCGCATAGCTTCAATAATCTTCTCCTCTGATACAGTCACGATGTCATCAACCAATTCACTGATAATGGAAAAATTGCGCTGCCCCAGGGAAGTCAACAGACCATCAGCGATCGTCTTCGGATGCTCGGACGGTATTATTTTGTGCGCAATGAAGGAGCGATATGCATCATCGGCCCCAGCGGGTTCTGCCGCAATGACCCTGCAGGAAGGCGATAGATGCTTTGCTGCTATTGCCGTACCGCTAAGTAAACCTCCTCCTCCAACAGGTGATATAATCAGATCGAACGGACCGGCATCCTCAATGAGTTCCTTGGCAGCGGTACCCTGCCCGGCAATCACGAAAAAATTGTCATATGGATGGATAATGGTCGCACCGGTTTGCCGTACAACCTCATTCAAGGTGGATTCTCTTGCCTGCAAGGTGGGTTCACACAAGGTGATAATTCCACCATACCCGGCAACCGCCCTTTTCTTAATCTCGGGCGAAGAGGATGGCATAACTATATGGGCAGGAATACCCCTCATCCGGGCTGCTAATGCCAAAGCAGCAGCATGATTGCCCGAGGAATGGGTTGCAACACCTTTTCTGGCATCTTCCTCCGATAAAGAGAAAACTGCATTTGAAGCACCCCGAAATTTAAATGCACCCACTTTTTGCAGGTTTTCACACTTGAAAAAAATATTTCCGCCAGTTATTATATTTATAGAAGTTGATGTGAGGACAGGAGTCCGGTGCACCATTGGGGCTATTAATGAATAAGCCCTCTCAACATCTCCGTAATCTGGTAAGAATTTCATATTTCAGTAATTGGTTTAAGGTATGATACAAGAAAATATGTTGAATGCTGAAAATATTGGTTGAAATTATTATTCTGCTTCAATAACTAACTATTCATGGTGTATAATTCAGGGAAGCTGATTGAGGTTCACCGATGCATATCGGCAGGCCCCCCAAATTTCCTGTTCAACAATTCATAATCAGTTCGGTAATAAGATTGGACTGAAAGCACTTTCATTCGCCTTAATCCAATGACATACAAATAAATTACAAACAAAATAAACACAGACCAAAGCCAGGCTATCTCGGTCATCAGTATAAAATCATAAATTCCATGAAGAAGGATCGGTATCCACAAGGCTTTTCTTTTTAGTTCACGTTCACGCTTCGGATAAAATCGGGCCATTCCGAAATAATATCCCATCGTAATACCAAAAATCGCATGGGCAGGAACTGCGGTAAAGGCTCTCATCAAACCTGTTGCAAGGCCATTATGAAGAACATACATCACATTTTCGGCTCCTGCAAAGCCCAGTGAAACGAATGTAGCATATACAATACCATCGTATTTGTCGTTAAAATGCGGACTTTTCCAGATCAGTAAAACCAGTGCCAGGTACTTAAATAATTCTTCCGTAAATCCTGCAACCACGAAGGCATGATAGGCTGCACCCGAAATTCTGTCAAGACTTCCAACAAGTTCGGAAAGCAAACCTTCAACCGTGATTATTGGAATCACAATCAAGATACCGGCCCCAAGTGAATAAAGAAGCGGCTGCAAAGGTTCCTGTTCATATTTATCACGGAACCAAATGTAAAAGGCTATAATAACGACAGGGGCCAGAGCTATCAGAATCAGATCCATAACATCAGGTTCAATAGGAAAATACCGGTTTTTTATACATGTAACCGCCAAAAGTGCCTCCGCCCCATTTAGCATGGGCTCCCTTCCCCATTTCGGCTTTTTGATTACCCGGCATTGAGGAATTCAATCTTGTTGCCACTGCCAGCAGTTGGACGAATCTATTCATAGTATCAACTGGGAAAGTCAATCTTATTCTGATTGGAACTGATTATCAAATACCTATATGGACTCAATAAGTTTTCTCATAACAAGTGTCATTTTGGGCTCCGCTTTCATTGCTACCTTTTGCACTTCATCATGTGAAATTTCAACAATTTGTCCGGGAACGCCACTATCGGTAATGATAGAAATACCAAACACCTTCATCCCGGCATGCCGGGCCACGATTACTTCGGGCACGGTACTCATCCCAACAACATCGCCTCCGAGTTTTCTGAACATCAGATACTCTGCGGGAGTTTCAAATGTAGGACCGGAAACCCCGACATACACGCCCTCTTTCAGGTTAAAGTTATGCTCAAGCGAAATAAGTTTAGCGGAATACCTCAATCTTTCGTCATATACCCGGCTCATATCAGGAAACCTGGGTCCCAGTTCATTAATGTTGGGTCCACGCAAAGGGTGTTCAGGAAAGAAATTGATATGGTCGTTGATCACCATGATATCGCCCACACGAAAATCGGGATTAAGTCCACCAGATGCATTGGAAACAAATAGATATGATATTCCAAGTTGTTGCATTACCCTTACGGGGAAGGTCACCTCTTTCATGGTGTATCCTTCATAAAAGTGAAACCTGCCTTGCATGGCCATGACCTCTTTGTTCCCGAGTTTACCGAAAATAAGTCTTCCTGCATGACCGTCAACAGTTGACACCGGGAAATGGGGTATTTCAAAATAAGGCAAGGTTTTCTCAATGGTAATCTCATTGACAAGCCCACCAAGACCAGTACCCAGGATAATGCCCGTATCAGCCTTGCACCCTGTTTTTTCTTTGATGTAATTCGCGGTTGCTTTTATTTTCTCCAACATAATCCATTATTTTTTTATCAAATTGTTTCCCTTCCCGATCCAAAAATTTGACCTGAACCGGAAGATAATAGAGTACTGACTTAAACTCTTTTGAAAGATTGAGTTGCCTTAACCTGACAGTATCCTTTTCAGTAGTGACAATGATTCGCCTTGGATTCTTAAATTGGTTGAACCGCTGCTGTATATTCTCAATATCACTTTCTGTGTAATTATGATGATCGGAAAAGATCATTGAGTCGATTTCAGTGGAAATCTTTGAAAGATGATTAATGGCGTATTCCGGAGCAGCAATCCCCAATATAACCAGAATGGCCATATGCCGGGGATCGTTAAACAGATCCATTGGCCGTCCTTCGGGAAATACCGGACAAAGCTGGCCATACACCATGGTGGTAAAGTACAAATCCTGATATGGGTATAGACTTACATCTTTGGCAAGAATCCTTCGTGTTATCGGTGTAATCTCATTGGGACATTTAGTAATGATTATAATGTTGGCACGCTTTGCCTGCAACTTACTTTCCCTCAACCTGCCAAGTGGCAACATATAATCATCCTTGATGGGCTTGTTATAATCAATAAGCAGAATATTCAAACCAGGTGTAATTCTCCTGTGCTGAAAGGCATCATCAAGCACAACAACATCGGGGGCAGGTTGTCGTCCAAGAAGCTCTTCAACTCCCTTAACCCGGTTTTCACAAACGGATACGGTTACACCCGGATATTTCAACTTCATCTGAAGAGGCTCATCTCCCACCTCTTCAACAGCTGAATCTGATTCAACCATCCTGAATCCCTGGCTCTTCCGCTTATATCCCCTACTGAGGGTAGAAACTTTGTAGTTTTGTTTCAGCAGTTTGATCAGGTATTCGGTATGTGGGGTTTTACCGGTACCTCCAACGGTAATATTCCCAATTGAGATAACGGGTATATCAAACTCCGTGGAGGTCAATATCTTAAAATCATATAGTTTATTTCTTATGGCCGTAATGAGCCCATACATCAATGACAGTGGATATAGGAGAAACTTCAGCATAGACAGTAAATAGGGATACTAAAGTAGTAAATATTGACCGTATAATCAGAACCTAACCCATAATTTCTATGCAGGCCACGGCCTTACGGAGACGGTTCAAATAACCTATTGTCATTAAAAAAGAGTCATTTACAAAATAAAAAGCTTCTGTAGCCAAGGTCATGTTTAAGTAGCTTATCATGGCCAGGTACTACAAAAGCTTGTTTATTTAAAAAACGACTATCTATCGTATTTCAACATCATAAGGAATACGGGCATAGATTCCCTTCAGGCTGCCAGCCTTTTTAAGATAATCATAGTATTTCCAGGTATCACCCATTTCGTTTTTGAGAATACGGAGTCTGATATTATCTGTGCCGCTTTTTAGCAACTCCTGGAAAGGATCAGTCAATTCGGGTAAAGAAACAGTCCGGTAATTTTCTAAACCAGCCATTTCAGCTGCTCTTTTAACGGCATCATCCAGTCCACCCAATTCGTCAACCAGTCCGATTTCCAATGCATTGATTCCACTCCAGACCCGACCCTGGCCAATTTCATCCACTTCTGCCTTGTCCATTCCCCGGCCATCGGCTACCCGGGTGACAAATACATCATATATATCTTCGACATAGGATTGCATCAGGTTCCTTTCAAAATCGGTCATCGGCCGGGTGAGCGATGGCATATCGGAATGTTGGTTTGTTTTTACCACATCGGTGGTGATTCCAAGCTTATCATTCAGCAATTCGCCCGCATTGGGTATTGTCCCGAAAACTCCGATAGAACCTGTGATGGTATTTGGCTGGGCATAAATCTGATCAGCGGCACAGGCTATGTAATACCCTCCCGATGCAGCCACATCACCCATTGAGACGACAACGACCTTTTCGTCTGCTGCCAGTTTCATCTCTCTCCATATCACTTCTGAATCGTAGGCACTGCCTCCGGGAGAATCAACTCGCAAAACAATTGCCTTATAAGAAGAATCCTGACGTACTTTCCTGATTTCCCTGGAGAGCTTATCTCCGCTAATCCCTTCAGAAGCTGACATAGGTACACCGATTTCACCACTGGCATAAATGACGGCTATCTTATTCCGCGAAAACGGACGGCTTCCCGACTTTTCATGTTGTGCTTTGGAATACCCGGACACACCAACAACCGGTATCCCCTTTTTATCGGTGGCACCAGTAATTTCTCTCAAATCCTCCAGCACTTCATCCTTATATTTGAGTGCATCAACCAAGCCAGCCGCCAGGGCCCTGTCACCCCTGCGAAAAGTAAGTACTTCATCAGCCAGAACATTCAGAGAATCAACAGGTATGTTTCTTTCCTTCGAGATTCCCTGGAGCATTTGATTCCACATACTGGTGAGGTAAGTCATGGTTTGCTCCCTGTTCTCATCACTCATTTTCTCGAGCATATAAGGTTCAACGGCTGCTTTAAACTTGCCGTGACGAACGATCTGCATTTCAACACCCAATTTTTCGAGGGCGTTCCTGAAGAAAGTCACCTCTCCTCCCAATCCCCGAAAATCGATGGCACCATGTGGATTCAGAACAATCTTGTCAGAGGCTGTCGCCAGATAATATGCCTTTTGATCGAACATGTCGCCATAGGCATACACAGGTTTATCACTACTGTCCCTGAATGCCAAAAGAGCGTTCCTGATCTCTTCCACATCTGCCATACCGCCGTTTACAATAGACAAGTCGAGGTAAATACATTTAATCCTGTCGTCATGACGTGCCTTTTCTATTGAACCAAGAATCTGGTCCATTCCAATCTTTTTTACCATTCCCAGTCCAGGGATATTCAGATCAGAAAACGGGTCATTTGGTGCCCGGTCTACAACCACATTCTCAAGATTAATAACCAGCATGGATTGATTTTCAACCACAACCTGCTTTTCCGTTGATGAGACTAGTGCACCAATCAGGATCATCAGAAAAACAAAACCGATAATTGACAAAAGAACAATCCCGGTAATGGTTGCCAACGTAAACTTGAAAAACTCTTTCATATTAATGTGTTATTGATTTAATTTACAACCTTCATACAAGCAATAGGTCATCAACATATTTAAAATATTACGCAAAAGTAATGTCACAACACCAACTAATTTTAAGTTTGGGGGGCAATTTGGGAAACAAATCTCAAATTTTTTCTGACACATATCGCCTTATTAAGAAAAACATAGGTGTCATTACCCGTTTATCATCCATTTACCAAACACCACCCTGGGGATTTAGAAGCAAGAAATATTTCTGGAACCAAATCGCAATAGTCTCAACAGAGCTGGGTCCCCTTGAGATTCTCGATCAAATTGCCGCAATAGAATCCCATTTTGGCAGGAAACGTACCCCCGGAAAATATCTTTCAAGGAAGATGGATATCGATATCTTGTTTTACGACCAGTTGGTGCTTGAGAGTAAAATCCTGACCATTCCTCATCCCCAAATTGAAAACCG
>DIFU01000131.1:1303-4325 GCA_002419285.1 Prolixibacteraceae bacterium UBA5740 | reverse complement strand
GAAAATACCATCAACGGTATGTTCCATGTGGCCACCCAACTCTATGGAATCACATTTGAAAAACGTGATGACATCCCTGTATATCATGAAGAAGCAACGGCTTACGAAGTGAAGGAAGCGGATGGTTCCCATGTGGGTGTTCTTTTTGTCGATTTTCACCCGCGTGATGGCAAAAGGCCCGGAGCATGGTGTACCAGTTTCCGAAGGTCAGGTTATAAAAATGGTGAAAGAGTATACCCGCTCAGCACCATTGTCATGAACTTCACCCGTCCAGCCGGAAATACACCTGCTTTATTGAGTTTTGATGAGGTATCAACCATGTTCCATGAATTTGGACATGCCCTTCACGGTCTGTTTACTGACGAGCCTTATAAGAGAACTTCAGGCAGTGTTCCGAGAGATTTTGTTGAATTACCATCACAGATCATGGAACATTGGGCAGCCGAACCGGAAGTCATGAAGGTATACGCCCGTCACTACCAGACAGGAGAAGCCATTCCTGATGATTTGATTGCCAAGCTTCAGGCAGCCGGAACCTATGACCAGGGATTCATAACCGGTGAATATGTGGCAGCTTCCTTGCTTGACCTCGATTACCACACCACCGAGAATCCTGATATCGCCGATGTAAGGGAATTCGAAAAGCAATCGATGGAAAAATACGGTTTGATACCGGAAATCCTGCCCCGTTACAGGAGCACCTATTTCTCGCATACTTTCAGCGGTGGATATACTGCAGGATACTATGTATACATCTGGGCCGGAGTTTTAGACTCTGATGCATTTGAAGCCTTTAAGGAAACCGGTGACATCTTCAATAAGGATGTGGCAGCCAAATTCCGCACACTGCTTTCAAAATCAGGCTCCGATGATGGCATGAATATCTACAGGCAATTCAGGGGCAAAGATCCTGAAATCACTCCCCTGCTCAAAAACAGAGGACTTCTATAAGTAATAGATTCATTGATCTGATAAAAAAATCCCGTCCGCAGATATTTGCAGACGGGATTTTCATTTTACAAAATCAGCGATTCACTACATTTTCAAATGTATGGGGGATTTCGTGGTGAAGCGATACTTTCAACACCGGAATCTCGATTCCCTCTCTTCTGAAAGCATCCATGACCGACAGGAATACTGAATTCCGGACTTTCAGAAAGTTATCCCGTTCGTGCCATACGGCAAAGGTTATCTCCACCCCATTCGGACCAAAAGCCGACATGATGACTATAGTTTCCGGCTCATCCAGCACCAGGGGATTATTGGCGGCAATCTCCTCCAGCAATGATTTGACCTTCTGCAAATCCGTTTGATATGTAACAGTCATCTTGATATCCATCCTGCGGATAGGGAAACGGGTAACATTGATTAACTCAGTGCTGATCACAGTCTGGTTCGGAATCCTGAGTAACAAATTATCAAAAGTCTTGATTTTGATTGACAACAGATCAATGGAATAAACCCTGCCGGTTTTGTCACCAATACGCACCACATCCCCAATTTCGAAAGACTTTTCAGAAACCAGGAAAAGACCGCTCACAATGTTACCCAGACTGGTCTGTGAAGCCACACCAATTACGATACCCAAAACTCCGGCAGCCCCAAACAGCGCAGTGATGTCCACTTCGAGCATCCGGAAGACAATAAAAGTAAGGACAATCAATCCGGTATATATAATTCCCCGATTTACAACGATCCTTGATTGTTTGGTCATCTTACGGGTAAAGGTTGCCCTTACCGCATAGGCAAGGCCATAAATGATGGAAAGACCAATCGCTATGGTCAGAATGATGCGTACAATTTTTTCCACCACTTCAGGTGACATATTCAGTCCGAAGTCCATAATTATATCTGGTATATGTTTTTAATGAAATGAAAATTGATCATCAGGGAAGATTTAGCCCCCAAAGATCTCGGTGAAGCCAGCTGATGTTGGTTGTCACCATGAACATTCCTGTCCACACGATAGGTGGCACTGCTAATCTGTTCCTTACCTTTATATTCAATATCCACGATATTGGTCATTAGTCCATGGCTGGTCGAAAGTATCGCCAGATTATTGACCCTTATGATGAGTCTTTGAACCTCAAGCAACAGGGTTGAATGATTGGTAATCAGAACCGGGCAAATAATCTCCCAGGGCATAAGGTCCAATAGTTCCGGATCTTTCTGGTAATGTCTTCCCAACGCAAAGGCAGTCTCCCCTTCATCAGGCTCGCCAAACCAGGTGTCAGACAGCCGGATTAAAGGATATTCGGTGATAAAATAATCTGCTATGGTATCCGTGTGATAAAACTGAAGGCTCAATGGCACCTTAACGAAAAATCGCATACTTTGTCCGGGAAGTATTCTCATGCCGCTGTTCTTCAGTACTACAGGCTTGAGTGGCAAAGCAGGGGTAACCACAAGTTTGTCAGACCGGCCCGTCTGAAAGAGGTCACTCTCACTAACTTCCAGTTCCGGTATCTCTGTACCGAGGAACACCCCATCAAAAGGTTGAACAGCCGGAATAACATGGAAACCCCAGCCCATTGAAAACCGCTTCACCATAAGATTGAGAGTACCAGCCTTTATTTCAAGGCCTTTCCCGTTTAGAATTTCATATTTCCCGAAAATATCCCCGATGGTCATACTTTTTCAATTTATTTACCTCCAAAAATACAACAATTCGCACTCGAATCCTCCGATGGGTTTTACAAGAAAAAGTTGAGACACCATGTAATGATTCTCCGACATAAACGTCATACCTTTGAAAACAAGCAGGAACTATCGGAAAAGAATCGATGCAAACAAACGAATTTAAACAGAAAGTGCTGCCTCTCAGCAAGAGTATGTTGCGATTTGCGGCACTCTTTTTAAAAGACAGCGATGCATCACAGGATATTGTCCAGGAAGTGTTCCTTAAACTCTGGCAGATAAAGGATGAGCTTGACCAAGTCGAAAACCTGAAAGCATTTGTTACCCGGATGGTTCGGAATAAATGTCTGGATCATATCAGGGCTGGCAAGAAATGGGTGATCAG
>DIFU01000131.1:0-1214 GCA_002419285.1 Prolixibacteraceae bacterium UBA5740 | reverse complement strand
TCATGTACCTGAGGGATATCGAGCAGAATGAGTACAATGAAATTGAAGAAATTACAGGCCTAAATGCCAACGCCATCAGGGTAAACCTGTCGCGAGCAAGAAAAAAAGTAAGGGATGAATTACTTAAAACGTGGAATCATGAAAACGAACATAGCAAAAACATTGTTGCAAAAATTCTTTGAAGCGGAAACCTCTTTGGAAGAGGAAAACATGCTGAGGGAATATTTCAGCAAAGACGAGGTAGATCCGGAATTGCTACCCTACCGGGAGTTTTTTACGAATACAGACAGCCAGTTCGAAACTGAAAAGGAAGAGCGGATTGAAGAAAGGGTGATGGACTATATTCTGGAAAACGAAAGCAAAAACAGGGGTCGTTACCGGCAACTTTGGCTAACGGTATCGGGAATCGCCGCCTCACTGGTTATCGCTGTTTCTGCAATGCTTTACTACCAGGGCGAGCAAACATATCAAGACACATTTACGAATCCGGATGAAGCATATGCTTATGCAGAGCAGACAATGGCTTTTGTGTCACAAAAATACAACCAGGGAATGGCAAGCCTCGAACCTTTGAAAAAAGTAAACCAATCAGTGCAACCTCTGGAAAGCAGTCTTCAGACTTTAAATAAAGGTTTCAGCAAGTTGCCCCGTAATATTTTGAAAGGAGATAATCCACAGGATTAACTTATAGAAGAGAATTATACATGAGTATTCAACACAAAAAACAATAGCAAAATGAAACGATTGATTTTAATGATTGCAATGCTCGTACCCATGGTACTGGCTGCACAGAAAAGCCCGGTCGATAAATTGTTCGACAAGTATGCCAACAAGGATGGCTTTACCACCGTCAATATTTCCGGCAAACTTTTGGGAATGGCCGGAAAGATGGATAAAAGCAATCCCGATACGAATGATATGCTGAACAAGCTTTCCGGCATCCGGATCTTGTCGGTTGATGACGAAGCCTTAAATTCAAAACTCGATTTCTACAAGGAACTCGAAAGCGACGGTTTCTTCCGGAACAACACCTATGAAGTGCTGATGGAGGTAACCGAGAAGAATGAGGTGGTACGCTTTTACGGACGTACTACGAGTGCAGGAAAATATGAAGAACTTCTCCTGGTCGTTGGAGGAAAAAGCAATGCCCTGATCAGCATCAGGGGGATCATTGACCCCGACAACATCGGGAAAATCATGGATGGTCTGGATGT
>DIFU01000096.1 GCA_002419285.1 Prolixibacteraceae bacterium UBA5740 | reverse complement strand
GCGGCGGCCTCGTTCATGAAGCTTGTTCCGGTACGATAAATCTGGGTGGGTTTGTCAGCCCATTTGACAATCAGTGTATTGGGCTCATGCTGAAGCCATTCGAGACCTCCCTTTTCACCATAAACCCTGATCTTGACTGCATTTTCCTCACCGGCCGCAACCTGTGAAGCAAAAAGAACTCCGGTAGCCCCATTGTTGAAGCGAAGCAGGGCGGCACCATCATCGTCGAGCAACCTGCCGGGCACGAATGTTTTTATGGAGGCACATATTTCGGTGGTTTTCAGTCCGGTGATGTATTCTGCCAGGTGGTGGGCATGGGTTCCGATATCACCCATACAGCCAGCCTTGCCCGATCTTTGGGGATCGGTGCGCCACGATGCCTGTATGTTACCCTGATCCTCCTGTTTGGTGGACAGCCAGCCTTGCGGATATTCGACATAAATCTTCCTGATAGGGCCGAAATCTCCGTCAGCCACCATTTTTCTGGCATGTTTTACGGCCGGATAGCCCGCATAAGTATGGGTAAGCGCAAGAATCAACCCGGTTTCCTCAGTTTTCTTTTTCAGGAGCAGGGCTTCTTCCAAAGTGAAGGTAATGGGTTTATCGAGTACCACATGGAACCCGTTTTCAAGGGCTTTCACGGCCGGATCAAAATGTACATGGTTGGGCGTGACAATGGCCACAAAATCCATCTTTTCATTTTCAGGCAAACGGGACTCCTTTTCAAACATTTCCTGATAAGAGGCGTAAATCCGGTTGTCGGGAAGGAACAGCATCCTTCCTGATTCAAGTGATTTTTGGGGATTTGAACTAAAGCAGCCACAAACAAGTTCAATCTGGCCATCCATAATGGCTGCCATCCGATGCACGGCTCCGATGAAAGCATCTTTGCCACCACCGACCATGCCCATTCTGAGTTTTCTATTCATGGTGAAAAATTAGTTTAGTTTTGAAGATTCTAAAATTAGCAACTCTTTTTCATCCCTGCAAGCTGCAAATGATGACCATGTGCATGAAGATGACCTGATTTTTATAATTGAAGGGCAACATGTAACAGACAAACATGCACGGTCATTTCCATGCGAACAGATTTCTGTCTAAACTAAACGTAACTTAAACTTTCCTGATGGCTCGTATGGCTCAGGTCAAAAGTAAATTGAGTTGAAATATCTTATCCCCTGACAGAATGGATAAAACCACTGATTCTGGACTCAAGTGGTCCTTCCTGCTGTAAGGCTTTGATAAATGCACTGCCAATGATGGCTCCGCTGGCATATTTACAGGCATTGGCAAATGTCTCCCTGTCGGAAATGCCAAATCCAATGAGTCGGGGATTCTTTAGGTTCATCTCTTGCAACCGTTCGAAGTAATCGGTCCTGAAGTCCTCCACTTTTTTGCCGGCCCCGGTTGTGGATGATGAAGATACCATGTAAATGAATCCGCCTGAGTTCCGGTCTATTTCCAGGATCCTGGCTTCAGAAGTTTGAGGGGTGATCAGGAGGATATTGTGTAATCCGGCAGCTTCGAAATATTTCCTGAAATGTGCATCGTATTCATTAAGAGGCATATCAGGTATGATCAGGCCATCGATTCCGCACTCGCGGCATTGGTCGCAGAACCGTTCCATACCATAATGAAGGACGGGATTGATGTACCCCATCAGGATCAGGGGCATCTTTACACTATTTCGAATGTTTTTCAATTGTTTGAACAGGACTTCCAGGGTCATGCCATTTTTCAGGGCAATGTCACTGCTTTTCTGGATCGTGGGACCATCAGCGGTAGGATCTGAAAAGGGCATTCCGATTTCAACCAGGTCGACCCCATGTTTTTCAAGCAGTTCAATGATGACGGCGGTCTGGTCGATTTCAGGAAATCCTGCCGTGAAATAGACAGAAAGGATTTCCTTGTTTTTCCGGGTGAAAAGTTGATCTATACGGTTGTTCATGATTTTTGTATTGATGATAAAAAAAATGGCCCGACTTTTAGTACCCGAAGTGGTCAAGGTATGTTTGCATATCCTTGTCGCCGCGTCCTGACAGGCAAACCACATTCACATCGTCAGGTTTTAGTCCTGCCTTTGGCAGGGCTGCCAGGGCATGGGCTGATTCCAATGCGGGAATGATCCCTTCGAGTTGAGTCAACTGCAGGGCTGCGTTCAAAGTCTCTTCATCGGTTGCATTCATGTAGCGAGCCCTGCCGGTTTTAAACAGATGGGCATGCAACGGCCCGATTCCCGGATAATCAAGACCCGCCGAAATGGAATAAGGCTCGGTGATCTGGCCATCGGCGTCCTGCATCAGGATAGTGCGTGCGGCGTGCAGGACACCGGTAGTGCCTACAGCCAGCGTAGCGGCAGTCTCATGGGTATGAACCCCCAGGCCTGCCGCTTCAACCCCAATCAGTTCGACTGAAGGATCGTCGAGAAAATGATAAAATGCTCCTGCGGCGTTGCTGCCTCCCCCGACACAGGCAAAAATCCTGTCAGGAAGCTCGGAACCTGTTTTTTCGGCCAGTTGCGCCTTGGTTTCACGGCTGATCACCGACTGGAACCGGGATACCATATCAGGATAAGGATGGGGGCCGACCACTGATCCGATGATATAATGGGTGTCTTCCGGATTATTGATCCAGTCGCGCATTGCCTCATTGGTGGCATCCTTCAGTGTCATGTTGCCACTGTATACAGGCACCACTTCGGCACCCAGCATTTTCATCTTCCTTACATTGGGCTCCTGCCGTTTCACATCGAGTGCACCCATATAGACCACGCATTTCAGGCCTTTGAGCGCACACACAGTGGCAGTCGCCAGTCCGTGCTGGCCTGCTCCTGTTTCGGCGATGATTCGTTTCTTGCCCAGGATTTGGGCGAGAAGAATCTGGCCGACCGTGTTGTTCAGTTTATGGGATCCCGTGTGGTTCAGGTCTTCCCTTTTCAGGTAGATCTTCGATTGGTAATGCTCACTGAGCCGCGGTGCATAGTATAACGGGGAAGGCCTTCCTACATAATCCTTCATCAGGCTGTCAAACTCACTGATGAAAGATTCTGATTCAATGATTTCAAGGTACCTGGTTTTCAGTTCCAAAATATTGGTATACATCATCTCCGGAATCCAGGCTCCCCCAAATTCCCCGTAATATCCATTCTCGTCTGCTGTGTATTTCATGATTTCAAATTTTTCAGGAACCTTTCGCTGGTTTTCCCGGCTACGGGTATTTAGCATGATTTCTGCCATGCAAATGAAGCAAAGTAAACAGATTCAGCGGTATAATGTTCCTGGGGGAGTTAAAATCCTCCGTTCCTTCCTGATAATTTACCCTGGCTTAATTCATGAAGCCAATGCATTTACATAAGCAGGGTTGAAACATGTCAGGATTTTATTTCGGAATGGATTTTGTCTATAGAATCAGGCATACAATAAAACGACCACTTTGGTTGTTTTTTATTAAATGAGATAACAGAAATGTTAAAAAAAGCGTAAATATCTGATAATGAGCAGAGGGTGTAATTAAAATACAATACCTTTGCCTCCTTTAATAGAAACAGAAACATGAAACAAGCAGAAACAACACCACAAATCGTGATTTATCCTCCGGAGGAGGGAGTCAGAAACAGGATGAAGTTTCAACTACTGATGACTGTTTTGGCTGGGGTGATGACGGGGATTGTGTTTATCCTGGGGTTATTTTGGGCCATCGAAGTGATCATTCATCGCCTTTAAAGTAAAAAAAGCATGCCTGAAGACATGCTTTTTTTATTTCAATTTGAAAAATGTAATATCAATTTGGAGCGATGGTCGTTCCTGCCTTAAAAAAACCTGCAAATACATTTTGATCGTTCAGGACTTCAATGGCTTTCGTGATATTTTTATCTGTACTCAAGGTTGCCCTTACCGATCCTTTCTGATAATAGTATCTTGATACGATTTCCTCTTTTAAAAGCTCACTGATTTCACTTCTGAAAACACCCAGATCCTTGTTGAGGTCTGGTTTGATTCGGGCTTCAAGCGCTTTAAATTCATCACTGGCAACCTCAAAGTACTTCTCGTTTTTTGCGATTTTTACCAGTTCGGCATAGGCATCCTCAGTTTGGGAATCATATTCAAAGCCGCTATGCCTGACATACTCCGAGAATTCATCAAAAATGGCGTCGGTAATGTGAAACTCTTCAGGTTGCGGAATTGCACTGTTCTTTCCTGCAAACTGCGTTGCAAAATCAAAAATGTGGTATCGGGTAATCAGCTCGACAGAGAGGGTACTCAGCATGTCCTGATCGACTTTGAGATCGGGAACGACACCTCCACCATCATAGACTTTTCTTCCATTTTTGGTTTTGAATTCGGTGACCAGGGAATCAGGTACCATTCCAACGCTGCCATCCTCGTTTCTGTGGGAATAGTCCAGTGCCTGAATACAACGGCCGCTGGGAATATAGTATTTTGCTGTTGTAACTTTCAATTTGGCATTATAGCTCAGGTCACGGGTGGTTTGAACCAATCCTTTGCCAAAACTCCTGGTTCCGACAATCAGCCCACGGTCAAGATCCTGCATTGCCCCGGCAATGATTTCTGATGCGGATGCTGAAGCCCGGTTAATCAGTACGGCAATTTTTACGGTGGTGTCGATGGGGTTTTGCATTGCCTTGTAAACATTGTCCCACTCTTTGACTTTCCCGCGCGTACTGACTATTTCGGTTCCTTTGGGTACAAACAGGTTCATGATTTTCACTGACTCAATCAGCAAACCCCCGGGATTCGAACGCAGGTCAAGGACCAGGGAGCCGGGATTGTGCTTGCTTTTCAGTTCGAGGTATGCCTTTTTAACGTCTTCGCTGCAATTTTGCGTAAAATTTGCCAACCGGATATAAGCCGTGTTTTGATCAAGCATTCCGTAATAGGGGACAGCATCGATGGTGATTTTTTCCCTTACCACATCAAACTCCAGAATCTTATTGTCGGTAGGTCTTTGTACCTTGATCTTAACGGGGCGCATGGCTGGCCCTTTCAGCAGGTTGCTGACATCTTCGGTTTCCATGGTGGATGTCGATTTTCCTTCAACTTCAAGAATGATATCCCCTGCTTTCAGTCCATATTTCTGGGCAGGAAAGCCTTCATAGGGTTCAGCAATGATGATCTTATCGTTCTGTTTGCTGATCAGGGCGCCAATGCCTGCATATTCACCGGTGGTCATGAACCTGAAATCTTCCACGTCAGCTTCTGAAATGTAGTTGGTATAAGGATCCAGCGACTCAAGCATTTTGTCGATGCTGGTTTTGACCAGGGTGTTTGGGTTCACCTCATCCACATAAAATGCATTCAATTCACGGAAAAGTGTGAAAAATATATCCAGGTTCTTGGCTATTTCAAAGTTTTTCTGATCATTCGTAAAGCTGTAGAACGAAAATCCGGCGGTAAGCAGAATGGCCAGTGCTATAAAGAATTTTTTCATCCTCATTGTCATTGTTTTTATGGATCATGCAAAACTATAAATAATTAGCAACAATAAGGCCAGCCGGGTGACCACCCTCTGCGTTAATTTATATTAATTGGAAATACAGAAGTGCAACATCTTTTCTGCATCATCAGTCAGAGAGTAAGCCAATTATGATTTTTGAAACTAATAACGAAAAAAATATTCAAATGTGGATTAAACCGATAAAAGACTTTTAGGTCTATATATAGAAACAGAAACAATAGAATTACTAACATTTAAAAACAAAGTCATGAAAGCATTTCGTTTGGTTATTTTTTTGGCGGCATTGATCGGATCATACGCTGCAACAGCTTCGGGTAATGCAACCCTGAACCTGATTCCGGTTGAGGATCAGAAAGTACTAGTCGCTTTTGAAAGCATTGTGCCGGGAGCGATTTCTTTAACGCTTACCGATTCGGATGACAGGGTGGTATATTATAAATCCACTTTTTCACCAAAGGCTCAATACAAAGGCATTTATAATCTTTCAGAATTACAGGATGGCTCTTACACCCTGAGTGTCAATTCAGGGGATTCAAGAGTCTCGAGGAATATTGAAATCAAGGATAAGGAATTGACATTCAGTGATCCTGTTTTCGGTAGTATCCCGGTTTTTAGCCTCAACAAACAACAGCTCGACATCTCATTTCTGAACAACCAGCTCGAGAATGTCAGCGTTCAGATTTTCAGAAATAACTCCCTGGTTTATTCCACACAGTTGGGTGATGGTCTGGTAGTCCAGAACCGTTATGACCTCAGCAGGCTGCCTGCCGGTGATTACAGGGTATACCTGGTAACGGGTAATGATACATATACATTTGATGCAGAGATCTGATCATTAGATCTCCTTGGTTAACAGAGAAAAGGGAAAGGCCGGCGTAATCGCCGGCTTTTTTTATGATCCACCCTTTCACCGGTATATTTCGCCTGTTTATCGAAAAGAAGGAATCTATGACGTTGAGAACACGTATTTTCAGTGTCATTTTCCAATAAAATCTGATGCATGCGAAAATTGCCCTATATAATATTCCTGGCCTTGTTGTCTCTGACCACGACTTCCTGCCTGTTCCTTGGTCCCACCATCAATGGTGACGGGGAAGTGGTGGAAGAGGTCCGCCAGCTGGATATTTTTGATGAAGTGTATGTTACCAGCGGGATGAATGTGTACTTCGAACAGGGAACGGAACAGAAAGTAACAGTAGTCGCCGACAAAAATCTGATGGATGTTATTGAAACCCAGGTGGTTGGTGGCCGTTTGGAAGTCAGGTCTTTGGCGAATATCTGGAGTGCATCCTCCAAAAAGGTAGTGATTACCGCCAATAATATCCGTGAAATCGAAGGCACCGCAGGAAGCAACATATATACCAATGGCCGACTGGTTGTCGACAACCTGAATATCAGTGCATCGGCCGGCAGCAATTTTCATATGGATGTGGAAGGGAAAAGTGTCAAAGCTTCGGCATCATCCGGTGCAAATATCTATTTGTCTGGCCTGATAAGGGATTTTGTAGCCCGGACTTCATCGGGAAGCAACCTGAAGGCCGAAGATCTGAAAGCTGAGGTATCAGATATTAAAGTGTCGAGCGGTTCCAATGTATGGATCACCTCCCTGAAAGAACTTTCTGCCCATGCCAGCAGTGGAGGAAACATCTTCTATTTTGGTAATCCCCTGACAACCAGTGTTTCCACCTCTTCGGGGGGAACAATCCAAAAACGCAATTAGTTTTATTCCAGTATATAGCCTTCATCTTCTGGGTTGGCTGAATTCATTGACGCTGCGACTGCCAATTGGTCGCAGCGTTCATTCAGCGGATTGTCATTATGGCCTTTGACCCAGACAAACTTCACCTGGTGTTTCTTGTAGATTTCCAGAAACCGTAACCATAAATCAGCATTTTTCTTGCCTTTGAATCTTTTGGTTACCCACGAAAAAACCCATCCTTTGGTTACGGCATCGGCCACATACCTCGAATCGGTATAAACGGTCACTTCCGATCCTTCTATTTTAAGTGCTTCGAGTGCGATGATAACTGCAAGGAGTTCCATCCGGTTGTTGGTGGTATGCCTGAAACCTCCCGACATTTCCTTTCGGTGCTGTCCCGAAATGAGCACGATTCCATATCCACCCGGACCGGGATTCCCCCTGGCAGCTCCATCCGTGTATATTGTGATTTTCGGTTTATTCATCCAACGATGTTTTGCATTAACATTTTTCTGTCCTGAAATTTCCCCAAAATCCATTGCTTATCGGGGATCCCGAAAACTGTATGGAATTATATGAATATAAAAAACATCGCCGGGAAGAGGGCCTTTCTTGTGTTAATTCAGCATTTTGCTGAATTCATCCTGGTCTGGTCCTTCCTGGCGATGTAAAGTAACGTAATTTGGAGCACCAATGGTTACTCCACGATGGTCATTTCATCAATAAGGTGGGTTGCACCGGCATATTTGTCGACTACCCAAAGTACAAAGCGAATGTCGACACTGATGGTTCTCTGGATTTCGGGTTCAAAGGCCAGGTCACCGCTCATGGCTTCCCAGTTACCATCGAATGCACAACCAATCAATTCACCGTTGGCGTTGATTACAGGAGATCCTGAATTACCTCCGG
>DIFU01000079.1 GCA_002419285.1 Prolixibacteraceae bacterium UBA5740 | reverse complement strand
TTTAGTCTTAATACTGAAACAAAACAATTGCAAGAGATTAAAAATATTAAATATAGAAAACAATGAAAACAAGAATTTTTTCCATAGCAATCGCCGCAGTAATGGTATTCGGAATCGCATCGAACGCTGACGCTGCAAGGGTAAAATCACACAGACATGCCTCAAGCCTTGAAAACGTAATGGATCCTTCGAATGATCTTCAGAACTGGATGACCAGTGACCTGGTCTGGAACCAGGGTGAATTTGCCAACTATAGTGTGGCTTCTGACGAGTCGCTCGCAATGGAGCCCTGGATGACAAATACCTATAATTGGGAATGGTATCCGGTTGCCACCGACGAAACTCTGGAAATGGAGTCGTGGATGACCAGTACCATGGCATGGCAGATGATGCCGGTTGATCACGACGATGAGCTGGTTATAGAAGAATGGATGACCAGTGATGGATACTGGAATATGCAATCGATGGAATGCCCTGAATTCGTTGGAGCTGATACCGCTTACTCGGCATGCATTTCAGAAAACATCAAATAGTTTTTCATCATAGTAGGTTAAGTAAATTAATTTAGTTGGGTTTGAGAACAGGTTGTCGAAAGACAGCCTGTTTTTTTTAAAATATAAGTCCTGCCGATGGGAGTTCTTCAGCATTGAATAAATAAAATACCTGAAACTATTTTATTCGTCTTCAAAATTTCTCCGTTCATCGGTAAAAACAGGCTATTGGCAGATTAAGGCCATGATTTGTTTTGAATTCATGTAACATTTGTATCGTTATTTAGTCTATTACAGTGTAAGAAAACAACAGAAACAGAATCAGAAATATTTAAAAACAGAAAACAATGAAAACAAGAATTCTTTCAATAATGATGATGGCGATGACAACCATTATAATGTCTTCCACATCAGCCAATGCAATCGAAAGAGTATTACGTTCTGCCTCAAGCCTTGAAAACGCAAAAGATCCTGCCATGACCATCGAAAACTGGATGACCAGCGAAGTTCTCTGGAACAACTCACTGGGATCAAACTTCGAGATGGCTGCCGAGAATGGCCTCGAGATGGAAGCCTGGATGACCAACACGATAGTTTGGGACATGTCCGTGGTTGCCAAAGATGATGCCATGACTCTCGAAACCTGGATGACCACCCCAATGATGTGGGACATGATGGGTAATGAAATGGAAACAGGACTTTCCCTTGAAGCCTGGATGGTGAATTCAATGGTATGGGGAAATGGAAGTGCAGTTTTGGAAACCGCAGCAGAAAATCCGCTAGTCCTTTCAGACTGGATGCTAAACGAAGAAAACTGGAAATAGTATAATCTCTGCGATAACCAACAATTTGGTAGGTTAGTTATTTGGTTTTTTTAAGACAGGTTGCCATCAGGGCAGCCTGTTTTTTTTGTGCTCCCCTGTGTCAGGTATATCCAGGTCATATACCCAGTTTGGGTTTTACCATAGTTTCTCCAGTCTTTTACCATTGTTTTACCATTACCATATGATGAAACAATGGTAATTGGATGGAAATTGTATTGAAATAGTCCATATGGGTCAGGTACCGGGTTAATCGTGGTAAAGGGGTTAATTGGGTATCAATGATGGGACGCAACAACATAGTCCAAATAAAAGGAGGCTGTCCCACAAAAGTGGGACAGCCTCCATATCCTATAAACAATGTAAACCTATTTATTTGATCTTGCCATGGAAAGGCTTTATTTCAATCATTACCTGGTTTTTCGGCACGATATCATCGGCCTTCACGTGAATTTTGACGATTTCGCCGTCCATAGGCATCAGCACATTGTTGTGCATTTTCATGGCTTCAAGCACCATGATGGTTTCACCCGCCTTCACCTTCTGTCCGGTTTTTACCATCACGTCGATGACGGTTCCCGGAATAAAGGAACTGATAAGGTTAGGATTGTGGGGTTGCCACACTTTCCGGTTCCTGAATTTGTTGGTCAGGGTAGTCTCGTATTTGGCACCCTGCACAATCAGGTATTCCTTCTGGATTTCTTCTTTCTTTTCTGCCATAGCAATAAGTTAAAGGGTATTGACCTTGGTTTTTGCGGGTTAAAATGGTGGAATTCCATGTTTTTTATTCGGAAGGAATACACTTTTATTCTTCGATACCTTCAGTCCATGCAAAATGCGATGACGGGTATCGGCCGGTTCGATAACTTCGTCAATATAACCTTTGGCGGCAGCTACGTATGGATTGGCGAATTTTTCCTTGTATTCCTGGATTTTCTGTTGTCGCATGGCTTCCGGGTCTTCGGCTTCCATGATTTCCTTGCGGAAAACGATGTTGGCGGCACCTTCAGGTCCCATAACGGCAATTTCGGCATTTGGCCATGCAAATACGAAGTCGGCACGCAGATGTCGGGAGTTCATGGCGATGTATCCACCACCATATGCTTTACGGAGAATGACGGTCACTTTCGGGACAGTAGCTTCACTGTATGCATAAAGGATTTTGGCACCGTGACGGATAACCCCGGCATGTTCCTGGTCGACACCTGGCAGATAGCCCGGCAGGTCTTCGAGGGTGGCAATCGGGATGTTGAATGCATCGCAATAGCGGATAAAACGGGCAGCTTTGTCTGAACTGTCGGTGTCGAGAACCCCTGCCAGCACAAGCGGCTGGTTGGCGACAAACCCAACGGTTTCCCCATCGAGGCGGCCAAATCCGATGATGATGTTCGGTGCAAAATGTTCCATGATTTCAAGGAACTCAGATCCGTCGGTGAGGGACTTGATAATTTCCCGCATATCGTAAGGAATCCTTGGGTCGCCAGGTACGAGTTTCTCGATCTTAAGGCCTTTTTTCGGTGGTTTTGGTGGGAATGCCTGCGCCTTTTCGCTGTTATTCCAGGGAAGATAGGTCATCAGTTTTTTAATCTGGTCGAAGCATTCCACTTCGCTCATGGCATAGAAGTGTGCGTTTCCGGTCACTTCGGCGTGAACACGGGCACCGCCCAGTTCTTCCATGGAAATATCTTCACCCAGTACGGATTTGATGACACTTGGCCCCGTGATGAACATTTTTGAAATGTTTTCAACCACAAAAACAAAGTCGGTCAACGCAGGCGAATAAACTGCACCGCCGGCGCATGGACCCAGGATTACGGATATCTGCGGGATTACTCCGGATGCCAGAGTGTTACGGAAGAATATCTCGCCGTAGCCGGCCAGTGAATTTACCCCTTCCTGGATTCGGGCACCACCTGAATCGTTGATACCAATCAGTGGAACCCTCATTTTAAGGGCATGATCCATGATTTTTGTGATCTTCCGGGCATGCATCTGTCCCAATGAACCTCCGGCTACCGTGAAGTCCTGGGCAAAAATGCAGACTGGCTTGTTGTAGATGGTTCCGGTACCAATGACGACACCGTCGCCATGCAGTACCTTTGTTTCCATTCCGAAGTCACGGGCCATGTGTTCAACGAACAGGTCGTACTCATGGAAGGAATCTTCATCCAAAATGGCAAGAATCCTTTCACGGGCCGTGAGTTTCCCCATCTGAGCCTGTTTTTCGATGGCTTCGTCGCCACCGCCTTTCTGGACTTCCAACTTGCGTTTGCGGAGATCAAGGATATTGCTTCTTAATGACATAGAACTTTAATTTTTTAATTATCACTGATCCGATCAACGGATATTTATTAAAAAACAGCGGTCAAAAATAAGTATTTTTTCATACCGCTTTTTTGTACAGGCTTTCTTTTAACTGATTTTAAACTTTCGTAACTCATTGTTTTTGAATAATATTACAAATAAGTTGAAAGTTTGCACAGAAACTTAGACCCATTTCCAAGAGCCAAATCATGTAATGATATATCATACAGAACGATAAGCAATCAGTTTGAGATGGGGTGTTGGTTGATACAGTTACAGTACGTGAACAGGCCGTTGAAGGTTACCTGGCCTGATTTCTTTAGCGAGCCGCCCACTTGTAGAGGAACAGGGCAATGATGGCATAGAGCAGGTTTGGGATCCACACTGCGATGACAGGTGGCATGTTTCCGTTGATGGAGAATACCACGGCAATCTGCTGAAAGAGGATGTATGAAAAGCTGAGCAAAAGTCCCAGTCCAAGATGGAAGCCCAA
>DIFU01000048.1 GCA_002419285.1 Prolixibacteraceae bacterium UBA5740 | reverse complement strand
CAAAAGGCACTGGATTTCCACAATGGATCGGCATATCTGAAGGAGTTTCTTTCATCCACAGCACCCATGCTTGACAGTGCCCCTAAGGTTGAAGTGTTCTGACAGAAATCCTTGATTTCGTTTATCACGCAATATTGTCTTGGAATTATCCGCTTTGTGACCTAATATTTGTATCTTTGGAGCATGAAGGATTTTCAGTCATATTACATGCTTTTCAGTTGCGAAGACCTTTGTATCCGCATCCTGAAGGAAGTCAGGGAGCAATCGGGGATGTTGTGCGAAAAATGTGGAAATGCCTCGCACTACTGGAAAACGGACAAAAAAAAGTACGAGTGTAAAAAGTGTAATTACAGGTCATCCTTAAAAAAAGATACGGTCATGGAAAACAGTAACCTTCCACTCCGGTATTGGTTATCGGTTATTGCATACCTGAGTCATGCCAGGGGGAAAGTTTCTGCGCTTCAAATACAAAAGGAATTACAACATAACCGCTATGAGCCAATATTGCGTATGGTGACCAGGATCAAAGGCATGCCCGAATCCGATTGCCTCAGGCAAAGAATATTACACTTTCTGACAACGGAAGCCGGTTATGCCAGTCACTGGTAAAATGGATAAAAACCACAAAACGATTAAGAGATGAACATTTTTGGGAGTACCCAGGGGAGCGGCCGTGGTTTGGGTCTGGGAAACGGCCGGGGACTGGGCAGAGGAAACGGACAAGGAAGAAACAAGGGTGGGGCTTTCGGGACCGGCGGATACTGCATCTGTGCCAAATGTGGCGCCAAAGTGGCACATCAGCAGGGTGAAAAGTGTACTTCCCTAAAATGTCCGCAGTGCGGACATACCATGGTTCGCGAAGAGTTGTTGAAAAAGAAATAGTTATAGTCATTAAATCGGTTAAGAATCATGGAAGAGATTTATAGGTTGTTTCTAAAATCGATCATGATTTCAGGATTTGTGTTTATCATGATGGTGTTGATCGAGTACATCAATGTCCAGTCGAAAGGGTTATGGCAGAAACACCTGACGGGAAGCAAATGGAAGCAATATCTCATATCCGGAGTATTGGGAGCGATACCGGGTTGCCTGGGTGCCTTTGTAGTGGTGGCATTGTATACTCACCAGCTGGTTTCTTTGGGGGCGGTGGTAGCCACCATGATTGCCACCAGTGGTGACGAGGCTTTTGTGATGTTCGCCATGTTTCCCCGGCAGGCCACCCTATTGACGCTGATCCTGCTGCTGATCGGAATTCTCGCGGGTTACCTAACCGACAAGATGTTTAAGGTTAAAGGTATTGTAAAGGAGTTATCGGAGCATAGCCTGGTTTTACACGAAGACAATAACTGCAAGTGCTTTCAGAAAGATCAATTCTGGCCACAGTTGGTTCATCCTTCCTTGGCGCGCCTGGCAATTGCGGCGGGCATCATCTCGCTGATCATTGGCCTGATGACAGGGCTTTTGTCGGGGAACGCAGAAATGTGGGTCAAGATTACCCTGATGATCTCTTTCACTTTTGTACTCTTCATCGTGGGAACCGTACCTGACCATTTCTTGGAGAAACATATCTGGGACCATATTGTCAAGGTTCACCTGCCCCGTATCTTTTTATGGGTTTTTGGTATTCTGGTAGGGATGCATTTCCTGAATCACTTTTTCAATGTGGAGGCATGGATATCCAACAATATGTGGGCGGTATTGGTCATTGCCGTGTTGCTGGGAATGATCCCTGAATCAGGGCCTCACTTGGTTTTTGTAACCCTTTTTGCTTCCGGAACCATTCCTTTCAGCATCCTTATGGCCAATTCAATTTCACAGGATGGGCATGGTATGTTACCCATGCTGGCCGAATCAAAAAAGACATTTCTCATCGTTAAAGTCATCAATATTGCCTATGCTTTGGTTGCAGGGGCCGCGGGCCTGTTTTTCGGTTTCTGATGGCATTTAAAACAGGGAATCTTTTAACCGGCCATGAGCTGTTGGTCATGGCCTAAGCACAGTACCCGACAGTATGCTGATGATTGGGATACCATTCTGGATGGGATCGCTGAGCATCAAAGAGACACTAAACCAATCAATAATCCAATTATTCAGTTCCGTTTTTTATTAATATAGTGAATCTGACCAATGGGGCTACATTTTGACCTACAGCATCAGGCCACCAGTGAATAAGTCCCTTTTAGGGTGCAACCCCATTCGGTACAAGTTAGGTAATTAGACGTAATTTTGACGCATCTTTATTACATCTTGTATAATGTTCACTATACGAGATGTAATAAAGAACTATTAAATATATATCCAATATAAGACCCGGCTCCGGATTTAATAATGGCCTGTTCAGGAAGAAACCTGTAGTAAGAGATCTGCAAAAAGGATGTATCACTCATGCAAATCAGACATATCGGAACCTGAAAAAGAAAGGTTTTGTGACCTCCTAACTTATTAAGAGTCACTCAAAGTAGAGAATTTGGCCTTTTGGGTCTCAAGAGAAATTCTGGTGACTATTTTGTTTCTCCCCGATCAATCCCATTGGATACTCTTACACTTCTGTTTTTATTATGGCACCGGTTGCGATGTGCTTGGATAAAAAAGAAGTTTCATAACCTTTTGGTTACTGAACTCCTAAATATGCTAAACTATTGCTGTTTCTTTTTACAGTAAAAGGGCGATGTCGAGCGTGAAAATGTCGCTGATCGCATTGTCGTCCAGATTTCCGAAGAAAGAGTTGGAGCCGTAACGCACATCGTATTTTGAGCGGTCGACGTCAACGTCTCACTTGACGATGAAATAGAGGTATTGGCACACCTCACCCGGTTCGAGCAAATCCTTCTTCTTCTTTACCGATGCCGGCTCAAATGCCGAGAGGATGATGACTTCGGCCTCCTCCGAGATGTCGGTCCATTTCCTGAAATAATAGATCAGCTTGCTGTTCATCATTGGTGTTTCGATTTTACTATTTTTTCTCCCAATATTCAATGCACTTTTCCTCTTCGGCGATTCGAAGGACCGAAAAGCCCAGTTCGATGGCTTTGCTGAAGTCCTCGCAACCCTGCTCTTTTTCGCCCAGTTCGTACCGTGCCAATCCCCTGAGGAAGTATGCATTCTTTTGGGTGGGGTCAAGTGATATGGCTTTGTCGCAATCGGATACCACGCCTTTGAGGTCGTTGGGAAACCGGGTGCCGGCCCTGTTTACATAGACCCTTGCATCGAGTGTGTCGGTCAGCAAATAGTGGTCAAAATCATCTTTGGCCTGTTTGACCATGCCTGTTGCCAGAAGGATCCTTGCCCTGGCCAGGTAGTTTTCAGGCTTCGGCGATTTTGATATTTCATCATCGAGCGTCTTTAAAAAGTCCTTGAATTCGGGACGTGTCCAAAATCCCATGGTAGTGGATATCCTTCCACCACACTCGTCCTCTATCAAGTCGAATGATACATAGTATTCGGTTTGAAAAACCTTGTACAGCCCATATCCCTGGCACATTTGCCATTCCTTGTCGATAAATTTGACGGTGTCGCCCGATAATTCATAACCTGTAACGACATCAACGGTCTGGTCATTGCCAAAATCACCCTCGACCATCCCGTTGGCCTTGAATTCAAAGGCGACTGGTCCTGCCTGGCCAATCCGCACCCACTTGCCAATCAGGCTATTTTCCGGGGTTGCAGTGGACTGGTTATTTCGTTCAGTATGGGCATTGCCGGCAAAGGTAATGCCAGCCAATAGTGCGATTAACAGAAATAGTTTATTTTTCATATTGTCAGGTTGTAGGTGTGGTTTTTTGGTTTTTTTTTCAGAATGATGTTTTCACCCATATTTTCAGTTTGGTCTTTAAAGTTACCACAAATGATCCAATTGGTTATCATCAAATTCATTGACAAAGAGGCCAGCAGGCAAAAAGACGATATATCGGACCTGTTGACCATTTTGGGCAAGTTATTCTATATCTCTGGATTTGGATTTGTGATTGCCAATATTTTTCAATTTTTATTTTCCCAAATCAATAGTCGAAACAGTGGTATGGGATCTTACAGCAGTTTGCCATCCATGAATTTCAGGGGTGAATGGGACTATCTGACATTTGGGATTATAATAATCTTTGTTGGTATTGCATTTAAGGTTGGGAATAGGGCTTTAAGAAAAACCGAATAGAATAAATGCCAGCCCTGAATAACCAGGATGCTGACAGGCGTGAAACGCCCAACGCAGCATCCTGGTTATTGTTCCCGGCTAATTTTACTTTCTGGCCTTTCTGAATTTTCTCCAGAAATAAACCATGACTGCGATGATGATCCAGAATGGCCAGATCTTGATCATAAAGAGCACGAAATCGACAAATTCGAACCAGCCCTTAGAGATGGATTGCTTGAATCTTTCAGAGAATTTGGCCCGCTTTTCGGGATTGTATTTAAAATCCTTCTGTTTCGTCAGGGTCAGGTCGAGGGTGCTGTAGTTGACCAGGTCGCTCAAATATTTCAACTGTCCTGTGGTGCTATCGATTTCCTCTTCGAGTACCCTTATTTTTTCTTCGATCTCGAGTATGTCTTTGACACTGTTGGCTTTTTTCAACAAATCGTTATAACGTATCAGGTAATTCCGTTTGTTTTCAAGCCGGGTTTCCAGATCGATAAACTGGGAGGTCACGTCGCGGGCATCAATCACCTTGTAAAGGACTTCGCCCTCACCGGCCTCAATTCCGGAAATGAACTTTTCGAAATTCACGCTTGGAATCCTGATTTTCAGGTTGAAGGACGATTCCCAATCGGAGTTGTTAAAGCTCTCGTTGGCATAATATGCCCCGTTGGCTTTTACCAATGTGTCGATCCGGGTTTTGGTTTTCTCCAGCTCCGTAACCCGAAGTCCTAACCGCCCATCCCTGATGATCTTTTTCTTGATCACCTCAGGCGTCACTGTCGGATCGATGGATGCTGGTGGCGCATCCATGGTCTGACGGGTAATGGGCATCATTTCTGCTTCCATATCGGCAACCTCAAAGGAAACGTCGTCGGACTGCCGCTGATTGCATGAAGCGATCAGGATGGCCAGGATGGATATTGCAAGGAAATTTTTCATTTGGTTTAAATTGATTGGTTGTTTTTAGAATACTTTACTTGTCGAGGTTATCAATAATCCTGCCATTGGCCAGGGCAATCTTAAAGTTTTCGGTTGCCCGGTTAGTTATTCCTGTAATATTCATTCATGATATACCAGGCTTTTTTCTTTTCTCCCTTTTCCGACAACAAGCCTTTTCTGTTATATCCGTTTTGGTAGATGGGGTGCATCCTGCCCAGGGATAGGTAATCGAACAATAGCCACGGACAAACTCCAACCAAATCGGGTACAGTGTTAAACATCTCGATTTGCTTTTTGTATATGTCTTCCTGGTAAGCTTCGGTCCAGTAGGCAGCTTCGTCGGTCGGCCCGGTGTGGTCGCCATGGAGGGCCTCTCCCCCAAATTCAGAAATAAACACCGGTTTGCCGGGGTAAACCATGTTCCATTTTGTTTCCGATGGATTGCCTTGCCATGGGACATACCAACCGATATATTCATTGAGCGCGATCAAATCCGAATACTGATAAAGGGAGTCCCATACATGGAAGGTGTTATCATTATATCCCTGGGTGTTGATCACATGGGTAATTAATCTTGTCGAATCCAATGCCCTGCATTTTTGGGTCAACTCAATCAATGCCTTATCGCGCATTGGGGTGAAAGAATAGGTTTCGTTCGAAAGGCTCCAGATAATTACCCCGCATCGGTTTTTGTCGCGATGCACCATTTCTTTGAGCATGATTTCCATTTTTTGGGGCATAAGGCTGTCGGCAAATTCAATGTGCTGGTATATCGGTAATTCATCCCACACCATCAACCCCATTTTCTCAGCCTCTTTCACCATGTTTTCGTTATGGGGATAGTGGGCAAGCCGCACCAGGTTGCATCCCAGTTCTTTGGCTGCATTTAAAAGGATAAGGGCATCTTCAATGGAATATGCCCTGGTTCCCGAATAGGGATTTTCCTCATGAATGTTCACCGCTTTCAGAAAGACAGGCTCCTTGTTCAGCAATATTTTGTTTCCATCGACTTCGATACTCCTGAATCCGATAAGGTCATCGATGGTATCTGTTTCACTTTCAATGGTGATCTTGTAAAGTTTGGGGTTTTGGGGCGACCAGAGTTCGAAATTTGAAGACAATTCAATATTGGCCAACCCATTCTTGCCTGATTGGGTTTGATAGACAAGATCGAGTTCGGGTATTTTTACTTGAATGGTTTGCCCGGATTGGTTGCCGTCTAATTGAATCCAGCCAAGAATGGTTTCAAGACTTCCTTTTTTTAGTTGAATGGAATAATCCGAGATATAGGTATGGTTGGTTTCAATAAGGTAAACGTCACGGGTGATCCCTCCAAAATTCATCCAGTCGTACCCGTTGCCAGGCAATCCGTTATGCTGGCGATTGTTGTTTACCTTGACAACCAGATGGTTGATGCCATTATTGACCCGATCGGTAATTTCAAACTGGAAAGGAGTAAATCCGCCTTCATGGGACCCAATCTTTTCGCCGTTTAAATACACATCAGCCAAATAATTCACGGCCCCAAAATAAAGGAACAATCTCTTTCCCTGCTTCAGGGTGTAGTCAAATTGCTTTTTATACCATACAGTACCTTCATAATAAGTCAATTCAGGCTTTTGGGAATTAAAATCACCCGGGACCTTCAATTCAGGTGCCCACTGAAATGAGTACTCATAAAAATCAGTCTTCTTTTCAGGCTTTTTTTCAAGCCAAACCTGTCGCCAGTCTCCAATTCCCGTTGGGTCAATCAGTACACTCCACTGTCCGTTCAGGCTTTTCAAATCACGCGAACCGACATTGACCATGGCCGTTTGGGCAATGGAAGAAGTCCCGAAAATCAATGTAAATGTAAAACCGGCTATCCAATGCGTAATTTTCATCATGCTATAACTTGTTGTTTGATATAGACTTAAAAAAGTGTTTTATGCGCCGGGTCAACATGGCTCCCTGCAC
>DIFU01000151.1 GCA_002419285.1 Prolixibacteraceae bacterium UBA5740 | reverse complement strand
GACGCTGATACCTGCAGGGAATAGAAAAAGGCATAAACTGCAATTCCTCCAAGTGTGGCTGAAAAACTCTTTGCCCCGGACTCGTGTCTTGAACTAAAAGTAATGTAAGCCATTACTGCCATTAACACGGCAATGAACATGGATAATATGAAGAAAATATTATATGACATTGTTTGGTTCGGGTTTATGTCCTTCGGGCTTCATCCCCGAACAAAACAGCTCTGCTTGTAATGACATATCCTGCATTCAGAAAGCGGCTTTAGTGGTTCGGTGTTCGGATTGATTCTTTGAAATCAAACGGCAAGTTATTAAAAATTTCATAGCCGTCCAGCATACCCTTCGCATTTTTTACCTGTTAGGTTATTCCCTGTAACAAATAAAACCCGGCTACCGGACGATTTTTTCAATGGGGCTATCGACTTTATTAATAGTCATTTTATAGTTATCAGTATTGTTCATGGTGTGCGAGAATTGGCAATGTAAATCGCACCTCTGTGCCGGAAGGATCTCCATTTTCAGTTAGATCGTCGATAACAATTTTCCTCTTGTCGGTATGGCCTGTATCCATCAGTTCTATTCTTCTCTGAGTCAGGTCCATTGCCATTGATTTATGCGAAGGGTTCATTTCTTTGCTGATGTTTTTCGAATAATTTCTACCTACGCCATTGTCACGGACAACGAATTCAAGATGATCTTGGTTCAGGATAACCATCACCCGCAGAATTTTATTATCCTTTTTAGGAGCTAAGCCGTGAACGATGGCATTTTCCACATAGGGTTGCAAAATCAGCGGGGGCACCCAAACCTGGTTTGTCTTGATCCTTGGATCAACCCTGAGATCGAACCCGAAATCATCCCTGAACCTCAATTGCTCAAGTTCCACATAGAGCTGCAAGGCTTCGAGCTCGCTTTGCAAAAGAATGGTATCTTTCGATGCATAATGAAGGATCAGCCTTATTAGCTTGGCAAATTTTGTTATATAATCGGATGCTTTTTTAGTTTCATTGGTAATTACATAAGCCCTGATTGAATTGAGGGAATTGAAGATAAAGTGCGGATTCATTTGAGCTTTCAGGGCAATCAGCCTGACCTTATTAATTTCACTTTCAATATTTTTCTTCTCTTGCTCTGATTGTTTAATCCGATATCCCATAGCCAGGGAGAAGACGAATACCTCAATGGCAGATCCGAGCATCATGTAGGATATGTTAAGAAAAAGCATGGCAAGTATCCCTCCAGCCAGAAAGAAAATGCTTCCCATAACCAGATAGAGTACTATCTTCTGTTTGTAGTAAAGGATAATGTGTACGTATGCTCCCAGGGCAAACAGAATCATAAAATAGCGTTCTGCTGCAATCAGGTATTGCTCGTATTCGGCCAGATAGCCGGTAACCAGCATCAGGAAGACCAGGAAAAGTATTACGAAGAGAAGGCGGATTGCCCACCGGATAGCTTTGTCAAGCAATGGAAAATCACGTGAAGCATTTAGAAATATGGCTGCAAAATAGAGATAAGAAATATTCACAATAATCTGGATCAATTCATTGTGAAGATACATGTAGCGGGGAAAGTGGGTTTCCAGATATGAAAACAGGATTGGGAGCCTGATTCCCAGATAAAGTAACAACATAAACAGATAGATGGCATAAAAAAGGAACAGGCGGTCGCGGTGCATAAAGAAAATTCCCAGCGAATAAAGAATCATCAGCAACATTCCCCCTATGAAGAGCAGATATGGTATCTGCCTTTTGATATCATTGATGGAAATCATACTGAATCCCTCTCTTTCCGCAATTTCAGGATGGATAAATTCAGGATTGTGCAGTCTTTCACGTACTGAGGTATGTTTGATCCGGACGTACAAATATTTCTCTTCCCATAATTCGGAAGTGTTAATCTCGAAGTCAGCATAGGGCATATACCTAACCTGCCTAAAGTTCCTGATTTCGTTTAAAGGCTCCTCATTTTCGGGATTAATTGCCGAAGGATAAAATACAATATCGTCATAGTTAGTAACCCGGATGATCCAGGTTTCAGAAAGAGAAAGGTCAATTCCTGCAAAATCAAGACGTAACCAATAGGTTTGAAGGGGAGAAATGAGTTTTGATTGTTGGTATGGACTGAATGAGACGGCAGAATTTTTATCAAAGACTTCTTCAGGGGGAAAATGCTTGTCAGGCGTTACGAATACAGAGAATGGGATGGTTCCTCTCAGGGTATGTGTATCTGATGATGGCTGAGAAAAACTCTTAAATGGAAAAAACAGACATAACCAGGCAATTGAAAGCAGCAGCCAGATCTGACTGCCGGTCATTCCGATGATTTGCCTGTTCTTTTGCATGAGGTGGTTTAACAATGGAGGATATGGGAGTACAATATAGTAATTAAAGGATATTTTATTCTATTAATTACTTATTTCAAACAGTTTATGGTGACAAAAGTCCAGAAGGACAGTAATTAATGAACAGTATATCGTAAATTTCGAAAACAGGCCATGGGCTTTAGAAGTTTTGTAACCCCATATCGATTCCAGCGAAGAATCGTTTATCGTATCGTCTCATTGAACTTCTTTTGTTACTTTTGATATTGAAACCAATATTCAGTAAGCATGAAAAAGAAATTTGCCATCGTTTTGGCTGGTTGTGGGGTATATGATGGTGCCGAAATTCACGAGGTAACCATGACCATGCTGGCGATATCGCGATTGGGTGCCGAATATCAGTGTTTTGCTCCCGATATCGAACAGGCCCATGTGGTGAATCATTTAACGGGTAAAGAGATGAATGAGAAACGGAATGTTCTGGTTGAATCAGCCAGAATCGCTCGTGGAAATATCCTGCCGCTCGCTGATTTCAAGGCAACTGAGTTTGACGCCATCGTTTTTCCCGGAGGATTTGGCGTGGCCAAGAATCTCTGCACTTTCGCCTTTGATGGACCCGATTGTTCAGTTAACGGGGATACCAGTAAGGCTGTCAGAGAGATGCATAAAGCCAAAAAGCCGATTGGGGCACTCTGTATTTCCCCGGTTCTGATCACCCGTATTATTGGAGATGTGGAAGTCACCATCGGCAATGATGCAGGAACCGCGACTGCTGTGGAATCAATGGGCGGAAAGCATGTGGTAGCTACCCATGGAGAAGTAGTCGTGGATTATTCCAACAGGATTGTTACTACTCCTTGTTATATGCTTGATGCCAAAATCAGCCAGATAGCCGATGGAGCCGAAAATGTCATAAAGGCCATTCTGGGTATGCTGTGAATTTTTAAATCAATACGAAAAAATTGTACAAAAAAAAGAAATGCAGTGTATTGATATTCATACCCACCAGGTACCAGCAGGATCAGGAAAGCTTTTCATACTGAACCGTTTCCCTGATAATCATCTTCCGGAATTGACACCCGGCGGATTCTTTTCAGTCGGATTGCATCCCTGGTATATAGGGGACACCAAGGATGTTAAACTACAACTTGGTCTCCTCGGTAAAATGGTTTCTTTGGATGGGATCATCGCTATTGGGGAATGTGGCCTGGATAAGGCTTGCAAAAGCGATTGGCCATTACAACTTGAGGCTTTTCTGTGGCAATGCGACCTGGCTGAAAATCTGAACAAGCCGGTTATCTTACACTGTGTGCGTGCCTGGAACGACATGTATCACCTGCATCGGCGAAAAAATCCACGGGTGCCATGGATACTTCATGGCTATGATGCCAACGTGATGGTTACAAGTCAGTTATTGCAGCTAGGTTTTTATTTTTCATTTGGCAAGGCACTGTTGGATGAGGACTCAAATGCTCGTAAATCTTTACTTTTGGTTCCTCCTGAGAAGATATTTCTTGAAACGGATGAGGAAAATCTCCCCATCCAGAACATCTATGAAAAGGCAAGTGAATTGATGGATATTAAAATGTCAACATTGGCGGAACAGATTGAGTGGAATTTTCGGCAGGTTTTTGTGAGACAATGAAGTGGATTGAAAGAACAGATTTGTTGCTTGGAACAGAGCGACTCGAAAAACTGAGAAACGCCAGTGTATTGGTCGTTGGTTTGGGTGGTGTCGGGGCATATGCTGCCGAAATGTTGTGTCGGGCTGGTGTCGGTAATCTGACTATAGTCGATGGGGATGTGGTAGAAGAAAGTAATCGTAACCGTCAGCTGCCAGCCCTTGTGTCAACGCAGGGCAAACCCAAAGCAGAGGTGCTTGAGCAACGGTTCATGGACATCAACCCGGAAGTTCGCCTTGTGGTCATCAATGATTTCCTTAGGGATGAGAAAACCATCGAATTGTTGGATAGCAACCATTTCGATTATGTGGTTGATTGCATTGATACCCTTTCTCCCAAGGTTTTCCTAATTTACCATGCTTTCACAAGGGGACTGAAAGTGGTAACCTCCATGGGGGCTGGTGGAAAGATGGACCCAACACTGGTTAGGATCGCCGATATTTCAAAAAGCCACGATTGCAAACTGGCACGCGTTGTCAGAAAACGACTTCACAGATTAGGTATCTGCAAGGGAATCACAGCCGTGTTTTCGCCTGAAGAGGTACCTGAAGATGCCATCCGGCTCGAGCAGTCACAAAATAAAAATTCTACGGTCGGTACCATATCTTATATGCCGGCAGTGTTCGGTTGTTTTGTGGCCAGCGTGGTAATCAGGGATTTGGCCGTAGAAATAACCGGTGGTGAAGAAAGGATATCTTCCTAAAATATAAGCGTTATGGCGAAAGATTGGAAAGAAAGGCTTGGGGTGGTGTATAGCACCAATCCTGATTTTAGTTACCAGAAGGAGGGGAGTGGCGAGGAAGAAAATTTGCCCCCCCAACAGCAGAATCTTCGGGTGCAAATTGACAGGAAACAGCGGAAAGGTAAGTCGGTCACTCTCATTACGGGGTTCAGGGGGACTACTGAGGACCTTGAAAAACTAGCCAAATTTCTGAAAACCAAATGTGGAGTAGGGGGGGCAGCCAAAGAGGGTGAGATCCTGATCCAGGGTGATTTTGTGGTAAAGGTTCTGGATATATTGGTAAAGGAAGGATACAAGGCTAAACGTTCGGGGGGATAAATCTGGTTTATTTTGGTTGAAGGTAATTAACGGTGCTGCTTCAAAGGGTGCCTGGACCGATAATCAGTTCGCGGAAAAAGTACCAT
>DIFU01000117.1 GCA_002419285.1 Prolixibacteraceae bacterium UBA5740 | reverse complement strand
ATGAATGTACCTGCTTATACTTATTGGCCTTTAAGGCACCAGTTATCAGGCTGTTATACACTGGATTATCTTCAACAACAAATATGAGCGGATTTTTGATGTTTTTCATTTCCCAATCAATAAGTTTAGTAAAGTAAAAGCGGTTGTAAATTAATACTTTTTTCAGTTAATCGCAATTCGGATTGTACTTAATTGATGACCGGATTGACTCTTGTAAGATCCTGTCAAAGAACGCAAAAGCATCAGCAATATTATCAGGCAACACATAAAATGACCTCGACTGTCACTTATAAACAAATATGGGTGGTCCGACAGCAAAATTCTCAGTTGATATATCAATGATTTCTCCAATTATTCTCATTTTTGATCCGGATACCGCAGTTGCAAATTACTGGCTCCGTCCGGACAAAATTTAAAAGGAGGTTATTATGCTGCTCGTCATTGACATAGGTAATACCAATATAGTCTTTGGGATCAACAACGGATCCGAATGGATCTCTGACTGGAGAATACAGACCGACATCAACAAGACTGCCGATGAATATGAAGTAATCTTCAGATCACTGCTGGCCAGTGGTGATTTTGGCCAGATCAGTTCGGTTGTGCTGAGCAGTGTAGTTCCTCCGCTGGTGCAACCTTTCATTGATATGCTCTCGAAACTGCTAAAGATTAAGCCTGTATTGTTAGGTCCTGAAATCTATGACCAGTTACCCATCCGGATTTTGAATCCCTACCAGATAGGATCCGACCTGGTAGCAAATGCCCTGGCTGCCTATGACAAATTCGGGGAGTACGTTACCGTTATTGACTTCGGAACTGCCCTGACATTTACAACAGTTGGGTCGCAGGGGCAAATCCTCGGTGTTGCCATTGCTCCCGGGTTGAATACCGCCGTAAATGCACTTGCCGGGAAAACAGCGCAGCTGCCCAGGGTACACCTTATTTCACCGCCTTCGGTACTTGGACAAAACACGACGCATGCCATCCAATCGGGAGTTGTTCTTGGTTATGCCGGTCTTGTCGATTCAATTATAGCCCGAATTAACCATGAGCTGAACCGCCAGGTAATCGTGGTTGCCACGGGAGGTCTTTGCGAAATCATGGCCCCCATCATTCCGTCGATCAACCACGTTGAGCCATTGCTTACCCTTAATGGGCTCAAGCTTGTCAAACATTATTCAGAATCCTGACCGAACGGCCCCTGAAGTTGCTATTTTCCAATATCCCACAAGGGAGTCCTGCTTGTTTAATGCCCTATGTTTTGTAATATTGTGGCTTATTACGGAACCACAATTTCGGCACCGGATAAGCAATATTATTTTTAAAAAACAGTTTATTCCATCAGAAAAACGAACTGATTGAAGATAAGATTTATACATACCGTTCTGCTTTTTTTGTTAACCGGTTGGATAACCGGTTGTTCGACCGAAAAAAACACCAGGGTATCAAGGGCATATCACAATCTCACCTCCCATTACAACATTTACTTTAACGGGAAGGAGAGTATGAAGGCTGGTTTGGCGAGAGTTGACCAGGGCGTCGATGATGACTATACCCGTATCCTGCCTATATACAAGGAAAGTTATCCGACTTCCGCATCGGCTGCAAAACCTGATATGGATAATGCCATATTAAAAGGAAGCAAACTGATCCAGGATCACTCAATCACCAACAAGCCCAAACGAAGAAGGATCAGAACCTTTAATTACCAGGAGTTTGCCCGAAAAGAAGAATTTAACAACTGGATTGACGACAGCTACCTGCTGATTGGCCAGGCCTATTTCTATCAGCATAATTTCATGTCGGCCATTGAGAACTTTTCGTACGTGATGCGTAAGTTCTCAGAAGAGGAGACCAAGTTTGACGCCATGATCTGGCTTGCCCGGAGTTATGCAGAGATGGAAAGGTTTACCGAGGCTTTCGAAATGTTGCAGGCGCTTCAGGCCGATCCTGGATTTCCCAAACGACTTGAGAAGGAACTGGCCAAGGTAAACGCCGATTTCTACCTGAAACAGAACGAATATTCAGATGCCATCAAGCTTCTTGAAATAGCGCTCGACAAGACCAGCTCAAGAAAAGAAAAAGCCCGGATCCATTATATCCTGGCTCAATTATATCGCGAAACAGGAAACCTGACAAAGGCCTCTGAAGCTTTTCTGGCCGTGCCTAAATATAATCCGCCCTATAAAATGGCATTCAACGCACGGATCAATGCCGCCGGATTATATACCGGTGAAACCAGTGCCGAAGAATTAAAAAAAGATCTGAATAAGATGCTTCGTGACGAGAAAAATCTTGAATTCAGGGATCAGATCTATTTTGCCCTTGCCAATATCTATTTCAGGGAAGGCAATTCTACACAGGCAATCGAAAACTACAAACGGTCGGTTGCAACCAGTGTAGACAATGACTACCAGAGAACAAGCTCTTCGCTGACACTGGCTGAGATTTATTTTCAGGACAAAAGATACCGTGAGGCCCAGGCGTATTACGACACCGCCATGATGGCCATGGAAAAAACCTACCCGAACTACCAGGAAATCAATGTCCGATATAACGGACTTACACGCCTCGTTGAAAACCTGGAAACGGTTGAGGTACAGGACAGTCTGCAAAACCTTGCCAGAATGCCTGAAAGTGAAAGAAATGCCCAGATCGACAAATGGATTGCCATAGAGCGTCAAAAAGAACGTGATTCAGAAATGCTTGCCAACCAGCAAAGTATGCAGAGCAACTATTACCGGGCAAATGAATATCGGCTGGGGCTTGGCCGGGCCGACGAAGGCGGGGGATGGTATTTTTATAATCCACAGA
>DIFU01000018.1:263-2984 GCA_002419285.1 Prolixibacteraceae bacterium UBA5740 | reverse complement strand
TTCATTCCGGTTTGTGCTGATGGATCATGGCTCATTTCATCTGAAATAATTTTATTGTTTTATCTTTATAATGTCATCAGGAATGCAATTGTCACCCTCATTGCACTCTTATTTTCAAATTATTTTCAAGAACATGCATTAAAACGCACGACATGAAGCTAAACCAGATCATTATCAGCGCCGACACCAACCGCGACTCCAGGACCCCGGAGGGAAATGAACCGGACTTTAACCTCGGGAAATCGATACAGGCATTTTTCAGGGAGAAATTGACTAACCAGTTCAGGGAATTGATTGCTCCGCTTTTCGATGAGATTGACCGGGCCGAAGAAGCTGCACTGGAGGCCAATAGATTTGATATTCTGTATGAAGAGCAAGCCGGTCCCGATACCCATGAAACAATGCGGGATGAACCTCGCTTATACCGAAAAGTATTCTCGCCAGATGAAAAGTTTCCTTCTAAACCAAAGCATTTTGAAGATGATGATGTTTGGAAAAAGAAGTTACTGCTTCAGATTGAACAGTCCAGGCTAAAAGAACTTGAGAAGCTTAAACAATTTGACCGCCAAACCTTTAAAGACCTGTACAGCGACAATTTCCCATGGATTGCACGAAGCATCATGGAGCAAGGGGGCGATAAACAAATTGCCAGGGATGTTTTCCAGAGTGCCCTGATGATTTTGCTGGAGCGAATCAAATCGGATGAATTCAGGCTTACCTGTTCTGCCGGTACCTATTTGCATTCGGTTTCCGTCAATATCTGGAAGAACCTGAGGAAAAGCCTGTCCGAGAGGACGATACACTTTGAAGTGAATGCCTTCTCGGAATCATTGCAGGAAACGCTCTTTTTTGAGGAAATTCCGGGGGATTATGAAAAGGTGGCCGCGGTTCTCGAACAGTTGGGAGATCCCTGCAAGTCGTTGCTTGAGAATTTCTATTTCAACCAGTTATCGTGGGATGCCATCGCCGAAAAACTGGGGTACTCCAATGCCGGCAGCGCCCGCAACCAAAAGTACAAGTGCATTGAAAGAATCAGGAAGATGATGGCGGAATGAGAAATGTTGCGGGATGCGAGATGCGAGGTTGACTTTTGACCTTCCCTGAATAAGGTTGACAGTTTTAACTAATTCATCAATCAATCCGGATCTTTGTTGAAAATGGGAACAATCATGCAGCGTAATCATACCATGACAAATAGAGGCTGCTGCGGTTCAGATCCAAGAGTTCACATTGTCTTTTTATACTCAGATCAGGTCTCGGGGAAATTACTTTCTGGAGGGTTTCAGTATCCCCAACTGCTCTGATACCCTTTTGCAAAAATCCACCTCAACTTCCAAACGTCCAATCTTTTCATATAGCTCCTTCTCTCTCTTGGCCGCTTCTTCGTCTGGGGCCTTGGTTAAAANNAATCTCGGATCCCCGCGAAATAAACTCCTGCTTCCATTTGGAAATCATTTGCGGATGCAGATCAAATCGCTTGGCCAGTTCTCCCAAGGTCTCCTGTTCCTTGATCGCCTCAATGGCTACCTGGGCCTTGAAAGCAGCACTGTACTTCTTTCTTGCCTTTTTCATCTTGAGTAAATTTAATCGTTTTTATTAAACTTACCCAGCTGTCTAATTATTAGGAAGTATTATACAGCCATGTGCATTATTCTTTCTTTTCTCTGATTTTATCCAACAACCTGTTAAATTCATTAACTTCTTCAGTCGTCAAATTATTAAGCAAAGTGTCAGCCTTCTGTTCACAATTAAACATTTTATCAAGCAATGCCATGCCCGATTCAGTAATATTAACAGATTTTTGGCGTCTGTCTTCAGGATTTTCTATCCGACTAACCAACCCTTTTTGAACCAATCTGTCAACAATACGGCTGACATCCGAGTCTTTATCAAGCATACGCTCTTTAATGAAACCAATCGAAAGCGGGGCTTCGGAACGAAAACCTCGCAGTACCCTCAGGACATTGTATTGCGGTTCGGCAAGTCCATGTTCTTTTAGCGATTGATAAAACTTAAAACTCAACTGTTTGCAGGTGTATGTCAGGTTTATCAACCCCTTATGATATTCATTCCGAAACCTTCCTTTTATTTCATCTTCAATTTTCATTTTATTTCATCTTGAAAATATCAGGTGTTCTTAAATAAAAACCTACCCAAACTAAAATAAGAACAACACTTGGCATCATAATACTCATACCACCTGTCATGTGAATAATAATCGCTCCACCCATGTATGAACTTAATAATAATGTACCATAGCGATTGGTTTTAGGAAATAGAAACAGCAAAGCCGATCCTATTTCGCCTAACGCAATAATAATTCGCCAATCGCCCAATTTCATTTGTTCCATTTGTTCGGGATGGAGAAACAATTTTCCACTTGCACTATATAAATAAAGTGCTGTTAATAAGCCTGCTATTATCCAGGCGACAATTTTTCTCGTTTTTGAAATTTCAGTAGTACTCATCATCTTAAAATTTAATTGTTTATAATTATTTTTTGAAAGTTTTTGATATGAAAATTTTAGAATTATCTGCATTTTCCATCGGGCGGGAAAACAGCTCCTTTTATTTATGTTGAAAGATTTTCATTTTTATGTTCCCAATGATAAATACCTATTTTACCGGAAAATGTTCTTTAAAAAAATCTTTCATATCTTGCCACGAAGCTTTATCGGCACTTTCGTTATAGGCAATGGGCATATTGAATTTTTCTCCGGC
>DIFU01000018.1:0-238 GCA_002419285.1 Prolixibacteraceae bacterium UBA5740 | reverse complement strand
CGAATGGTGCGTTCTCACGGTTCATTTCGTTTTTGAAATTTTTAATATCATCTTCCGAAACAAACTGGTCGGCGCCTCCATTGCAGACAAGTACCTGTGTGTTTTTTATGGCCGGGGAAGCCTTAAAGCCAGCCAACCCTCCATGGAAACTGACAACTGCTTCGAGAGGCACTCCCATGGCGGCAGCATTTAAAACCACTGTTCCACCAAAACAGTAGCCAATAGCTGCAATATGGTC
>DIFU01000070.1 GCA_002419285.1 Prolixibacteraceae bacterium UBA5740 | reverse complement strand
TCAATTGCCTACCCATATATTCACAACCTTAAACTTAATTTCCTATGGTAACACTGACAAAAATCAAAGAATTTCTGGAACCCAAAAAAATGGCGTTTGCAGGAGCTTCAAGAAACCCAAAAAAATTTGGGGCGATCCTTTTTAAGGAGCTTAAAGACAGAGGCTTTGAATTGTTTCCCGTTCATCCTGAAGCCGATTTGATCCACGATGTGCCCTGTTTTCGTAAGATTCATGAGATTCCTTCAGAGGTGGAAAACCTGTATATCGTTACCCCTTCAAAACATACCCTGTCGATACTGAAAGCTACCGTTGGAACACAGATAAAACGGGTTTGGATACAGCAGAGCTCTGAAACAGAGGAAGCGCTTGCTTTTGCCCGACAAAACAACCTGACTGTAGTTTCTGAAAAATGTATCCTCATGTTTGCCGAACCTGTCAGGGGATTTCACAATTTTCACCGTTGGCTGGCCAAGTTAACCGGTTCTTATCCTAAAATGGCATGATTTGACTTGCCTGATGGGAGAGGAATAGGTTCAAACCGCAAAAAGACTTTACCATGTTAAGGTTGCAGTTCCAGCATCCATTTCAATGCGAATAGCGTAAATGGTGACGCGGCGCTTAAATGGTTTCCAGGAATGGGTTGGTACTTAACCATCGCTTCACTTGTCCCTTGTTCCATTAATTTTAAATACAGGTTTTCCGATTGGGCTTGAGGTACGTATGTATCCTCAACTCCATGCATCAGTAAAAGGGGAGAAGTGGAATTCCAGGGTTCAATGCTGTTGTTTTCCGATTCTTCAAAAAGGGAAACATACTTGATTGAATCAGGGTTAGTCCTGAATCCATGGACAAACAGTTCACTGATTTTTGTACTCAACTGCCCATTTATATATTCATTGTCACGCTGGCCGTTAAATAATCCCGGAATCCTTGACTCGTATGGAGGATTGAATATATCGGTTAATGCAATTTTTACGTTCCCAACCTTGATCATCGAGTGAAATAAATAAGCCAAATAAACAGGCATCGGATATTCCTGTATGTCCATAATTGAGCGTAACAACATCGTCTGGTCATATGGACCGGCACCGGCAACCGTCCCCTTTAATGTGAATTCATCCTGTAAATTTGTTTCCATTTCCTTTTTCAGGGCCATGGAAGCCCAACCTCCCTGTGAATATCCCAAAAGGTAGGTGTCTTTCGATAGATTCATGTCCAGGTATTTTTCCGATGTCATTTCACGGATGGCCCTGAGCATATCTGTTACGCTCGAAACAGTGGAGGGCTTGTCAAGATAGGGATGAAACATGGTAGAGGATGCCCCAAACCCCAGGTAATCTGGGATCGCGATGACGTATCCAAAAGAGGAGACCATTTCAAGCATTGCAAAAAACGGGCTGCTGTAATTCAGGCTTGGGGCCTGACTGTGCAATGTATTCGTGCCATTCTGGAAACTAAGTAATGGAACCGAAACCTGATCAGTCACCATTGGAACACACACCAATCCAGATGCAACTACCTCGGTATTCTTGTATTTTGTTTTATAGGTCATTTTGTATACCCTGACATCATATTTTACCTTGTCGGAAAATTCAATATCGACATCGCCAAGATTGCTCTCAAGAGATTGAATAGCAACCTCAATTTGATTCTTTGTATAGGAAGTGACTTCTCCATAGGCAATCAGATGCTTGTTGCTGGTGATGGGGATCTTGGGTTCATCATCCGGCGTCAGGTCACAGGCGTTGAAAATTAGCAGACTAAGGGCAAAAAATACGATGTGCAGGAAATATTTGCGGCTCATTTGATGTTATTTTTATGATACTTCAGTTCAAAAATAGGAATTTTTAGGGAACCCCTTGATATCAGGGATTGTCTAAAAGCACGATTATTTAAAACGTTTCAATTTTAAACGGTAAATATTTTCAATTGGTATTTAGATGTCTGTAATTGATCATATTTAACCATTTATGTGACTTAAATAAGCAGGTGTCATTAACCTGACATGCCCAAAATTCATTATTGATTAATTTTATTCAATAAGTGCCTTGTTGTTATCTCCTATATGTCAATGTGTTGATGATTTGTCTTGAAGCATCTAAGTCGACTGTTTATTAATTAAGAATTTTTCTAATTTAACTTTTGGTTAAGTTTCCCGAAATTGGATTAAATTTGAAATCAAATTGTTAATTTTGAGGAAATCAAACATTAAAACATTTATACCATGTTAAAGGAAAAAGTACAAAAAGCCATCAATGATCAAATTAATGCTGAGCAGTTTTCGGCATTTTTATATCTGTCGATGTCAGCCTATTTCTATGATAAAGGATTACCCGGTTTTGCAAATTGGATGTACATTCAATATCAGGAAGAACTGACACACGCCAACAAATTTTTCAAGTATGTAAATGACCGGGGTGGCAAAGTAATCCAAAAGGCCATTGACCAGGTTGAAACCAATTTTGACGGTGTGATTGATGCTTTCGAGAAAACGCTGGAACACGAACAGAAAGTGACTGCCAGCATCAATAACATCATGGATGTTGCACTCGCCGAAAGCGACCATGCAACTGTGAGCTTCCTTAAGTGGTTTGTTGACGAACAAGTTGAAGAAGAAGCCAATGTTACCGAATTACTGGATACCCTGAAGCTGATTGACGGACAGGGTAATGGTATTTTCATGCTTGACCGCGAACTTCGTGGAAGGGTTTTCGTAGATGAAACACAGGCAGCAGTTTAATTTATTTTATGAAATAGGGAAAGGCTGCCAAACTTGGCAGCCTTTTTTTATATTCGTCACATGGAAGAACTGGAATACACGGAATCTCTATTCGACAAATTGGCCGATAGGCTTCCCGCCCAATACAGCGAAAAAGGTTGTGAGGAAATCACAAAAGCATGGAGATTTGTCCATGACCTGATTGGGCAGCAAACATTTTCCAGTGGGGAGTCTATTTTACGGCATTCCCTGGAGGTAACTTCCATCATTGTTGATGAAATCGGACTTGAATCCGATACCGTTGTGGCAGCTTTATTGCACAATGTGAATTATGCCAAACTTGAAACCAGGGCAACAATTGACCAAATCCGCACCCTTTTTGGTCCAACTGTCTCCATGTTGCTCGAAGGGATGGCCAAGATCAATTCTTTGGGAACCGATACGGTTGAATTACACTCCGAAAACTTCAGGATGTTGCTCCTTGCCCTGGCTGGGGATGTCAGGGTGATTATTCTGAAAATTGCCGACCGCCTTCAGGTTATGCGCAACTTCGATCGCTATCCAACACCCAATTTGCTGAATGTCGCCATCGAAACCCAACATTTATATGCGCCGCTTGCCCACAGACTGGGACTCTATAAAATCAATTCAGAGCTTCAGGACCTTTATCTCAAATTTGTCAAACGGGATTCATGGCAGGAAATTGTGAATAACCTGAAAGAGACAGAGCAGGAGAGGGCAAATTTTGTGGCAGAGTTTGTAAAGCCCATCGAGGAAAAACTGCGTCAGAGGGGATTTAACTTTGACATGAAGGCCAGGACCAAGTCAATTTTCAGCATTTGGAACAAGATGCAGAAGCAAAAGGTTTCCTTTGATGAAGTCTATGACTTGTTTGCAATCCGTGTCATCCTTGAATCAGATTCCAAAAACGAAAAGGCTGATTGCTGGACAGTCTATTCCATTATTACCGACGAATACCAGACCAATCCCGAAAGGATGCGCGACTGGATCACCATTCCTAAGTCAAATGGGTATGAGTCACTCCATACCACGGTGATGGGGCCCAGGAAAAAGTGGGTAGAGGTTCAGATCCGAACTCGCCGTATGGATGAAGTTGCCGAGAAGGGAGTGGCCGCCCACTGGAAATATAAAGGGGGTAAAGGTGCCGGTGAACTGGATCAATGGCTTACCGGCATCAGGGAAATTCTGGAAAATCCCGAGGTGAATGTTGTCGATTTCATCGATGAATTCAAGAAGAATGTATATAGTGACGAGATTTTCGTTTTCACACCACGGGGTGACTTGCGCAAACTCCCTTCAGGTGCAACATTGCTCGATTTTGCATATGACATTCACTCTGACATTGGTGACAAATGCGTTGGCGGAAAAGTGAACGACCGAAAGGTTACCATTCGTCAACGGTTGAAGAACGGAGACACCATCTCTATCGAGACCTCCAATAATCAACGGCCGAAAACCGACTGGCTCGACTTTGTGGTCACATCCAAAGCCAAAAACCGGATCAAGGCCAGTTTGAACGAGGCACAGAAACGTGAAGCCACCAATGGCAAGGAAATGCTTTCCAGAAAATTCAAGAACTGGAAAATGGAGCTGTCTGACGAGACAATGCGGAAACTGCTGAAACATTATTCCTTTAAAACCGCCGCTGAACTTTATATTGCCGTATCAACCGGGAAAATTGACACGCTTGATATCAAGTCGGTTCTGAAGGACGATGAAAAGCAGAATGTAAAATCCAGGCTTGAAGAAATTCTTCCTGCTGAATCGGTTCGTGATTTGCCTATCGACTCGGGCGATGACTACCTGATCATTGACAATAACATCAGCAATGTAATTTACAAATTGGCTCCTTGCTGTAATCCGGTCTTTGGCGATGAAATATTTGGTTTTGTAACCATTAAGGATGGAATAAAAATCCACAGGGTGACTTGTCCGAATGCCCCCCAGATGGTTGAGAGATTTCCTTACCGGATCATAAAAACCAAATGGAGGAACACGGCCAGTAAGGGTTCATTTCTCACAACACTTCATATCACCGGTACCGATACACTGGGAATCGTTTCTGAGATTTCACATGTGATTGCCAAGGACTTTGGGGTGCAAATGCGGGCCATCAACGTGGAGTCAGAGAGGGGCGAGTTTAAGGGGGTACTGAAAGTGCTGGTTAACAGCCTTGATCATCTCGATTTCCTGATGCATAAATTGAAAAATATTAAAGGCATTTTGTCAGTTACCAGGGGTGAAGCCTGAGTTTTGCTGAAAAATGCCGATACGGTTATGAAATCCAAAATTCAGAAGGCATGAATATACTGGTAGCTCCCAACTCAATGAAAGGGAGTCTGAACACTTTTGACTTTGCCGACAGTATCGAACGCGGTTTCAGGAAAATTTCTCCGGTTTTTCATGTGAGAAAGGTTCCAATTGCTGACGGGGGAGATGATACCGGTCCTGTTTTGAACCGGGCATTGGGTGCCAAAACGATAACCGTTTGTGTGCACGATCCACTTGGGAGACCAATGACCGCCGAAATGGGAATTACCCGTAACATCGCAGTAATTGAAATGGCTTCCGCATCGGGTTTGCGTCTTTTGGATCCGGCAGGATATGATCCGCTGCGAGCCAATACCTTTGGTACCGGAGAGTTGATAAAGAGGGCACTTGAAATGAAGTTTGCCCAAATATATATAGGGGTCGGGGGAAGTGCAACCATCGATGGTGGCATTGGAATTCTGGCGGCCCTGGGATTCCGTTTTTATGAGCATTCAGGCAAGGAATTGGAGCCTGTACCTTCAAACCTGTCTGCCATATCCTCACTGAAATATCCTGACCAAAAACTGCCTGAAACATCCTTTGTGGTTCTCTGCGATGTCAATAATATCTTGTTGGGAGACCAGGGATCAGTGGCCGTCTTTGGACCCCAGAAAGGGGTTACCGGTCAGGACGGTGTCATTCTGGAGAAGGGCCTCGAAAATTGGGTGTCACTTCTGGAAAGGGAAACCGGAAAGTCGCTGAGGGATCAGCCAGGCATGGGTGCTGCCGGGGGCATTGCTGTCGGGTTGGTGGCCTTGCTTGGGGCACGATTGGAACCTGGTGCCGAATTCATCATGAATCTTCTGGAAATGGGTGAACATCTGGATTGGGCTGATTGGGTCATTACCGGTGAAGGGAAAACCGATAGCCAGGGTTTCTCGCGTAAGGCTCCTTTTGTGCTGCTGGAGAAGGCCCGGACAAAGAATTTGCCGGTTTCGGTGATTACAGGCGCTTATGAATCCGATGCCTCTTTGGTTTTTGATGGCGTGGTTTCATTGCCGAATAAACCCATGGGTCTCGAAGAATCAATGCGTGATGCAGCTTACCTGGTTGAAACCGGGGCTGCACAGTTGGCGGCCATTCTCCTTCGAAGTAAAAATGGCATGTATGAAACAGATCGTTTGTATAAAACCATTCTTGGAGACATCGGTCGGGGAGGAATGGAGGAAGCCCAGCGAAAAATTACGGACATTCCTGAAACGTTGGCTATACATTGGGTATGTAAAGGTTTGTTGCACAATAAATCACAACAATGGGGCAATGCACTGAACAGTTACCTGAAGGCTTTGGAGCTGGATCCCGGAAATGGAAGTGCACAGGCAGGTATTGATTTGGTAAACAGCATAATAAGTTACTCAAACCGATCGATGCGTGATCCTTAGCGCTGAGTTTGGCATAATTTATGAATATATGTAGCTGATTAGATTGTTATTTCAGGAAATTTGGCAAGAGTGAAAATTTAACTTGCATATATAGAATCAATATTGCTATTTTTGAGACTCTTGATTGAAAATATTACGTGAAACAAATAGAAATTAAAAAAATCTAAATGATGAAAAGGTTTGTTCTTTTAATTTTTGCCGCATTTCTTTCGTTTGCGGCATTGGCCCAGGATGCCGCTGAGATGATCAACAAGGCCAATGAAGCGATGAAAAATCGCCAGTATGCCGAAGCATTTGAACTTTACGACAATGCAATGAAAAACCTGGGTGATGTTCAGGTAGATGCTTCCATTAACTTCAATATTGGTTTTGCTGCCATGCAGGCTGATAAAAACGAAGCAGCATTGACCTATTTTGACAAGGCTATCGAAGCTGAAGCCAATGTTTCCAAAGCATGGGAATATAAAGGTACAGTTTATAATAAAATGAAAGATGCTGCCAAGGCTCTGGAATGCTATGAAAAAGCAATTGAAACTTCTGAGGAAGATACAGGTGCACTGAGCTTCAATTCAGCCGTTCTTGCCTTCCGCCTCGAGAATTTCGAAAAGACTGTCAAGCACTTCAATGAGGCGATTGCCGCCAATTTCAGGCCCGAAGATGCCTATTTCAATAAGGCAGCTGCACTGAAAAGAATGGGAAATGACGAACTGTATGAGGCCACCCTGGTGGAAGCAAATACCAAATTTCCCGCTGACCAAAAAATCGCCGGTGCTTTGGCCAATGTTTATGTTGGTTCAGGAAACGAATTGTATACCGGTGGAGCAGCCATTATCAACGCAGCCAACCAGAAAGTTAATGATGGTGCCATGACAACTGCCGATGATGCCTATACCGCCGAGCTTGATAAAGCTAAAGTTGAATTCAAAAAAGCAGTCGAACTGCTTGAAAAGGCTTTGAAACTCGATCCAAAGAATGCAAATGCACAGAAACTGATCGATGCCTGCAAACAATTGTTATAATTGATATCAAAAATCAGAAAAAAGCCGTCGGAACAATTTCCGACGGCTTTTTTTGTGACCGTGAAATCAAAAATCATGGTTTTGTTGACTCCAATTTACTTGCTTACCTGCAACAGGTTGTATCAAAGATGGGAGGCCGTGCTCTTCTTCCCATTGAGATATTTCCCAATTTTTTATAAAAAAAATGAAGTTATTTTTTATAAATACATCATCCATTAGTATATCATATATAGATTAAACTATAAAAACATACCTGGACATTTTTAAACCAATGTTTTGGCTTGCCTATTTATATGTGTGGCAAGCCATGGGTTCCGAAGTGTTTCATCCGTTGATGAAAAATGATACGTGAAATGTGCAAAATCTATTTCAATTGGCAAAATGTGGAAATTTCCACTTTCATAATGGTTTGATATTTAGACATATTTTCAATAATGTGGAATTTTTAAACAAGTAAAAGTGCCAAAAAAAGGAATTTTACAAGTAATGGAAATCTCTTACGAAATACCATCTTCAAAATCACGTATTTTTAAATATGAGGAAGAGGAAATTAGGAAATGAGGAATAAATTGCTGTCAGGTCCCACACCGATTCGTATATTGTATAGTTCTTGTATAGTTCTTGCATAGTTCTTGTATAGTAAATCATTATACAAAAACTATAAAAGAACAGCAGAAGCACTATTGAAATACCGAATCGGTACCCTAGGTATTGGGTAGTTATTTAAGGAGTGTTAAATAAAATACTTTATAGTCTTTAACTTTCCATTAACAGCAATTTTTGATCTGAACCCTTATTTTTGTATTTGGAAATGGTATGTTCATAATGATATTGGTCATTTATGATTGATGAACAACATCAAATTTCCTGAGTGAAAAAGATTCTGTAGTCAGTAAGAGAATAATTATAATGAAAACCTGGAAGCCCATCATCAGCATACTGGTACTGTTACCGTTTATTTTATCGGTATCAGGGGTGTTGGTAATCCAGTCGCATTGTAACTGTACCGGTTCAAACAAAACAACAATTTATATAGCGCCCGAAACATGCGCATCCTTGGAGGAAGAGCATCAACATCTTTTCAGGGAGCATGCTGATGACCTGATGGCTTGCTGCAACGAAGAATCTAACCAGCCTTGTGAAAGCCAAAATCATTCGGACCATTGTGGATGCGACAACCCCGACGCAAGGTTTTATCAGAATACTGAACAATTCACTGATCAAAAGACAATCACCATCAATTTGTTGCCAGTATTTGCTGATTCAGTGATTGACATATATGGGAACGAAAACGTTGAAGACCAGTTATCGGTAAATAAAGTCGATTGGTTAAAAAATCCTCCGCCCCTGATTGTGCGGTTGGATAATTACATCCATTTTATCTGCAAGACCAAAATTCCCGAAATAGCCTGATAATTTATTGATAGTGAATTTATTCATCCATCATTAAACTATTATGTGCTATGAAAAAAATATTGATAATACCAGTACTTATTTTATTTTCCATCCTGGCTGCTGCTCAAGTGTCCAGGGTTGTTACCGGCAAGGTATACGCCAATGAAAATGGTTCATTGCAGCCATTGCCAGGTGTAAACATCATTTGGGAAAACACCCGACAGGGTACGACCACCGATTCGGACGGGGCGTTTTCGATTTCCCAAAAAAACAACCAACACATGCTGAAGTTCAGCTTTATCGGGTATGAACCGCAAACAGTTCATATTGACGGTGAAGCACCTCTGGAAATAGTCCTAAAACCCAATCTCGAAATTGAGGAAATTACTGTGGTGCAAAAGGACAGGGGGACTTATCTATCAACCATCAGTCCCATTCAAACTGAAAGGATAGGAGGTGCGGAGCTTCATAAGGCTGCCTGCTGCAACCTTGCCGAAAGTTTTGAAACCAATCCGTCGGTTGATGTGAGTTACAGCGATGCCGTGAGTGGTGCGAAGCAAATCAGATTGCTTGGATTAGACGGGATCTATTCGCAGTTGCAGACCGAGAACATCGCCAATTTCAGGGGACTGGCGACCAATTTCGGGCTCACGTTTATTCCTGGTCCATGGATGGAATCGATATTGGTTTCGAAAGGGGCATCGTCGGTGCTGAATGGCTATGAATCCATTGCGGGGCAAATCAATGTCGAGTTCAAGAAACCCGACAGCCAGGAAAAGCTTCATCTCAACGCATTCGCCAGTGCCGATGGCAAAACCGAATTCAATGCCAATTCAAATATCAGGTTACATAAGGATATGCTAACTACCGGGGTGTTCTTCCATGCCGAGAATCTTTCCAATCGTATTGACCACAATCATGACATGTTTCTGGACCATCCACTGACTACGCAGGTTCATTTTTATAACATGTGGAAGTATAATAATTATAAAGGTCTAATGTTACATGGTGGTCTCCGTTTTCTGAACGATGAGAGGCAAGGCGGGCAGGTTGATTTCAGGAAGGACATGCCAAGGAATTCCTCTTCGCCATATGGCATTGGTATTGATAATCGTTTAGTGGAGGCTGTATTCAAGGCCGGATATGTATTTCCGTCGCAAAACTCTGCCATTGCACTTTTGACCAATGCGGTGCAACAATCCATGGATTCGTTTTACGGACTTCATGATTACGAAGGGGATGAGACCAGATTTTATGCCAATCTGATCTGGACGCAAGACCTGGATAAGAATGGCTTCCATACATTGAATTCGGGAGCAAGTTTTTTCCTGAACAGCTTTGATGAAATTTTGAATCAGCGCCTCATGGACCGAAAGGAATCAGTTCCGGGGATTTTTACGGAGTACACCCTGAAACCCTCTGATAAATTGACTTTAATGGCTGGCATACGTGCCGATTTTCACAACATGTTTGGTACCATGGTGACCCCCAGAATGCACTTCAGGTACCAGCCCGATCCCAGATGGACTTTCCGGTTGAGTGCCGGGAAAGGCTACCGTACGGCAAATGTGCTGGCTGAAAACAGCTTTTTGCTGTCCAATTTCAGGGAACTGGTCTTTGAAGAAACGATTCAGGAAGAAGCCTGGAATTATGGTGTCAACTTCATACAGAAGTACAACGTTGCTGATCGGGACCTGACAATATCGGCAGAGTTTTATCGTACCGATTTTCAGAAACAGCTGATTGTTGACAGGGAAACCAGTGCCCAGCAATTAATCATTGCCCCTCTGGATGGTAAATCCTATGCAAATTCATGGCAGGTCGATGTCCGCTATCCGGTGGTAAAAAACCTGGATCTTCTTGTTGCCTGGAGACAAAATGACGTTAAACAGACCATCAGTGGTGAATTGGTGGAAAAACCCCTGACAAGCAGATATAAAGGCCTCGTAACCATGAATTATACGACCAACCTGAAAAGATGGATGTTCGATTATACCGTGCAGTTTAATGGTGGAGGAAGACTTCCATTGCTTCCTGATGCGAGTCTGAATCTGGCAGGAATGAATGAGGAATTCCCTTCATATACTGTAATGAATGCGCAGGTTACCCGATATTTCAGGTACTGGAGCATTTATGCCGGCGCCGAGAACCTGACTGATTATATCCAGCACCATGCCGTGATTGGGCACGAAAGTCCTTTTAATCAGGGTTTTGATGCCACCCGTATCTGGGGCCCCGTTTCGGGACGTCGCATATACATGGGTTTGAGATTTACGTTGAATTATAATTAATTAAAAAGAATTGATATGAAAAACTTAGTGATTATTCTGGCAGGCTGCCTTGCCATGCTGACAGCCATGCCATCCTTCGCCCAAAAGTCAGGCGATAAAGTGGTATGTTTCAAGAGTAATATGCATTGCCAGGACTGTGCAAATACCCTCTTTGAGCAATTACGCTTCGAGAAAGGGGTAAAGGACTTAAAAATCGACCACGTGTCCAACACCGTAAAAGTGGTTTATACCGATAAGAAAACCGATGACGGAAAGCTTCAAAAGGCCGTAGAGAAAAAGGGCTATAAAGCCGAGAAAATTTCAGAGGCTGATTATGCCGCCATACTTAAAGGTACTGGGGAAAAGCCTGCTTCAAACCAGGGAGGAAATGGTCATCATTGAAAAAGAGGTTTGGCAATAGCCAGGCAGGCACCAGGTTTGTGCCACTAAAGAAAAACCCCTGACGATGTGTTATTGAACCACATTGTCGGGGGGCTTTTTCATAGGGTGTTTTGCCTTTCATGCTGACCTTTTTCAGGCAGGTAATCATTTAGGATACCTTTTTCGGCAACAGCGACCATCATAATGTCAAGCATTACCTCCTCACGGAAGGCGGCCCGGTTAAACGTGATGTCGAAAAACTCCGGAGCATTGATTCCTTTGTTCATGGCTGCATGCCTGTAGGCAAATCGTTCTTTTTCGACCTGATCTATAAATTTCAGTGCCGTATCTTTCGAAAAATTATTTCTCTCCATGATGCTCTGTGTCCGGTATCCGAGAGGAGCAACGATACGTATATGCAGGGCATTTTTGATATCCGCCGCTATTACGTTGCTGGCTCGTCCAACAATGATGCAAAATCCGTCTTCGGCAAAGCTCCGGATGACGTCGACTACCGTTTTTCGGACTTTCTTGTCGCTTTTGTATTTCTTCTCATGAAAGGCGTTCAGCACCTCGTCAAAGTCAGTCCGGTCAATTTGTTTAAAAACCCGGGAGACTCTTTCCGGATCGAGGTTGAGTTCCTGGGCACTCTGATGGAAAATCTCCTTTGACAAAACTTTCCATTCGTGGCCGGGATACTTCTCATTTAGCTTGAATGCAAGTGATTCCGCTATCGCCAGACCCGAGCATCCCACTTCGCGGGAAATGGTAATGACCGGACCCGGGGGACGTTCATTCTGTGAACTCACAGCTTCGCTATGCATCCGTTTATTCAGGTAGGCGAGTAATGAATTTTTCATGACAGGTCGCTTTTGTTTTCAATTTTACGTTTATATAATCGCCAGGGTTTATTTATCGAATGCTTTTTTGTTGGGGATCCCCAAAATCGAATCATTTTTATGGCTCACAACGGAGGTATTCCGTGCATGATTCTTTCGGGTGGCCAAATCTCGTCAATGGGGGTGTTCTGATTTTGCGTTTTGTCAATGGCTCAGATGCTAAGTGTGGCAGGAACTTGGTTAAGAGAAATAAAAACTATAATTTCGGGTCCAACAGAAAAAAATACAATCCTTATGTTCGAAAAAAATGTTTATATCAAGCGCAGGCAGAAGCTGATCCAATCAATTTCCAAAGGCGTCGCATTGATTTTGGGAAACGTCGATTCACCCATGAATTATCCTTCAAATACCTTTCATTTCAGGCAGGATAGTTCGTTTCTCTATTTTTTTGGGTTAGATATGCCCGGGCTGGCCGGAGTTCTGGATATTGAATCAGGTGAAGAAATCATTTTTGGGAATGATGTCGATATGGACGATATCATTTGGATGGGGCCGCAGGTTTCTATGGCTGAAAATGCCTCCAAAGCTGGAGTTTCGTCAACCCGACCATTTAACGATTTATTCGGATATCTATCGGGTGTGATTCGTTCAGGCAGAGCAGTTCACTTTCTTCCTCCTTACAGGGGAGAAAATAAAATATTGCTTAAGGAACTGACAGGCATCGATATCCACCGTCAGAAAGAATATGCATCAGTTGAACTGATTAAAGCGGTTGTGGCGTTGCGGTCGGTGAAGGAAGATTGTGAAATTGAGGAGATTGAAAAAGCTTGCGCCACAGGATACGAAATGCATGTCACAGCCATGAAAATGGCTGTAACAGGAACATGGGAGCAGGAAATTGCAGGTCGGATAGAAGGAATCGCGGTTGGCGGTGGGGGAATGCTGTCTTTCCCGGTCATTCTCTCACAGAATGGTGAAACCCTTCATAATCATGATCATAGCCAAACCCTGGCTAAAGGTAGATTAATGATTGTTGATGCCGGAGCTGAAAGCGGAATGCACTATGCCAGTGATTTTACAAGAACCATCCCTATTGGTGGAACTTTCACCCAAAAACAACTTGAAATCTATAATATTGTTCTGGAAGCCAACAATGCGGCCACCAAATTGATTCGTCCTGGAGTAACCTATTTGTCTGTTCACCTGGCAGCGGCCGAGGTTATTGCAAGCGGTCTGAAAGCTGCCGGATTGATGAAAGGGGATGTAAAGGAGGCAGTTGCCAACGGGGCACACGCCCTCTTCTTTCCACATGGCTTGGGACACATGATGGGTCTGGATGTGCACGATATGGAAGACCTTGGTCAGATATATGTCGGGTTTGATGATGAAATACGGCCTTCGAAACAGTTTGGCACTTCGGCACTTCGCATGGGACGACGCCTGGAGCCGGGATTTGTGATCACCAATGAACCAGGCATTTATTTTATTCCTGCCCTTATTGACCAATGGAAGTCAGAGAAAAAGCTCGCAGATTTCATCTGTTACGATAAACTGGAAGAATATAAAACATTTGGGGGTATAAGGATTGAGGATGATATTCTTGTGACTTCAGGTGGCAGCCGGATTCTTGGCAAGAGAGTACCCGTTCTGCCTGCCGAAATTGAACAAATTGTAGGGAAATAACCTATCTGGCTTTGGTTGGCTGGATATAATGATGAGAAAAATAATCCAGTTCGACCATAATTTCATCCCGGATTTCGCGGCAGGATTCTTTGATCTTGTGAATATCCTTTTGATTTTTAAAAGGATTGTGAAATCCGAGATGGATTTTTTGTTTGTATTTGAGGGGAGGGATCTTGAATTCTTCAATTGTGCTGTCGCCCACGGTAATCAGGTAATCGAACTCCAATCCGGCTATCTCTGTGAAGGCAGAAGGCTTTTTTTCATTTACAGGAATACCGGCTTCCTTCATGATTTCAAAAACGACCGGATTGATCTCGGGTGCCGGATCAATGCCTGCCGAATAAATTTCCAGGTTAGGTTCGATATGCTTCAGTATCGCTTCGGCGATCTGACTTCGGCAACAGTTTCTTAGGCTGAGAAACAATATTTTCATCTTTGGTTTTAGGATAAGTTGATTTTGTCGTAAATAAATGATACATAGTATCATGTAAAAATAGTATACTTTATATTTTATATCTAGTTATGTAAATGGTGTATGTTTTTCAACATAAAAGTGAGCCAATTCCAGGATTCTGTTTTAGTTCTGTTCCCTGTAAGCATTTTCCCGGATAGAGTGTTTCAAGATACCCTGCCATGATGCCGTTTTAACTGTTTTCCTTCACAGTGAACCAAACTGATGATGGTTACAGAATAACTGAAGTTTTTATTGGTTTCATTTGAGCAGGTTTCGGAAACAGTCCTGTTTAGTTTTGTCATAGGCGATAAACATTTAAGATTTGGGAATGAGTTTGTTATAAGGATTTTAGTGTAATCGAAACCCATCTGAGGATTCGTCTTATAAGAAAATGTTGAAAAACTTTGAGTATTAAGGCGTAAATCCCTATTTTCGTAGCATAATGGGCTGAAATTGTGGCGGCCTGAAACATTTAATACAAGTTGTGCATGGAGCTTAAAGATCTGAAAAACTCTGAAGAGTTAGAACGTCCGCTGAGTGACGAATCCGAATTAACGAACAATGAGAGTACTGAAGTGCAAGGCGCTGATAATGAAACAGTATCTGAAAATGTAACTTCCCTGGAACCTCTGAATGAAATGGTAGTTGCTGAAGAACCTTCTTCGCAAGAGGAAATTACGGAACCAATAGAATCCGGTTCATCCGAGGTTGAGGAGAATACCGATACGCCTGACGTTACGGTTGCTGAGGAAATTAAATCAGAGGAGCCTGATCAGGAAATTGTTACCCTGGAAGAAGCTGTCGAGGATAATAATGTGCCTGAAGTGTTGGATGCAGTAGCACCTGAATTGCCTGCAGATCCTGCCGAGGACAATGGTCCTGAAGTTGTGAAAGCCGAAACGCCTGATGTGCCTGCAGATTCTGTCGAGAATATTGTACCTGAAGTTGTGAAAGCAGAAACACCTGATGTGCCTGCACATTCTGATGAAGAAGAAGTTCACGAAGTGGAGGAAGATGATTCTGACGAAACCGGCAAGGTTGATTACAGCACACTAACGCAGGTTGAAATGGTTAATGAATTGCGTGAACTCGTTGACAATGAAGATTCCGATGAGCGTAAGGTTAACCTGTTAATCGCGGTATTTCGACAAAAAGTAAAAGAGAATTTACTCGAGGCAAAGCGCAAATTTGTATCCGAAGGTGGAGTTCCGGAAGAATTTCAGCCCGAGGAGGACCCCTACGATAATGATATCCGTGAGCTTGAAAAGAAATTCAGGCAATCAAGGTATGAACAAGTAAAAAAGTTGGAGGTTGAAAAGGAACAGAACCTTCAGAAAAAATATGCAATCATTGAGGATATAAAAAATCTTCTCAATACTGAGGAATCCATCAACAGAACATTCCAGGAATTCAGGGAATTACAGAAGGCATGGTATGATCTTGGACCAGTTCCACAGTCCAAGATGAAGGATCTTTGGGATACCTACCATTTCCATGTCGAGAACTTCTATGATTATATCAAAATCAATAAGGAACTTCGTGACCTGGATCTGAAACGAAACCTGGAAGCCAAAATTGGCTTATGCGAGAAGACAGAGGAACTTCTGCTTGAAACATCGGTAATCAGGGCTTTCAACACCCTGCAAAAATACCACGAGCAGTGGAGGGAAATCGGGCCGGTTCCAAGGGACAAAAAAGATGAAATATGGGAAAGGTTCAAGGCAGCTACCACTCAGATAAACCAGAAACACCAGGAATTTTTTGAAAAGCGTAAAGGTGAACAAAAGACTAACCTGGAGGCAAAAATTGCCCTTTGTGAAAAGGCTGAGGAGATAGGTGCAGCAAACCTTGAATCGCATCGCGACTGGGACGAAAAGTCGAAAGAATTGATTGAACTCCAGAAGGTATGGCGGACGATTGGTTTTGCTCCCAAAAGAGATAACAACCGAATTTATGACCGCTTTAGGACTGCATGCGACCATTTCTTCAACAAAAAACGAGAGTTTTATTCACAGAATAAAGAGGTTCAGACAAAGAATCTCCAGATGAAGATGGATCTTTGCATGGAGGCTGAAGCTTTGAAAGACAGTACCGACTGGAAAAAAGCGACGCAGCAGTTTATCGATATCCAGAAACGCTGGAAAGAAGTGGGACCTGTTCCCCGTAAAAATTCTGACATCATATGGAAACGTTTCAGGGCTGCCTGCGACTTTTTCTTCGATCACAAATCAGAACATTTCAGTGATGTGGATGAAGAACAGGTCGAAAACCTGAATAAAAAACAAGCACTGATCGAGGAAGTCGAGAACTTCCTTCCAAATGAGGATGTGTCTGAATCTCTCAAAGTATTGAGGGAATTCCAGAGGAGATGGACTGAAATAGGCCATGTTCCTATGAAGGAAAAAGACAATGTCCAAAACCGTTTCAGGGCTGCCATCAACAAACACTTCGATACCTTACAGGTTGATTCTACGAAACGTGATTCAATGAGGTTCCGAAGCAAGATTGCAACCATGACTGACAATCAGAGAGGGTTATCAAAGGTTCGCCAGGAAAGGGAAAAATATATGATGAAGTTGAAGCAGTTGGAAAATGACCTGACTTTGCTGGATAACAACATTGGATTTTTCGCCAATTCGAAGAATGCACAGGTGCTAATTGCTGATGTTAACAAAAAAATTGAAGATACCAGGGAGAAAATCGAAATGCTGAAGGAGAAAATCCGGATCATTGACGATCTCGATAACACAGAATATTAGAGAAAGCCGGCGCAACTGCCGGCTTCTTTCATTTACCGGAGGATTCGCTTTATTTCATTGCCGACTTCTTATTTACGGTTTAAAAGTATAATTTTGTGAGCTTCAAATTCTTTAAACTTAATTGCTGTGGTTGATACCAGATATATCTTTGTGACTGGAGGTGTAACCTCTTCACTTGGGAAAGGCATTCTCGCATCTTCATTGGCTAAGTTGCTGCAAGCCAGAGGATATTCAGTAACTCTCCAAAAACTTGATCCCTACCTGAATGTAGACCCGGGTACCCTGAATCCCTACGAACACGGTGAATGTTTTGTTACGGAAGACGGAGCGGAAACAGACCTTGACCTGGGGCATTACGAAAGGTTTTTGAATCTTCCGACTTCCCAGGCAAATAACGTGACTACCGGGAAAATATACCAAACGGTTATCAGCAAGGAGCGAAGAGGTGATTATTTGGGCAAAACAGTGCAGATAATTCCTCACATTACCGATGAAATCAAACGAAAAGTAAAATACCTGGGTTCAAAGGGGAAATATGATATCGTAATCACTGAAATAGGTGGTACGGTAGGCGATATTGAATCGTTACCCTACATTGAGGCGGTAAGGCAACTTAAGTGGGAAATGGGCAGCAAAGCAATGGTCATTCATCTGACCTTGGTGCCCTATCTGGTTGCAACTGGGGAGCTTAAAACCAAACCTACACAACACTCCGTAAAGGCACTGCTCGAAACGGGTGTTCAGCCTGATGTACTTGTGCTGCGAACCGAACATGATATCGACGACAACATCCGTGCAAAGGTCGCCCTGTTTTGCAATGTGGCTATTGAAGCAGTTGTGCAGTCGGTTAACGTGCCATCCATTTATGAGGTTCCGATAAGGATGCTTAATGAACGTTTGGATATTACCGTTCTTAAAAAGCTGGATCTTCCGGTGAAAGATCCGATCGATCTGGATTCATGGAACGAATTTTTATACAAGCTGCAACATCCCAAGCATACTGTTGAGATCGCTTTGGTTGGCAAATATGTGGAATTACACGATGCCTATAAATCGATTTGTGAAGCCCTGGTTCATGCCGGAGCTGCAAACAGTACCACCGTAAATATCCGCTGGATCCATTCTGAATCACTGACTACTTCTACTGTTGAGAAGAAACTCGAAGGCGTGAACGGAATTCTGGTGGCACCAGGATTTGGCAACCGTGGAATCAAGGGAAAACTGCTTGCCGTAAAGTTTGCACGCGAGAATAACGTTCCTTTCCTTGGAATCTGCCTGGGAATGCAGATGGCAGTAATCGAATTTGCCAGGAATGTAATGAACCTTGAGGATGCTGATTCAACGGAAATGAACGCCAAAACCTCTCATCCGGTAATCGATTTAATGGAACAGCAGAAAGAGGTTATCGATTATGGTGGAACGATGCGTTTGGGTGCTTACGACTGCAGGATAGTAGTCAAAAAATCGAATGTCTTTAACGCCTATAATAAACTTACTGTCAGGGAACGTCATCGTCACCGGTTTGAATTTAACAATTCTTACCTTGCCCAGTTTGAAAAAGCCGGGATGAAAGCCGTTGGGATCAATCCGGAAACGGATCTGGTGGAAATCATGGAAATCCCTTCGCATAAATGGTTCGTAGGTGTTCAGTTTCACCCCGAGTATCGGTCGACTGTGCTGAATCCCCATCCAATCTTTGTTGATTTTGTAAAAAATGCCTTATTATAAAAATTACATATGGATAGAAATTCAATTATAGGAATTGTTCTCATATTTTTGGTTTTGGTGGTTTTTTCCATCATGAATAAACCATCACAAGAGCAGATTGATGCGATGCGGATCAGACAGGATTCGCTTCAGCAGGTTGAGGTTGAACGTGCGAGACAGGCGCAACTTCAACAGCAAAGTGAGACGGCAACCATCGACTTGCTGCCTGATTCGGTGATGCTGGCAAATAAACAGCGTGAACTTGAAAGCCAGCTGGGCGTTTTCGGTACTGCAGCCAATGGTGAAGAGTCTTTCATTACCTTCGAAAATAACCTGGTCAAACTTACCCTTTCCAATAAGGGAGGACGTATCTACTCTGTAGAACTGAAGAATTACAAAACATATGATGGCAGGCCACTGGTACTCTTTGACGGACCGAAGAATCAGTTTGGTCTCAATTTCTTTGCACAAAACAGAAATATCCAGACTGATCAACTTTACTTCACCACACAGGCTCCAGGCTCTTCGATGGTCTCAGGTCCGGAAGTGAAGAAGGGTGACCTTGGCGACGAAAAATTTAACGAAGAGAATCCGGGATCTGAGCAGTCGGTGAGTTTCCGCCTTGAGGTGCAGCCTGGAACCTATATTGAGTATGTGTATACTTTGAAGCATAACTCTTACATGGTTGGCTTCGATGTAAACATGGAAGGAATGAACCAACTGGTTTCTTCCAATCAAACTGACCTTAATTGGATCTGGTCATTCGACGTTCCCCGCCAGGAGAAGATTTCGCAATACGGCGAAGATCGTTATACCCAGATATATTATAAGTTTTATGAAGACGATGTGGATAAGCTGAGTCCCGCGAAGGCTGAATCAAAGAACCTTACCCGAACCAAATGGATTGGGCTGAAGCAACTCTTCTTTACATCTACCATTATTGCCGATGAGTCTTTCCCCGCGGCACAGGTTAAAAGCGAACCCTACAAGGAGGATGAAGCATTCATTGCCAATTTCTTTGCTGGTATTTCACTGCCATGGGAAAGCAACGCTTCCCAAAATTATGGGATGCAGTTTTATTTTGGCCCTAATCATTTTAAAACCCTCAACCAGTACAAAAATGACATGGCTTCGCAGGTTTATCTGGGTTATTCGCTTGTCAGGCCGGTGAACCGCTGGCTGATAATTCCGGTATTCAATTTCCTGAGGGATTATATGTCCAACATGGGGATCATCATCCTCTTGCTGACCATCTTTATCAAGGTTATTTTGTTTCCGTTCACCTATAAGTCTTACATCTCACAGGCAAAAATGCGGTTACTAAAGCCTGAAATGGATGAGATTAACGAAAAGTTCGGACAGGATAAAGCCATGGAAAAACAACAGGCAATCATGTCGTTGTACAAGAAGGCTGGGGTTAATCCAATGGGAGGCTGCTTGCCCATGTTGTTGCAAATGCCGATTCTCATTGCCATGTTTTTCTTCTTTCCGACTTCGATTGAACTCAGGCAGGAGAGTTTTTTATGGGCAGATGACCTTTCGACCTACGACTCAATCATGAATTTGCCCTTTAAAATACCATTTTATGGTGATCATGTGAGTTTGTTCACCCTTTTAATGACCATCACTACAATCATATCAACCCGTCTTAATTCACAGGCTACTTCAGGTGCAACCATGCCGGGCATGAAGACGATGATGTATATGATGCCGGTTATGTTCATGTTCATACTGAACAGCTATTCGTCAGGACTGAGTTATTATTATTTTCTGGCCAATGTGATAACTATCGGACAAACCTACATAGTTCGAGGAATGGTCGATGAAAACAAGATCAGGGCACAGATACTCCAGAACAAGAAAAAAATTACGACTAAGTCAAAATTCCAGCAACGTTTGGAACAGATGGCCAAGGAAAGAGGCATTCAGTCCCCGGGTAAGAAGTAGTTAAAATTGAACCATCATAAAGAGCAGGTGTCCTTAGGGATTCCTGCTCTTTTTTTTGTGCTGAGTCATTGATTGATTTCATTTTGGTTAATGAACTAAATGTAAGGGGGCAGTTAAACTAATTCATCAGATCATAGTCAAAGCATCACTATAAGGTAAAAGTCAAATTTTAAATGAATGCTATGAAAAAGTTTGGATTATTTCTAATGATTATTCTCTTTGCAACGGTCGTTGTGAGTGCCCAACCTGGTGGTCGTCAGGGTACACCTGAAGATATGGCCAAACGCCAGACCGAACAGATGGGTGAATATGTAAAAATGCCACAGGATTTGCAGAAAAAAGTATACGACTTGAATCTGAAATATGCCAAAAAATCGGCTGAAATGTTTCAGGGTGGTGGTAACTTCCGGGATATGAGCGATGCCGACCGCCAAAAAATGCGGGAAAAAAGGGAAGCCATGAATAAAGAAAAGGACACTGAAATGAAGAAGATTTTAAGTGCCGACCAGTTCAAGGCATATGAAAAATATCAGGAAGAAGCCCGGCAACGAATGATGCAGCGAAGGTAAGACATCACTAAGGGCTAAATGAAAAATGCCGGTGGATTAATTCCTCCGGCATTTTTTCATTCTATATTTTTACACTCCAAACGGGGTATCAGATAAGTCTTCGTTTCAAGTCAACCATCTTAATGGCAGTTACTGCCGCTTCATCCCCTTTATTGCCATGGATTCCACCTGCCCTGTCAAGTGCCTGCTGAAGATTATCGGTGGTAAGGACACCAAAAATGAAGGGCAAATTGTACTTCAGGTTCAGGTCAACAGCTCCCTGGGTAACCCCCTGGCAAATGAAATCGAAATGGCGCGTTTCTCCCTGAATTACACACCCGATAAGCAATATTGCATCATACCGGCCAGTTTCGGCCATCAACTGACCTCCCATAGGCAATTCAAAACTGCCCGGGACCTGATGGATTTGAATATCCTGTTCAAATGCACCATGTTTGATCAGGGTATCCCAGGCCCCCTGGGCCAGGGCGCCTGTGATCTCCCAGTTCCACTCAGCAACCACGATTCCAAACTTCATCCCTTTTGCTGTAGGGACGGTAGTTGCATCGTAGGCGGATAAATCTTTTGTTGCCATAATGATGATAAAAAAAATCCCATCAGCAATGACGGGATATATAGTTTAAATAGATTGACTTTATTTCCCGAGAAGGGTGGTTACACGGGCAATGTATTTTTCAATATTTTGTCCTTCGCTGGTATCAGGAAAGTCCTTTTTGATTCGGTTGTAAAGATCGAGTGCCTTGGCTGTTTCACCTTGCTTTTCATAAAGGGCGGCTGCCTTCATGAGGTAAATCGGGGTGGTGAAGTTGTTGGCTGATATATCCGTTGCCTTAATGTAATGCTGCAGTGCCTTATTGTCATTACCAAGTTCGGAGTATGCATCTCCTATGCTGCCCTCTTTTACGGAAGCCAGTAAAATGTCATTGGTTTTGAACTTCCCTAGGTAGTTAATGGCTTCCTGGTATTCGCCAAGTCTGAGGTAAGAAACACCGGTATAATATTTAGCCAGTTTGGCAGACTTGGTCATTCCATAATCGTCAATGATATCAAGAAAACCGAGATAATTGCCATCTCCATTTATTGCCAGATTGAATGAGTCTTTTTCAAAGTAATTTTCAGCCATGAACATTTGCGATTGGGCTTCATCTTCCTTCGGCTGAAGAATAAATTTGTTTAATCCCAGGAATGCAGCAACCACGACCACGATAGCCCCTACAATGTAGGTAATCAGTTTTTGATTGTCTTCGATGAATTGTTCAGTCCTGGTTAAAGCACTTTCAATATCCTGTACGTTATCGTGCTGTGTTGATTTCTTTTTCGCCATTTTAAAACTGTTCAAAAATTGTGTCGCAAAAATAGCTTTTTTTTCAAAAATGGCTCTGTCCTTTCTTCAATATTTTGGATATTAATCAACAACGATGTGTTATTATCAGTAATAAACATTAACTACCTGACAGGTATGCTCCAATGTGTACCTGAACCGACCTTTTTTGTGGTAGATATCCCGTGAAGTTTTGCATGCCCGGCATACACCCTGTTTTTTGGAGAGTGTTTTTTTAAGTAGATTTGTGAGTCCTGTAACTACCTGTTCAAGCATGTATCTTAAAAATCTTACTGCAGTAAATTTCAAGAATTTTCAAGAGGTTGTCCTTGATTGTGTCCCCCGGCTGAACTGCTTCATTGGTGACAATGGGGCTGGAAAGACCAACCTGCTTGATGCAATTTATTATCTCTCGTTTACCAAGAGTTTTTTTAATTCCGTTGACCATATGAATGTGCGGCATGGAGAAAACTGGTTTATGCTTAAAGGTTTTTATAACCGGACAGGCAAGGAGGAAGAAATCATATGCAGTTATCAGGAGAGCCAGAAAAAACAGATAAAACGCAACAGCAAGGCCTACAGGAAGATGTCGGAACACATTGGCTTGCTGCCCCTTGTCATGGTGTCCCCCGGGGATTCTGTATTGATTATGGGAGGGAGTGAGGAGCGGCGACGGTTCATGGACGGTGTGATTTCCCAGTTTGACAGTGGTTATTTGCACGACCTGATCAGATATAACAGGGTGTTGATGCAGAGAAACAATCTCCTGAAGCAAGTATCACAGGGGCAGGCTCCTGATGTTGAAGTCATTGATGTATATGACGGGCAGCTGGCGGAATCTGGTACAAAGATCTTTGAACGCAGGATAAGTTTTATCCGCGACATGGTTCCTGTTTTTCAGAAATATTACAGTATTATATCACGGGGAGTCGAAGCGGTTGGACTCGAGTATCTGTCGGATCTCTCGTCAGGTCCAATGTACGACCAGCTCAAGGCAACTTATGCACGAGACCGGATGGTTCAGTACACAACCGCGGGTATCCATAAGGATGACATGAGTCTGATTCTGGGCGATCATCCTATGAAGAGGATTGGATCACAGGGGCAGCAAAAGACCTATTTGATTGCCCTGAAACTTGCACAGTTCGAGTTTATAGCGAATGTTTCAGGAATTAAGCCCATCCTTTTGCTGGATGACATATTTGACAAACTGGATAAAAATCGTGTTGAGCAGATTGTGAAGTTGGTTTCAGGTGACCAGTTCGGGCAGATTTTCATTACTGACACCAACAGGGAGCATCTGGATGCCATATTGCGTTCGGTGACTTCCGATTACAGACTATTTATGGTAACAAACGGAAAAACGGAAGGGGTGTCATGAGAAGAAGCAACACGCAAAATCTAGGCCAGTTGCTCAAGGATTTTGTCAGGGAGCAGAGAATTGACGGAAAAATGAAGGAACTTGAAGTCGTTGAATATTGTCAGGAAATGCTGGGCCAGACAATGGGCCGATATCTTCGGCAGATCTCGGTAAGGGATGGGGTCTTGTACCTCGACCTTGAATCATCCGTGGTCAGATCCGAACTAATGATGCTCAGGGAAGAACTTCGTACCCGACTGAATGAAAAGGCGGGAGAAGAGGTCATCAGAAAGGTAGTCCTGAGATAAAATAATAAAACCTATGCATGGGCACAGGTTTTATTATAGGAATGGATGAGCCAATTATAAAATCAGACAACCTCAGAACCTATCCACTTTTGAGAAAAAGAAATCACTTTCAATTATTGCATTTTCATCACTGTCGGATCCGTGGACAGCATTGCGTTGTACACTTTCGGCGTAGGTAGCCCTTACGGTTCCGGGTTCAGCATTGGCAGGGTTGGTTGCACCAATCAGCTTTCTGAAATCAGCGATGGCATTATCCTTTTCAAGAATAGCGGCAACGATAGGTCCGGATGTCATAAACTCAACAAGGTCATTGTAAAATCCTTTGTCTTTGTGTACAGCATAGAATTGGCCAGCTTGTTCCTTGCTTAACAGGGTGTATTTCATGGCCTTGATTCTAAAACCAGCTTCGTTGATCATTTTAAGTATACCACCGATGTGATTGTTCGCTACAGCATCGGGTTTAATCATTGTAAGTGTGATTGTACCAGTCATTTTGCGGACATTTTTAAGTTATAATTCCTGGCCGCAAGATAACAAAAATTAACCCGTGGGTTATTATGACGGTGGGGCAGAATTCTTATCTTTGCAACTCAAAAAAGGAAAGGCTTTTGAAAAATACTGATAATGAAATAATTGGAGCAATTTCTGATTTGCTTGCCCAAAATTCATCACCCATTGTTGTTGTACCTCATTCAAATCCCGATGGTGATGCCATTGGTTCGGCCTACGGACTTGCCGTGGTGCTGAAGAATGCGGGACATGAAGTCAAGATTATATCACCCAATGATTATCCGGGATTTTTGTCATGGCTCAACGGGGATATTGAAATATTCAATTATCAGAAGATGAGGAAAACCTCTGTCAATTATTTGGAGAGGTGCGGAATCATGTTTTGTGTCGATTTCAATGATATCAATCGAACCGACGAAATGGAGAGTGCCATCGCATCTTTTGGCGGAACAAAAATCATGGTTGACCACCATCCTTATCCAACAGCGTTTTGTCATTATACCGTTTCGGAGCCTGAATATAGCTCCTCGGCCGAATTAGTGTATGATTTTGTGGTTTCTCTCGGGCTTGAACAGTTTCTGAACCATGAGGCAGCAGAAGCGCTGTACACCGGAATCATGACGGATACAGGTTCGTTCAGCCATAACACCTCACGACCCAATCTCTATAAGGTACTATCAGCCTTGATGGCTTATGGAATCGATACGGAATCAATTCATGGGCGTGTTTATCACAATTTTTCAGTTGACAGGCTTCGTTTAATGGGGTATAGTCTGCTCGAGAAAATGGTCGTATTGCCTGAATACAGAACTGGCTATATCAGTTTAAGTCGTGATGAGCTGAAAAAGTATAATTTTGTGCCGGGTGATACAGAAGGATTCGTGAATATTCCGCTTTCGATCAACCAGATTGTGTTTAGTGCGTTGTTCATTGAAAAGGATGGCTATGTCAAGGTTTCATTAAGGTCAAAAGGTAATTTCCCCGCAAATGCGTTTTCATCCGAACACTTTAACGGTGGAGGACACCTGAATGCTGCCGGGGGTGAGATTAAACTTTCCCTTCAGGAAACTTTAGAAAGGTTTACGCAACTTTTGCCTGACTATCTTCATCTTCTCAATAATGCAGATTAATTAAGGTAGATTATGAAAAATTACAAATTGATTCGTTTAGGTTTATATTTTGGATTCCTGTTTTTTGTGGCTACAGCCTGTCTTAAGGATGAAACCATTGACTATACCCCGGAGAGGGAACAGGGTATGTTGTCAGAATATCTGGCCCGGCTTGTAAGCAAAGGGCATAACGTGGATACCACCGCTGCCGGCGTATTTTATGTTCCTGTTGAGGCAGGACAAGGCGAAATGCCTAAGGCGGGAGATACCCTGTCAGTGATTTATTATGGATTTTTGATCACCGGTGAAGTATTTGATGCATCGGTGTGGCATTCACAGGATTCACTCTACACCTTTGTTTATAAAGGTGTGGAAATGATCGAAGGCTGGGATGACATGATGAAGTATATGAACAAGGGCAGAAAAGTGGAATGCATCATCCCTTCTGATTTGGCATATGGTGCCGAAGGTGTACCCGGAGTGATTCCTCCTTTCAGCACCATTGTATTTGCAATGAAAATGAAAGATATAAAACCGGTCGCTGCACAATAGACCGTAGAATTATAAACCATATATCCAATAAACTTTAGGAAACATACAACAGGGATAGATGGTATACGTTAAAAAGAAATCAATCAATAAATACGGAAAAATAAGTATGAGGATCAGATTAATAACAGGACTTATTGCAGTAGTCATCGTTTCCGGATTGTTTTACGCATGTGACGATAATGACTTGGGTAAACTTAGGGAAAGGGAACTTGAATTGCTTGATCAGTTCATCCAAAAGAATAATATCACGGTTAAACCCACCAAAACCGGTTTATACTTTATTGAAACCGTGGCAGGTACCGGTGATAGCATAAAAGTCGGTGACCAGGTGGATGTACTATATCGTACCTGGTTGATCGACAGTACCCTGGTAGATTTCAACATCACGGAAGAAGGACATTATTATGATCCCCTGCGCTTCGCGGTTGTGCCGGTTGGAGTACGGGCCGGAGTGATAGATGGACTGAATGAAGCTGTCCAAATGATGAAGATGGGCAGTGTCGCCAACTTGATAGTGCCTTCTGAAATAGCTTATGGCCAAAATGGTTCCGGATATATCCCTGCCTTTTCTACCATGTTGTTTGAAGTCAGGATTCATAAAGTTTACAGAGCCTCGGAATCCAATTAGAAAAATATTCCCTTCGACAGCAAAGGAAACCTCAGTTGGATATATACTCCGATATTAATTTCCTGCTGATTAAAAAATCATCTGACCCATGGCGAATTGCCAGGATCAGATGATTTTTTATTTTGGTTGAATTATTTATGGAACGATAAATTGCCCCCTTTAATTAGGTTTTCGTGTTTAAGGGTTATTCCCGAGTCCTTGCCATTCAGTTTTGCAGTTGAATATATGCCTGTTTCGGCAGTTTCATCAGCGACCAGTGTAAAGGTTTTTCCTTTATAATAATCTTTGTCAAGCTTTATCGTCACTTTACTGAAAACAGGGGAGGATAGCTGATATTCATTGCTTCCGGGAGCTACAGGGTAAAATCCCATCGACGAGAAAACATACCATGCCGAAAGCTGTCCTGCATCATCATTGCCGGGCAATCCTCCTGCATTGTCCTGATATTCGGTGTCAAGGATGTTTTTTACGGTTTTCTGTGTCAGGTCCCAACGATCGGCAAAATTAAACATGTAAGGGATATGATGGCTCGGTTCATTGCCATGCCAGTACTCCTTATTGCCGATAAATTGCTGAAGCTGATTCAGGTATGATTCCTTGCCCCCCATGAGTTCCATCAAGCCTGAGGGGTCATGCGGGACATACCATGTATAATGCTTTGGTGTTCCCTCCGTGATATAAAACATCGGCATATCAGCCTCAAACTCCTCAGTAAAGGTACCGTCGGTATATCGGCCACAAACCCACCCTTTATCGGGATCGAAAACATTTTTATAGTTCTGTGACCGAAATGACAATTCCTCAAAGTCACTTTCATGTCCCAGCTTTAAGGCCACTTGGGATAGAACCCAATCATTATATGAATACTCAAGGGTTCTCGATACCTGTTCGTGTGTGTGAAATGCCTCAAGTACTTCATCTTCCAGGGGAATATACCCATATTCAAGATAGGTTCTCAGCGCCCTTCGGCCTTTGCCATCTGCATACTCGTCGTAATCTGACGGGATCTCAAAGGCATTTTGTCTCATATACTTCCAGGCTGTCTCCTTATCGATCTCAAATCCCTTCATGATGGCATCCCCAAGAATGGCTCCGGCATGATCACCGATCATGGCCGAGGTATAACTGTTCCACATGGGGAAGGTTGGCAGCCAGCCTCCCTGTTCCGCTTTTTTGATCAATGATGTCATCATATCGCGGTACTCTTTTGGTGCAATCAGGCTTAATAAAGGCATTTGGGCCCGGTATGTATCCCAGGCTGAGAAGTCACAATAATAGTCAAAGCCTTCAGCAACATAAATGGATGAATCATCTCCAAATCCCGGATAAGAGCCATCAACATCACTGTATAACCGTGGATGCAGGCAACTATGGTAAATGGCAGTATAAAACTCTTTGGTTTTTTCGGGAGTGCCTCCTTCAACGGTAATGGTGCCTAACAGGTTTTCCCAAGTTGATTCCAGATCTGATTTAATTTCATAAAAATCCCAGCCGGGGATTTCAGCTTCCAGATTCTCACGCGCATTCTCAATACTTGTGAAAGAAGTTCCAATCTTGACATGCACAATATTGTTGGCTGGAGGAACCAGACTTACCTTGGCACCCATTCGGGGCATATCGGAAAGTTGCAGCGAATCGCCAAAAAGCTGGTAGTCGCTATAGGGGGTAAAACCAGTGATTTCGCAATCAAATTTAACGACCATGTAGCCGCTGAATCCGGCTGTCTGGCCATTTCCATTGTAAAGCCTGGTCACTGGATTCTCTGCAATGATTTCCTTTGTTTCAGGATCAAAGCCAATAAATCCTTTGCCTTCATTGTTATTGATGTCAAAAACTACGGATGGGTTTGTGGGGTTTGCCCATGACAGTCTGAATATACCACTTCGTTTGGTCGCAGTAATTTCCGTGATTACTTCATATTCAGGCAAATGGAAGGCACCGTAGGCAGGGGTGAGGCTTTCGCTGTCAATCAGTAACGAAGCTCTTCTTACTTGAGGAAGGTGAGTGGCATCACCTGAAATTGGCATCAGGGTAAAACTGCCGTAGTCTTTAACGCATGATCCGCTGGTCCAATGAGTTGCCCTGAAACCATTCAGGATTCCCTGTCCGAAATAGAAGGGTGCATTGCATTTATGTTCTCCCAGAGTTGTTTGGGGCGTCCACTGGGTCATGGCGAATGGTGCCGTGATGGCCGGGACCGTCTGGCCGAAACTTTCCATGTTTCCGGGCTTAAGCGATGTTATGTCCGTAACGCCAGTGGCTGTACCGATCATGGTATAAACATGCGGCAACTTTGGTTGCCGGTCGGGAGCATTACATGAAAACATTATTCCAATAAGGAATAGGATACAGGTCTGTTTCAGATTCATATCATTCAGTTTAGTCACGGGAAGCAAAGATAATCGAAATCCCAAATGCACTAACGGTCATTGCTGGTTTTTCATTTCCTTTCTATAATATGAAGTAAGATTCCCTGCGATGCTGTTTTTGAATTTTGGGATGATTGGGTTGAACAATAGAGCCGGATTCCATCTAAGTTTTAAGTCTGGTTCGCGACGTGTTAATGTGAGTTTTCATCATCCATTAATCTATTATATTTGCGACGTTTGTATAACGGTCCGGTAGTTTTCCGGAGTAAAATTGAAAATTATATGAAGGCATACGTATTCCCTGGTCAAGGGGCCCAATTCCCCGGAATGGGAAAAGATCTTTATGAAAATTCTGATGTTGCCCGCGAGTTGTTTGAAAAGGCAAATGACCTTTTGGGGTATCGCATTTCTGACATCATGTTTGAAGGGACTGTTGATGACCTGAAGCAGACTAAAGTTACACAGCCTGCCATATTTCTGCACTCAGTGCTGTTGACAAAGACAATGCAACATTTTCGGCCCGATATGGTAGCAGGACACTCACTTGGAGAGTTTTCGGCTCTTGTGGCTAATGGTGTGTTGACATTTGAGGATGGTCTGATGCTCGTTTTTCAGCGTGCATTGGCCATGCAAAAAGCATGTGAGGCTGAACAATCCACCATGGCAGCCATTGTTGGGTTAGAGGATGCAGTAGTGGAGGAAGTTTGTTCCTTGATTGATGATGTGGTTGTTCCAGCCAATTATAATTGTCCGGGCCAATTGGTCATTTCAGGATCTGTAGCTGGAATTGATAAGGCGTGTGAAATGTTGACGGCAAGGGGAGCCAAAAGGGCTTTGAAGCTTGTTGTTGGAGGGGCTTTCCATTCACCATTGATGGAACCTGCCAGGGAAGAACTGGCCGCAGCAATCATGAATACTTCATTTCAGACTCCGTTGTGTCCGATTTACCAAAATGTGAATGCCTTACCTGTTTCGGATCCTGAAGTGATCAGGCAGAATCTGGTGGCGCAACTTACCGCTCCTGTCAGGTGGACCCAAACTGTGGAGAACATGGTTGCCGATGGAGCCTTGGAGTTTACCGAAATTGGTCCGGGTAAGGTGCTACAGGGATTGGTAAAAAAGATTTCCAAAGATACCATTGTATCGGGCATTGACGCTTATCAGGCGTCATAATCATTCAAGCCGGATATTTATTGTCAATCAAATAAAAGGGCAGTCATTATGACCGCCCTTTTATTTGATTATTTTTTGGAATCAATTCTGCGTATTTTGAATCATCCTGTAGATGGTTGATTTACCAATATTAAGTTTGCTTGCAACCATTTTAACGTTGTGATTGTATTTCACGAGGAAGTGATTGATAATGTCCTCGGTATACTCGTCCAGGGTTTTTTCGGCAGCGAGCAGGTGGTTGACGTTTTCTTTGCCTATAAGATTCAAATGCTCGGGTTCGATAGTGTCACCGGGACACATGACACAAGCCAGTTCGACCACTGCTTTGAGTTCCCTGATGTTCCCGGGGAAGGGATAGGAGAGAAGGGCACTGCGACCTTCAGGTGAAATACTCTTCTTCAGAAGATTATTCTCTTCACAAAATTCATCGATGAAATACTTACCCAGCAGGATGATGTCATGTCCCCTGTCTCTAAGGGGAGGAAGAGCGATAGGTAATCCCAGTAACCTATAGAACAGGTCCTGCCTGAATGTTCCCTCGGAAACGAGTAACTGCATGTCTTTATGGGTGGCGGTTACAATTCTTACATCTAGCGGAATGATCTGGCTTCCCCCCAATCGGGTTAGTTCCCTTTCCTGGATTACGCGGAGCAGTTTTGTCTGGATATGGATATCCAGGTCCGCAATTTCATCGAGGAACAAGGTGCCTCCGTTTGCCTGCTCAAACTTCCCGATCTTCCTGGAATCGGCTCCCGTAAAGGCTCCTTTTTCATGACCAAAAAGTTCACTTTCTATTAATCCTTCAGGGATGGCAGAAATATTAACGGCAATGAATGGCTTGTTCTTGCGCTTTGAATTATAGTGAATTCCCTTGGCGACCAGTTCTTTACCAGTTCCGGTTTCTCCAGTGACGGAAACCGAGATATTGGTGTTGACCGCCTTCTCCATAAGGGAAAAGATGGCTTCAATTTCTCTGCTGTTTCCCTTTATCAGTTTGCGGAAATCATATTTTTCCCTGACAGCCTCTTTCAATACTTCATTTTCGATGCGAAGCTGATCGGTTTGATAGATGTTCCGGATGGTGTTGCCAAGTTTTTCGCGGGTGTCCGGTCCCTTGGTGATGTAATCGTATGCCCCGTTCTTGAGCAATCCGACCGCAGTATTAATATCATTCTGCCCTGAAATGATAATTACATGTACTTTGGGCAGCTGTTTCTTGATTTCAGCCAGAATGGCATCTCCATTCATATCCGGCAAAGTATAATCAAGGGTAATCAGATCAGGCTGTTTGTCCAGGTTACTCAGGCAATCACGGCCATTGTAATAGACAAAAACCTCATAGTTCTCATTCTCAAGTTGTCTTTTTAAGACTTTGGCATACAAGTCATTGTCCTCAACAATGAAGATCCTGTAGGCGGGTTTACCATTCAGGGAATTCATACTTCTGTATTTTTGTTATTAGCGTCTTTCCCAAAATTACACGATTGAAATTTATTGTCAAAATATTTTCATTTTGAAAAATCGTTGTGTTTGGTTACTCAAAAATAGAAATATATTCCCATAATGGGATACAATTTTTGAAATATTTTCAGGTATTTAGATAAAAAGTTGATTTTTAAAGGAATATGACATTTTTACATAACTTGGAATATATTGATATAATCCATAAATGGGAATAGTGATTCAAAATGGGAATTTCATTAAAAATTGAGTTGCTTAAAAAGGCAAAACCATCTCAGTTATCAATGATAAATGAAGTGGCTTGAATGGGTAATATATTTGTAAAATACCCATTCAAGCCTGATTGAATGATGATTAAAACCGATAGCCTGCAATCTGCAGTTTTTTGGGAGTATCGATTGGATGGTCGGGTTTCAGATGCTTTGCCAGGTGTTTGTAGATGCTTACCCTGATTTCCTTTGCGATTTTTGTATCCATGCGGTCGAAGGAGTGTCCCCCGGGAATATCTTCAAATATGACATAATCAAACTTCTTTCCTTCTGCTTTCAATGATTTAATGAGATGTTCCACTTCCAGGACGTTTACGTCATCGTCATTGGTGTTAGTATGGATAAGCAATGGCGTATCCTTATATTTATGGGTATTCCATGCAGGTGATCTCCTGCGGTATTCAGCAACATTATCATTCGCGCTCTGTCCGATGTGATAATCTGCCTCGAATAAATTCCGGTATCCCTGATCATAATATCCCATCCTTGCTATCAGGTCACTGACAGGTACTCCTGCAAATGCTACCTGATAATCATCCGGATGGTCAAAGATATTCATCAGGGTTATCAGCCCACCATGGCTCCATCCGATTATGCCAATTCTGTTTTTATCGATAAAATCATAATTTTCGATCATGTAATTTCTTGTATAATATACATCTTCATTCTCGAGACCACCGTAATCTATTTTCTCATAATGGGAACGGCCATAGCCGGTACTGCCCCTGTATTCAGGAGCGGCCACCACGTAACCCTGACTGACAAGTTCCCGGATAATATGGGTGTAATAGGTTGTAAAATCGGCATGTACGCCACCATGGGGAAGTAAAATCAATGGGTATTTTCGGTTTGGATCGAGTGACTTTGGAAAAAATGCATAGGTCCAGAATTTCACTGGATTTCCGGCACCCATAGCTGTCGGATTGTTTTCTTTCCATTGGGGTGGGCCATATATGTAAAGTTTGTCGACATAAGCGACATCACCGGTTCTCTCAAACCACAAAAGGTCGTCTGCCAGCTTTTGTAATTGATCCATCCTGTGATTAAAGCTTTCCTGCTGGTTATTTAGCTGTCGTTTTACCTGCTCAAAAGCAGGATCCTGTCCTAATGCCTGAAAGTACAGCATAGATGGAATCATAATAAGAAACAGTAAACGTGATATCATAAGTTTTTAATTTTGAGATGGTCTGATATGTAAAATTAAATATTAGAAGGGTAGTGAAAATTTTTTCAATGGTACTTTGACGTAATAAAGATCGAATAATGTATTATTTCATTACCATAATTAATCACCCGGTATAAGGATTTCGCCTGTCAGATAGGTCACGGCTGATCCTCCAATACGCACTCTTTCACCTTTATGTTCGCAAAATAATTCCCCGCCCCGGATGGAAAGCTGACGGGCAGTCATCTTGTTTTTTTTGAGGATTGCCGACCAGTAGGGAATAAGGAGGGTGTGGGCAGATCCGGTTACAGGATCTTCGTTGACCCCAACCCGGGGACCAAAGAAACGGCTTACAAAATCCGCCTCGCTTCCTTTCGCGGTGATGATGATACCTCTATAATCAAGTTTGCTGAGGTGTTGGAAATCAGGATGATAGCAAATAACTTCCTCTTCTGACGGAAGTACGACCATGAGATCTTCATTGCCCTCAAGCACGGCCACGGGATTAGTAAACATTCTTTTTGCAAAAGTTAATTTGGAATCCTGCACGGAAACCACGCGTGAAGTTGGAAAGTCCAGATAGTAGGTGTCTTCTTCCCGATAAACGATTAGAATTCCGCTCTTTGACGAGAATTGGATCTCCTTCAAATCCGGGAACAGGTATGTGAAAAGAACGTGGGCGGTTGCCAGAGTGGCATGCCCACAAAGGTTTACTTCCGTTTGTGGGGTAAACCATCTAAGCTCAAAGTAATCTTTGGCTGGTACAAAAAATGCGGTTTCCGAAAGGTTATTTTCCAGAGCGATCTGTTGCATGACTGAATCAGGAAGCCACTGCTGCAAGGGTATCACTGCGGCAGGATTACCCTTGAACAATTGATGGGTAAAGGCATCAACCTGGTAAATTCTGAGTTTCATAAATCAGGTTTAAAAACTAAGTTGAATATACAAAAAAACCTGTGCTTATGGCAAAGACCTTTCACGATTCCGAAATACACGAAAACCAGATAAGAGGCACTTAACAAGGAAATATCTGCAAAAGATTATCAGAATGTGATGGCCACCTTCAGGTTGATCTTTCTGGAGGTGAGGTAATTGGGTACTGCATACATGTCACCCCAGTTGCTTGTTACCCAGAAATAGGAGACGGTATTATTAATGTTCAGCAAATTAAAAACCTCAAGACTAATTGACAAATCATCAATCGCCTCCATTATTTTACCAGGTCCGGGAGAGCTCTGACTGATCAGTACTTTTGAAATACCCATATCAACCCTTCGGTAAGGAGGCATCCTAAAGGTATCCTGCCATCTTTCCGACTTAGGCGGCCCGACAGGAAGTCTCGATCCGTAAAAGGCAGACATGTACATTTTCCAGGTAGGATTTCCGGGAAGGTAGTCCTGAAAATATAAACTGAAGTTGAAACGCTGGTCAGTTGGTCGGGGAATATACCCATGCCCATCACCCACAATGTTCTCCTGGGTTTTCATCAAAGAAAGGCTGGCCCATGACTGTACACCACTTACAAATTCCCCATTGATTTTCATATCAAGACCTGTAGCGTAACCATTGGCAAGCTGATCGGGTAAATACCTTATCCTCACATTATCAATCTGGTAAGGCGTAAGTCGGGTCATATGTTTGTAATAGGCTTCGGATGAGAAACGGAAGGGTCGATTCCAGGCAGTGAATATATAATCACTTCCAAGCAGTACCTGAAATGAACGTTGTGCCTTGTTCCCTGTTTCAATTTCACCATCAGGATTCAGTAATTCCTTGAAAAATGCGGGTTGGTGGTACCAGCCGGTAGCAAACCTGAATGATATATCTTCTTTCCAATCAGGAAAATAATTGATGGAAACCCTGGGACTGACCACAGTTTCACGGTTATAACTCCAGTAATGTGCCCTTACGCCTCCATTCAGGTACAGGTCACCTGAAGCAACGGGAATTTGCCAGGTATCCTGCAGATAACCGGTTGATCTCATTGACTGTAGTGAAGATTTACTGTTCAAAGTGTAGTAAAGTAGAACCTCCTTGTCGGAATAGGGTAGTGAATAACCTGTAGAATCCCGGTATATCCACTCGTTGATTTGGTTATCAATTCTTTCGTGTTGGATTTTAATTCCCCAGTTCAACAAATGGTTTTCGCTGTTATAAGCTCCTTTGTGTGAAAAACTGACTACCTTGGCATCGAGGTAATTGCGTGCATGGTTCAGGAAAGTGCCAACGCCCAGGTTCAAAATGCTGTCGCCGTAATCTTCTGAGGACATGTTTCTTTCAAGCTGGTTAAGGTAATACTCCCCAAGTATATCATAGGTTTCCTCTTCATTGGCCAGGTAAGCGGTTGCAATGAATTTCAGGTTCAGGTTTTCGTTAGGGTGGAAGTTAAGACTCAGAGCCCCAAGCTGCGTTAAAAAGTTATCGACTTCACTTCCCTGAAAATAGATTTTTGTGTTCAGGGGGGCATCCCAGGTTCCAAATGCCGTTTCGCGCGTTTGGGGAATGAAATGGTACCGGTTCAGGGCGATATTCCCCAGGAAGGAAATATCAAGTTTGTCAGATAATTTCCAGGTCAGGTAGGTCTGGATATCCACAAAACGCGGATCATATTCGCCTTTTTCATCAAGACTGCCCAGCAGGTATTTATTGGTTTTATACCTTATGCCGGTAATATGGGATAATTTTCCGTTGAAGGCCAGATCCTCCACATGGACACTCCCTCCCAGCAGGCTGCCCGAAACCGAACCTTTGAATTCGGCAGGTTTACGATACTTAATATCCAGAACACTCGACATTTTATCCCCGTAGCGGGCACTGAACCCCCCAGCAGAAAATTCGATAGACGATACCATGTCACTGTTGATGAAGCTGAGTCCTTCCTGTTGTCCTGCCCTGATCAAGAATGGTCTGTAAATCTCAATGTCATTTACATAGACCAGGTTTTCATCAAAATTACCCCCTCTAACCGAATATTGTGAACTCAGTTCATTGTTGGACGAAACTCCGGGAAGTGTCTTAATCAATGTTTCGACTGCCCCTCCGCCTGCTGTGCTTAAGTTACTGGTTAGCCTGGGATCTATTCTCTCGAGGCCTCCACTGTTTCTCCTGTTTTCGGTAACATTGACCTCACCAATTTCCGTGGTTGATCGCGAAAGCGTGACATTCATCGTGACGCGTTCTTCTATTCCTGCCTGTATGCTTTTCTCTAAAGTTACATAACCCATTGAAGAGAACACAACCGTTATATCACGACGTGCCGGGATTCTTAAAAGAAATTCGCCCCTGCGGTTCGTTGAAGTTCCTATGGGATAATCACGCAATGCAATGTTGACCAGTTCCAGTGGCTGGCCATCCACATCGACAACCTTACCAACAAGAGTGGCATTGTTGCTTTGAGCGAAGCTTTCTGAGGTCAGAATAAGTAAGAGGATGACAGGTATCAGAATCTTTTGCATCATTCTGCAAAACTAAAAAAATAGCATGCTTATTTAACTAGCCTATTCATAAGTTATTGCTTAACCATTGGAATTTCCCCAATTCATGGTGATTATGTATGAAAAAATCAGTTTTCAGCAATGGTAATGTGAAAGCAGGCTTCTTTAAATTCTGTAACCACTACCAATTTCCCTTCTTTTTTTAATTCGCCGATGGTTTGCGACAATAACCTGATGGCCGGACCATGGGCAACCGTGGTTTGTTTACCAAACCAACCTTTCCTGATCAGGTTTTTCCAGGAAATATCGAAGGTTGTTCCATAGAGATGGCTGGAGTCAGAGGTTGCATTGATATTCGACCGGCTCAATCTTTTTTGGCTCTCTTTGGTACGGAGAACTGAGGTTATCCTGAAATGGTATATTTCAATGTTGTTATCCTTCAGTTTTTCTTGGAAACGTTCCCCAATCAAATCAAGCAATTCAATGGTTTCGGGAGTCAGGTAAGGATGCGAATGGGTCAAATTGTCGACCATATAATACTGATTGTCTTCAAGTTTCTCGAGTTCCCCTTCCCGAATAAGTTCCTTAACCCCTTCCAATACATCGGCATCTGAAGAAAATGGTTTTATGCCATTTGCTTTTGCATGTTTCAGATGCCTGGCATTCAAATCCTTATATTTTGCAACACTTACCTTTCCTACTTCCGTTGCCTGAGATGATGAATGATCACGCCTCAAAAGGGGAATGGCAATAAAGGAAATGATGAGCATTAGAATGACAATAAATAATCTCTTGTATTTCGGCTTCAGTCTCCTTCCTTTTCTTTTCTTCTTTATCATGCTGAAATATAATGTGTTGTACATTTATCCTTTCAGTCTGCAATGTGACTTTGGAGGATAAACAATTTTAGGGATTTTGCATTTATTGCCCGAGAATCTGTCAATCAAGTTTTCAACCATTCTCTTTAGCCACTATTTATTAAGTTTGTGCTTGTTAATAATTATTGATTTTGAAAATGGCCAGGAATTTCAAACCCTTGCAATCAGTTCTGATCAAACCGGCTGGTCCTGATTGCAATTTGAACTGTACTTATTGTTTTTACCTCAAGAAATCGGAGCTTTTTAATGAGTCTTCCAGGCACAGAATGAGTCCTGAAATACAGGAAGAGCTGATTCGTCAGGTTATGCAACAGGGGGGTCAATCGGTTAGTTTTGCCTGGCAAGGTGGTGAGCCTACTTTAATGGGAATTGAATTTTATGAGAGAGCGATTGAGCTGGAAAAGAAATTCGGTAGGGGACAAACCGTAGGAAATGGACTTCAGACTAACGGTATCCTTCTTGATAAAACCTGGGCTCGATTTCTCCGCAAGTACGACTGGCTGGTAGGCTTGTCGTTAGATGGCCCTTCCCATGTACATAACCGCTACAGGGTTGACCAGGGAGGCCAGGGTACCCATGCCCGGGTTGAGAAAAATGCGCAAATGTTGTTGGATAATGATGTAGCTGTCAATGCGCTTTGTTGTCTGACTGATTATTCTGTCCAGTTTCCCGACGAGCTTTATCACTATTATAAAAATCTTGGACTTACATGGATGCAGTTTATCCCGGTAGTTGAAACCGACCCGGATGATCCATCCAGGGCAGCGCCCTACTCAGTTACGGCCGAAGCTTATGGCCATTTTTTGAAGCGCATTTTCGACCTGTGGATGGCTGATTTTAAAAACGGGGAACCTACCACCTCTGTAAGGCATTTTGAGTCTGTTTTTCATGCCTATGTTGGCATGCCGGTCCCTGAGTGTACCATGATGAAGGAATGTGGCCCCTATGTCGTGATAGAGCACAATGGAAATGTCTACAGTTGCGATTTCTTTGTGGAACCAAAGTGGAAACTCGGGAACGTGATGACCCACCGACTTTCGGCAATGCTGAATTCGAAGCAGCAACAGACTTTCGGTGCATTTAAGGCTGTATTGCCCGGAGAATGTCGTAAATGTCCATGGCTTACAAAATGCTATGGAGGATGCACGAAAGACAGGATCAAGGATCCACAGGATAACCGGAAGCCTCGCTTTTGTCAATCCTATAAGATGTTCTTCTCACATGCCGACAGCAGGCTTCAGTCTTTGGCAGTACAATGGCACAAAACGCAGAAAGACCACGAAGAATACTGGAAGACGGGGGGGGTCTACAATGCATTTCAGGATTTTATGGGACAAGGCCGTTCCCCGGAGAATCCATCCTGAGGACGGCATAAAATTATTTATCCCTCAATTCTTTGATTGATTTCAACAATTCATCGTGACCAAAATCAACTGACATGTTTCTCTTGTTGTGATCATATTTCGAAAAACCCCGATGAATGACTTTGAATTCCGGGTAAGCTATTGCACTTTTCGTGGTTTGTACCGGAACACCTGTCATATGTTCCAGTGCTTGTGCCAGAAGCGGTTCTCTTGGATCACCTAGCGCTACTGCAGGAAGTAATTTGTCGGCAACATCAATATCAGGAATAAAACCTTCCTTGAAATCTGTTACTCCCAATGAATTTGCAAATTGGATAACAATCGGTTGAATCCCCCAGTTTTTAAAATCCTTGTATGTGTCAGGACTTTCATACATGTCTTCAGGTTTCAGTGTAATGGAGGCAGTATATTTTCCATAGGTGGGCTTGCCGACAGTCACTACTTCCATATATGGATCCAGGCCGGTAATGGTAAGCTCTGAAGCACTGGCCGTTCCATCGGTGGTAAGGATATAAATTTTATCAAGGCCGAGCTTGACTGGTACAGTAGGGTCAAAGTAAACACCCAGCTGGCTTTTGTTGTTGGTTTGCTGCCAATAATTCTGGTATTTCTGGTTCCACTTGAAGGATACCAGTTGTTTTCCGGCATTGACAATATCAAGGGGGGCCAGTGAACTGCACAGGTGCTGCGCCGCTGTTGTCTGACCGCCCGGATTGTATCGAAGGTCGAGTACCAATTGCCTGATCCCCTGCGCTTTGAAGACCGCAAGAACAGAATCGAGGCTGCTGTTATAACTTGCAATATATTGTGTGTAGAAAAGATAACCGGCTTTTACCCCTCCATGTTCTATGACTTTCGCCATGACAACAGGATTAAGTTCCAGTTTTTCGGCGGTCATGCTCACCGTTTCTTTTTCACTGATGCCACCTTCGGTATAATCACCGCGTGTTACACTGATTGTGGCATTGTTGAACAATTGCATATAGTTGGAAGTGGTTATATTTTCACCGCTTATTCGTGTGATGATATCACCCCGCTTGAAACCTGCTCTTGAGGCAGGTGTATTGGGATAAACATATTCAATGATGGCAAAATAGTTACCTGTAGGTGAGCCGGTCCCATCGACAAAATTGCCAAAGGCCAGTGAATAGCCAAAGGTTGTTTCAATACCCTCGAAGCTGTCTTCCACTTCAGTGATGTTATCGGATATAAATGACCATTTATCTTCCTTGTTCAACAACTTGTCGAAATAATCCTTTGAGTCAAATTCATAATCCACGTCGATGGTTGGCAAAGTGTTGTTCCAATAATAGACATCGCTCATCACATCCTTGATGAAGGTATTGATCTTCCGGGTCAGCAACGGTGCTATTTGTGCAGTTGGATTACCATCGCCTGGATCCGGATCATCCTTTTCGCATCCAGTGAATAATAACGTAAATGCAAGTAAAGCGACTAAATATGATTTATAATTCAACATGGTTTCAACTTATAATTTGGGTATAAAATAAACGTTTAGGGGCAGAAAATGTTGCAGTTACTTTTCGGAAGGGTATTCAATCCGGACATGATAAATATTCACCAGCTTTTTCAGTAGAATTTCCTTGATTTTGCTGATATCGGCGAAAGTGAGATCCGAATTGTCGAGTTGATTATCCTTGACTTTCTGGTCAATCATGTCATTAATCAGCGTCCGCAATCCTTCAAGCGTTTTCTCCTTCATGCTTCTGGAAGCGGCCTCTATTCCGTCGACAAGCATAACGACGGCTGCTTCCCTCGATCGGGGCAGGGGACCGGGATATACAAAATCCTCTTCATTGAGTTGTTCATTCGGATTGTCTTGCAAATGTTTCAGATAGAAGTATTTTGCTTTTGTCGTGCCGTGATGGGTAGCAATAAATTCGATGATGCTTGCCGGCAGTTTGTGCTTCTGGGCGGTCTTAATGCCATGACGCACATGGTCAATGATGATTTCGGCACTCTTTTTATAACTCATCAGGTCATGAGGATTCATTCCCATTTCCTGATTTTCGATGAAATAGGTCGGCTTCACGGCTTTTCCTATATCATGGTAAAGGGCACCGGCCCTCACAAGATACGGATTGCCTCCGATCTTGAGGATGACCTCCTCGGCAAGGTTGGCAATCTGCATCGAATGCTGGAAAGTACCGGGGGCCTCTTCTGCCAGCTTTCTGAGCAGTGGTTGGTTCGTATTGGATAATTCAATCAGTGTTACATCCGATACAAACCCAAACAGCTTTTCAAATATAAAAATCAGGGGGTAAACCACCAAAATGAGTAGGCTACTCCATGCAAACCATTGCAGCATCCTGAAATTGAATGCGATCAGGGTACCTTCCCTGATCATTGTCACTGCAGTAAATACCAATGCATAGGTAAGCAAAACCAGCAGGGATGCTATGACAACATGTACGCGCCGGTGCATCTTGTTCAGGCTGAAAACAGCCACCATGCCTGCTGACACTTCGAGCAACACAAATTCATAATTATTAGGGGCATAAAACCCGATAAGAATCGATGTTATGATCAGGGTAAATATGGCTGTGCGGGGATCGTAAAAAGTTCGGATCACGACAGGCAGGATGGCAAGAGGTACCATATAAATGTGGAGGTTCTCGTATGAATTGACTGCCTGGGCAAGGAATACAACGAAAACGAGAAACAAGAGCATGAAGCTAAGTTTTCGTGTATCTGACAAGATATTGGGTTTATAGATATATAGGTAAGTAAACAACAAACCCAAAAAGACAAGGATAAGCATGAATTTGCCGACTGAAATCAAGTGGCTGTTAATCCCTTCGCCCCGTTTCATTTCATAGGCTCCTTTGAGTGATTCGAGCAGCTGAAATCGGGAGTCATCCACAATTTCTCCTTTCAGGATGATTCTTTCACCTGCCTGAACCATCCCACGTGCGGTTGCAATGGCCGATTCGAGACGGTTAAGCTCACTGCGCGTATAATTGTCGTCGAAACTCAGGTTACTTTTAATGTATCTGGCAGCATCCAGTTTGCGCAATTCACCGGCCACTTCAGGGAAACGGGCCGACAAGTCCGTAATTACCTGTCGAAAATTGTTGTATGCCGTTTTTTCGGATGTCAGATCAGATACAGCTCTCCTGTCAACCATGTTGCCGGTAACCACCGATATCTCACTTTTGTCAGCCAGAATATCCATGGCTTCAGGAGAGTTAAGCAAAATACCATTATAATAGAGTGCCTGAAGTGATGAAACAAGTTCCCTTTCCACTGCCCTGATTTCAGGATGTTCTTCTTCGTTAACCTGCCCCAGGTCGTTAATCAATTCGCCCATTTTTTGGGTCGAGATGAGTGTGTCGGCCAAAAAATAGGGGGCAAAGTTCCTTGTGGCCTCCCGTTTCTCAATTTCAATCTCGTTCGACGATTTTAAAATGGCAAAATCAAAGGGGGCTACCAGGTTTTCGTGTTTCCATGGAGCTCCTTTCTGATATTCATACATAAATCTGGGTTCCGACGGCAGTATAAGATAAAGCAGAACTGCCGCTGTGATGAAAGCGAAGCCCCAGAATATGAATTTTGAGTATTTTAATAATTTGTCTCTGAAAGTTTTCATGATTTTTTGGAAGCCCAGAGATTTATACCGTTAATTTCGATTGAGAAATTATATATTTGATTGCGTAAAATAACTAAATTTTTTAATGAATTACGGCATTTGCGGTTTAAGTTTAATTCCCGTCCGCAGAGAACCTTCGGAACGTAGCGAGATGGTTACCCAGATTCTTTTCGGGGAACATTTTGAAATCATTGACTATCTTCCGGGATGGAGTCATGTCAGGCTTGTATTTGATGGCTATGAAGGATGGGTTGACTCCAAGATGGTCACCCCACTTACTGAACGCGACAGCACAAGGATTGAATCTGCACCTTCAGCCGTTACTACTGATATTTTTTCAATAATCCCTATTTCGAAAGAGCAAAACCTGATGTTGGTTGCCGGAAGCACCTTGCCATTTTGGAGACCCTATCTCAAGCAATTCAGGCTCGATTCGAAAAAGTGCAACCTGAATGGGCATGTTGCCTATGGACGTCTCAAAGATCACCGGAGTTTTATCATCTCCCAGGCCCTGAAGTATTTTAATGCTCCTTATCTTTGGGGCGGAAGAAGTCCTTTGGGAATCGATTGCAGCGGCTTTACGCAGGTGATATACAAAATGGCCGGATTCAGGTTGCCAAGGGATGCAAGCCAACAAGTTTTTCTTGGAACTTCTCTCAGCTTCGTGGAAGAGACCCTGCCAGGAGATCTTGCATTTTTCGATGATGAAGAAGGTAATATCATCCATGTCGGCATTCTTTGGAAGCAGAATAAAATTATTCACGCTTCCGGAAAAGTCAGGATCGATAATGTGGATCAATATGGCATTTATAACGTAGACACTAAAAGGTATACGCATAAGATGCGGGTTATGAAAAAAATCATCTGACCATGGAAAGGACCGAATTGCTGATCTATTTGTTAATCCTGATCGCTGTAGTTTATCTCGTCGTCAAATACTGGAGAACAGGGAAACAGGAATAAACCAATGTATACATATAATTATCCACGGCCGGCAGTCACGGTAGATGCTATTGTCATGACGGAGTCCCATGAAATTCTTCTGATTCAAAGGGGCAAGGATCCTTTCATGGGAAAGTGGGCTTTGCCGGGTGGTTTCGCCGATCTGGATGAAACTCTGGAGGCAGCCTGCAGGCGCGAATTATTGGAGGAAACGGGTATTTCTGTTGATCACCTGGAGCAATATCGGGTTTTTGACGCAATTGACCGTGATCCCAGGCACCGCACTTTAACACTGGCTTTTTACACGATGATTCCCCAAAAGTTGCAACCCCTGGCAGGGGATGATGCAGCCCTTGCCGAATGGTTCCACATTGGGCATTTGCCTCCCCTTGCCTTTGACCATGACCTGATCATTTCAGGTTTTTTGCACGATTTTCTGCCCAAGATATCCAATCGCACCGGGACCGGTACAAAATAACAGATCGAGGATACTCAATCCTGGAGTAAAGGAAAATTTGTCTTCAAAAACTTGTGTGTATTCAATGGGATAATACCATGGCGCCGTTTCTTCGAGGGGGATTTTAGGGGAGAGGCTGGTTCTGTAATTTGCGGATTCTTCGCCCGTGTTTTCAAATCCGATGGTCAGGTGGATAGTGCGGTCAAGATTCAAGAGCTGGCACATCGTATTCATTATGGCCAGGTTCAAGTCAAACAAAAACCTGAATTCTTTCTCGAAATAGATTTGAATATCTGCTTGATAATCATCAAAGAAAGGAGAGTTCTTGTATGCTGAAACAATCGATCTCCAGTGATTACGCTGCCATGGGGTATGGTAGGCAATCCGGATGTCACGGATCTTCTGTTGGGGCGACCGGCCTTTTTCGACCGGGACCATAAGCGGAAGGACTCCGTTAGAGCCCTGGATATAACATCGGTTACGGTAAGTTTGACGGATGAAATGCTCATGCTGATCAATATAAACCAGAGGAGCTTTTTGCAGGGTATAATAAAAGAATACGGGGCCAAAGTAATTGGTGGCATGAAGTACAGGCAGCGCTTCTTGCATCAGGAAAGTGTATTGGTTGATACATTATTCCTCATCGCCCAGCATGTCATCAAAGGCAATTCCTTCAGGATCGGGTTTTGTGCGAACCTGTTTTTCAGTCGATTTTTCAAGTTCTTCTTTCTCCTTTCGGGTCCGGGAGAGTTCGCTTTTCAGTTTCCAGATTCTTGGAATGTAAGAAAAATGTGGTAAGAGATAACCAATCAGCAAACATAACAGGATCAGGACTACCAACGGTACGTTAACATTCCAAAGGAATACACGGATGGCAACCGATGCTGAGTTCTGCAATGTAAATATCACCAGAAAAATGGCAAGGAGCAACATGAGCACCAGTTGGGTGTTGATGGGATTGCGTTTTATTTCGTTCTCCATTAGTTGATTTTTTGGGTGTTGCTTGCAACTATTAACGTTCTAAATGTATGAAAAAAAAGGATAATGTTTTCATTCATTATCCTTTTCTGTCGTCAGTTATCTTAGTTGATAGACCGGAAGAGCCTGTTCAGCCTGATTTTCCCTGGCAAGCTCTTGTCCTTGTCGAGCGAGAGCCAGATAAACACTGCCTTTCCTACAACATGGTCTTCAGGCACGAACCCCCAATAACGCGAATCTGCCGAGTTGTGGCGGTTATCGCCCATCATCCAGTAATAATCCATCATGAAGGTATATTGATTGGTTGCCGCTCCATTGATGTGGATTACGTTATCTTTCACCTCCAGCGTATTGCCTTCATAAACCCTGATAATCCTGTCGTAAAGTGGCAAAACATCCGGGGTCAATTCAACGGTTGCTCCTTTTGCTGGAATTTTCAGAGGTCCAAAGTTATCGACATTCCAAGGGAACTTACTGTCGGAAGGGAAAATATTGGGATCCCACCGATCTGGAGAATCAAGCAGTTTTTCGATGGAAGTGACATTGTTGAATTTCTCGAATTCGGAAACCATGTTGTCTGTCAATGGGAATATATACTGCATGTTTGAATAGTTCTGGCGGTCGTCATTCGAAATGCCGAGTTTGTCAAGTGCCCTTGGATTGATCGTGCTATTGGCTTTTACCAGATAGTTGTATTGTTGTCCGTCGAAATGATCCTGCTGGCGATCGTTGACAAACAATACGCCTTCCTTGATCTGAATCACATCTCCCGGAATTCCGACACAACGCTTGATGTAATTTTCCCGCTTATCAACCGGTCTTGCGATGACCTTACCAAAGTTCCTTTCATCACTCCAAACCCGGTCACGACCATAAGACCTGACCAGCTGGTAATAACTTTGGTTTTGCATCCTCAGGGCTACCGTATCACCTTCGGGAAAGTGGAAAACCACAACATCATTATTCTTGATTTTTCCAAAACCGGCCAGCCTTTTATAGGGGCGTTTTATCCACTCGACATAGGATTTATTCGTCGCGGTAAGAGGCATGGTGTTATGCACGAATGGAAAGGATAGGGGCGTGTTTGGAGTTTTTGGGCCATAGGCTGTTTTGCTGACAAACAGGTAATCGCCAACCAGCATCGATTTTTCCATTGAAGAGGTTGGTATGGTATAGGCTTCAATGAAAAACATGCGGATAAACGAAGCGGCAATTACCGCAAAAATGATGGCATCAATCCATTCGACAAGCGCTGTCTGCTTGCCTCCCGGTGCATCCTTCTTCTTCCAGAAAGCCCAGTGAACCTTCTTTGAAACGTACATGTCAAAAATTACCGCAAGGCCAATCAGCCACCAGAAATTTTTGAGCCATATTACCCAAAGCGTGTAAAGAATGGCAACAACCCCGAATTTAAACCATTTATTGGTCAGAATATTTCTCATTGCTTTATTAGAATTTTAGTAAGTCTTTCATATTCAGAATTCCCTTGTGGGTCAAACAGTATTCGGCAGCAATCACTGCACCCAGTGCAAACCCTTTCCTGCTTTTCGCGGTATGGGATATTTCAATGGTATCAACACTTGATTCCCAGGATATGATATGGGTGCCAGGAACCTCACCTGTTCGTTCAACCTCAATGGACAGTTGGTCGAAAGCATGGTTTTCGTCTATAGTCCAGCTGTTCAATTCCGGCATGTTCCCGATTATGTCTTCTGCAAGTGAAATAGCTGTTCCACTGGGAGCGTCCATTTTATGAATATGATGTATTTCTTTCATGCGGGGCTTATATTGCCTGTGCGGAAACAGCAACGAAGTCAGGTGACGGTTCAGTTCGAAAAACAGATTCACCCCAATGGAGAAATTGCTTGCATAGAAAAAAGTCCCATCGTACTTTTTGCATTGTTCATGAACATACTCGAGCTTGTCGAGCCAGCCAGTGGTTCCACTCACCACAGGAACTCCCGCTTCGAAACATTTCAGGTAATTATGAATTGCTGATTCCGGGATGGTGAATTCTATGATGACATCACAAATGCGGAGATTTTCAGGGGACAGATCTGATGAATTGTTTAAATCAATAATCACAGGTATGTCATGCCCCCGTTCTATGGCAATTTTTTCAATCTCTTTGCCCATTCTACCGTAACCAATCAGGCCAATCTTCATTTCAAAATTTATTATCTGGTTATCATTGGGTCCGGATACTTTCCGGGCACACCCGGCATGATTGTAATTCAGACGGTAACTCAATGCACTCCGGGCCTTACTGACAAAGCTCAAGCTTTGCAATGCGGACAAAGATAATATAATCACTGAAAAATGTTTCGGACAGAAATATCTGCTTTCTGATTTGTAGGTTAAATGACAGAATCAGCCGGTGGAGGCAGAAAATAGAACTGTCATTGAAGTCCCGTTGATCTTCCGAAAATAGTTTCTGTATCTTTGGCAAAATAAAACAGGCAGGCATGAATAAACATCTTGTACCTCGCGTTGCAGCCATCCACGACATGAGTGGGTATGGCAGGGCATCGCTGACTGTCGTAATCCCGATCCTTTCGAGCATGGGTATCCAGGTATGTCCCTTGCCGACAGCTGTGTTATCTTCACATAGCGCTTTCCCTGGTTTTCATATGGTCGATCTTACCA